>JAYOTQ010000019.1:0-25043 GCA_038150505.1 Opitutales bacterium | reverse complement strand
ACATAAAAAAGCCAGACTCCAGAGCAACCTGCTACAGACATCATGATGAGTTGCAGGAATAACCAGGGCAGAAAGCCAAAGATTGCACTCATGCCTATTCCCCAGGTTAAAAGGGCAAGGTTCATAACCATGACTGAGCGTCTTTCTCTGGGTTTACTTTTTTTGGATGGAAAGCGTTCCAACACAAAAAACAAGAACAGCGGGGCAAACACGAAAAGAATAAAAGGGTTGCGCACCAGGCGGTAGTTCAGGCGGGTGGTACGAGAGGAGGCAAGGTATTCTTTGACCGTCAATGTCCACACATCCCCAATTCCGCGTCTGTCGAGGTCTCCAGTGGTGGCGTGATGCACTGCATGCTCCCATTTCCAATGATGGTAGGGCGTAAAGGTAAGCATTCCAGTAATGAACCCAAGAATATCGTTTGCCTTTTTGTTTTTGAAAAAAGAACCGTGACCACAGTCATGAAAAATAATAAAGGCACGAACCAGGAACAACCCGCCAAGGATAGCCAGCACCCCTGCTAAGATCCAGGAAACCGGATAAACAAAGTACAGGGCAACCCATATTCCCGCGAGCGGCAATAGCGTGTTAACGACCTGTAAGGTGGCTGCGTTTCGGTTGGGCTTTTGAAAGTCTTCAACAAGCTTTTTCCATTCCGAGACCGAATTCTTATGTTTGTTCATCATGTATTTTCCCCCATTTATTTTATCCCCGCACGGGTAGCAATACATCAGGAATCCAACAATTAGGCAAGGACTGAAAGCAGACCTTCGGGAGATCAATTTTGAACAAATTGAGTCGATGTCGCTTGTCGGGAATGTGTGTTGCTTTATGGTAAGGCACTGCAAATGAATACTACTAATACAGAGAAAAACCAATTGGCATTTGGGCGTTCGATCGAATCGGGCCTGGAAAGGGTTTCAACCGACCACCAATTTCTGGTGGAATCTTTTTCACGGGTTTTGGAAACTCTGGGTTATTCCGAATCTGCCACGCTTCTTCGGGAAAGAAACTTTTCGGAGCCGGATGGGGTGCTGGAACCGCACACTGTACAGGCGATATCCTTTTATTTTCAATTGCTCAACTTGGTGGAGGAGCACGGGGCTGGCCGAAGTACCCGTTTGCGTGAGAAAGAGCTCGGGGGAGACGCGGAGCCTGGACGGTGGGGGCATTACTTTAAGCAGCTCAAGGATGCGGGGTTTACCGAGGCGCAGATTCGGGAAAAACTTCCGCATGTACGGGTGGAGCCAGTGTTTACCAAACATCCCACGGAGGCCAAAAGATGGGCGGTTCTTGGGTTGCACCGAGAAATTGTTCGCCTGCTGCGCAAGCGGGACTCGGTGGAAACATCGTACGAGCAAATCTTTTGCAACCGCTCCTTGCAGGCGGTGCTGGAGCGGCTCTGGTTGACCGGGGAAATTTTCTCCCGTAAGCCGGAGGTGGAAAATGAACTGGAAAACCTTAGCTATTATTTAAAGCAGGTATTTCCTGTGGTTTTTACAAATTTAGACGATCGTTTGCGTCATGCCTGGGGCACCGTTTGGCCAGAGGCAGACCCTTTGCAGGATGATGAATTGCCCTCCCTTGTTTTTGGGTCGTGGGTTGGGGGAGACCGGGATGGTCACCCCAAGGTGACTGCCAAGGTGACCCGAAGCACGCTCAATACTTTGAACGAGGGGGCCAGAGAGGTTGTCTTTTCCCGGCTGCTCGAACTTGGGCAAAAGCTTGCTTTCAGCCGGGCCGTTCTGATGGCTCCGCCAGCACTGCTCGATCGATTGCAGGAGTGGGGGCTTGGCAATGATGTGGGCGAACCCTGGAAGGCCTTTGTTTTAGGGATGGCAGACCGCTTGGGTGAGGGGGTGCTCCCATTGCGGGAAAACCTCGAGCTTCTCATTGCGAGTCTGGAAAATGCCGGAGCATTACGGACGGTGGATTTATATGTCCGTCCAGTGCTGCGTTTGGTTAACAGTTTCGGACTCCATCTTGCCCGTCTCGATGTTCGGCAAAACAGTGCGGCTTATGACTTGGCTCTCGGTCAGATGATGGAGGCTGCGGGTATTGAGGATGGGCTGAATTTTGGCGAATGGTCATTGGAAAAGAAGCTCGGTTTTTTAAACAAGGAACTGAGCCACCCCAGGCCGATGACTCATGCTTCGATGAAACTACCACCTGAAGCGGAAGAAGTCCGGGCCACATTTTCAGAACTGGTGCACCATCTCAATACAAGGGGAGCGGAGGGGTTGGGCTGCCTGGTGGTGAGCATGACCCGAAATGTGGCTGATTTGCTTGTGGTTTATGTGCTGGGCAAGGAGGTGGGGCTCACTCAGATGGTGGATGGTAAAATGATCTGTGCCTTACCGGTGGTTCCCTTGTTTGAAACATTTGAGGACCTGGAAGCCGCTCCCGAAATCATGAAGGAATTTCTGAGCCACCCATGTGCCCAGGCGAGCCTCCAGAAAGATGGAGGGAGTGCCAATCAGGTAATTATGCTGGGGTACAGCGATAGCAATAAGGATACCGGGATAATTGCCAGTCAGTGGGCCTTGCAGCGTGCACAGAAACGCTTGCTGGAAATAGGGAATGACCACGGGATATCGCTTACTTTTTTTCATGGTCGTGGAGGAACCGTGGGGCGTGGAGCAGGGCCAACCCACCGTTTTTTGGAAGCCCTTCCAAAAGGTTCACTGGCAGGGGGGTTGCGCATTACCGAGCAGGGAGAGGTGATTGGGCAGAAGTTCAACACTGCCACCACTGCATCCTCCAACCTTGAAACTCTGCTTGCCGGTTCCCTCGGTGCTCAATTGCTTTCATCCGCAAGGGAAGAGTCTGAGAATACATCGGTGCTGATGGACTGCCTTGCACATTCCTCAAGGCTGGCTTACCGGGAACTTTTGGAAACGGAAGGCTTTGTCCAATTTTACCGGCAGGCCACACCGATTGATGCAATTGAGCTTAGCCGGATTGGTTCGCGCCCGAGTCGCAGGACTGGGCAAGCCAGCCTTCAAGACCTCCGTGCCATCCCCTGGGTTTTTAGTTGGAACCAGTCCCGGTACTACCTTCCCGGTTGGTATGGAGTGGGTGCCGGATTGGAAGCACTTAAAACCGAACACCCGGCCCTTTTTGATGAGCTTCCCAAACGGGTCCATCAAAGTGCCTTTCTGCGCTATGTTTTTTACAATGCAGAGAGCAGTCTTGCCAGTTCCGATCCAGCATGGATGCGTGCCTATGCTGGATTGGTGGAGGACGAAAAGTTGGGCTCTGTGATGCTGGAAAAAATCCTTGAGGAAAGAAACCTGGCGGAGCAGCACTTCACCTCGATGTTTCGTGGTACTTTGCAAGAGAGAAGACCGCGCTTTTGGAAAACTCTGCAAGCCCGGGAAGATGCCTTGCGACTTTTGCACGGGCAACAAATTCGTTTGCTCAAAGAATTTCGTGCAGAGGGCGGAGACCAACCCGAGCGGGTGGAACGGATGCTTCTGGTGGTCAATGCCATCGCCAGTGGGTTGCGCACCACTGGATAAAGGTTTTTTCAGGAATCAGCCAAGCCTTGCACGAAACGCGAGGGTGCTTCATCGGCAAGATCAAGCACTTTGGAAATGTTGAGGAAGGTAATTTCCCCCATGGTCCGGCAGGATTCAAAGCGCTGGTCGCCATGCATCCGGGCGAGTTCCTCCCGTAAGCGCCGCACTTTCTCATCACTGGATATACGATCCTCACACATGGAGGTGCGCAGGCGCTTGATCCGGGTCTGGGAAAAGTTGAACCTTCTTTGAATCAGGGTGCGTTCCTCCCGTTGGTACTGCAAACTGGTGTCTCGGTTGATCAGGCGGGTGCAGAGGTTGACCACTGGCAGGTTATTTTTGAAAAATTGGGGAAGGTAAAAGCTGCGCCTTCCTTCGTAGGACTGTTGGTCAAAATCAATCGCACGCACCCGGTACTGGGTGTACTCAAGGTCGGGTGTCATTTCCACCACATAGTTATATGCCCGCATATCACCGAGCAGGCGGGCAAAACAACGCTCATTAAATTTTATGAATTCCTTGGCCAGGCGAACTTCGTTTAATTCCTCCCGGTTGAGGTAGTTGCGGATAAAATCATCCCCGGGCACTCCTATAATGTGCTCCTCGATCAGGGTGTCTTGATCCACCTGGAAATTAATCTCATTGGGGGAAAGAAGTTGTTCGAGTTCGAGCCCGTATACCCGGGATGCATCCGCTCTTTTTACATAGAAGTAATCGTGGTTGTCATTGTACTGGTTGACGATGCGTATACGAAAGGGCTTGGTGTTGCCAAATGTACAATAATCGACCCGGTCCACATAGAGGTTGGGCAGAATGCGTTCATCTCCACCAGAGCGCAAAAGGACATAAATCTTTTTTAACCCTTCAAAAATTTCCCGGCCATAATTTTGGTCGTAGATCATCGTTTGCCAAAGCGTATCCTCATTTTTTGCATTCATCACCGGATAGACATCCACGGACTGCAAAAGGTTCTCGTAGTGCACGGGAAGGTCGAGCTGTCGTTTGTAATGCTTCAGGTATTCCCGTAGCATACCGCTCAGGGGATAGAATTTCTTCTTTTGCTGTTGTTGGACTTCTTCCTTCATCGGGTTTGAATATACCAAGCAGGTTGGATGCTTAATCCATAACGAAGCATGCCCCAGCCGACAAGGAGCAAAGCATGACAGGTTTAGGCCTCGCGCAGGAGGTGTACAGGCTTTTGTCTCAATGCTTTGCGCACCCCAAAGTCTGCCGTAAAAATACTGAGCAAAACCACCACAAAAATGATCGCCAAGGGGAGGTCCCACCGAAAACTCCATACCCGGTCGAAGACTTGAACCGAGAGTATATAACTGGTGAGCAAACTAAGCAGGGTACCGATGATTGCTGCTGAGCCTCCCAGCATCCCAAACTCAATCCATACCTGTTTACGAATGTCCCACAGGGTGCTTCCGAGGATTTTTTGCAGATTCATCTCCCAGCTTTGGCTGCGTGATTTCTCGCGGACCACGCAATATAAAATGACCAAGCCTGCAAGGATGGATAGGGCGGCCATCACCTGAAGAGACCAGGTCATTTGCCCCACTACATGTAAAATCTTTTGGCCGGTCCGTTCCACATCGAGGATGGAAACGGTGGGGAATTTACGCACCAATAAGTCCTGCAAATATTCTTTTTTGGACTGGGATAGTTGGTGCAGGGTACCCAGGAAAGTTTTTGGCGCCTCTTCGAGCACACCTGCCTGCATTTGCACAAAGAAATTGGGCTGGAAACTGGTCCACCTCACTCTACGCAGGTTCACCACCACGGCATCTATCTGAATGCCGGATACTTCGATCGACATAAGGTCTCCCACACTCAGTCCCAGTGCCTTGGCATACTTTTTCTCGACTGAAATTTCGGCGGGCATACCACTGCCGGGATCATACTTTCCGGAAAACGGACGACCTTCGAGCAGTTGTTCGCTCTCTAACAGGTGGTCACGGTAACTGAGGTTGAAACTCCGGTTGCGAAAGGCGTTGCGCCTTTGTTCATCGGGGTTGTTGAGCTCCTCTTCTTCCCGGACCGATTTTTCATAGGGCTTTCCCTTGATGGTTTGGATGCGCCCACGCACCCAGGGAGTGAGGTTTTGCAAGGGAATGTTTTCTTGATCCAAAAGGGATTGAAGCCCGGGCAGTTGTTCCTCCTGAAGGTCAAAAAGAAAAAGGCTGGGCAGTTTGCTCCTGGGTTGATCGATCCCAATCTCTTTGCTTAGACCATGGTAGGTTTGAGGGATGAGGGTGAGAAGAAGCACACCCAGCCCGATCGCAAGAAACCCGGTCAGGGCACCTGCACGGTTGCGCGACAAGGAACGGGCGGCCAAGCGTAAGGGCAGCTTTGCCCGGTTAAGCAGTTTTTCTCCCAACCGAAAACCAAAACCGGAAACCAAATAAAGTAAGATTAGGGATAGCAAAAAACAGACGAAGAAAAGATTGGCCAACTTATCTGAATTGGCCTGAGTGACACAGAGTGCCCAGAAGGCAAAAAGTCCGGGGAGGGCGAAGAGCAGGCTATGGTACATGGGTATTGATCCCGGTCTGGCGGCTTCCTGAAAAAGTTCGGTGGGTTGCAACCTGCGCAGCTTTTGCAGGGAGGGGAGGGCGAGTAACCAGCCCGAACCCACGGCAACGAGAAAGGTTTGCAGGATGCTTTTGGGGCTGACCGTGAGGTCCACCTGGGTGGTGCTCATACCCGCGACTGTGTCGCTGAGCATGGGCAGAAAAACAGAGCAGGCAAGCACGGCAGGCACGGCCGCCAACAAGCCAAGAACCACGAGCTGTAATATGAAAATACGCAGGGTGGTCGAGCGGGTGGCACCCAAACTAATGAGGGTGGCCAGCTCGGGTAGGCGGTGGGCAAGAAACCCATGAAAAAGAAAACCGCTTCCCAGGCAGGCAAGAAACAAAGCGACCAAAGAGACAAGGGAAAGAAAGTCGGAAAGATAACGCAAGAGACGCCCCGCCCGGTGCCCCGCTTGTTGGTGAGAGTAAGTTCGGACTTCTGGAGATTGGATGGTGTTTTCCAGCCCTGTAATCAAAGAACTGGCTTCCGCAGGGTGGGGCAGGCGGAAGAGATGGGTGTGAAAAGCGAGGTTTCCTGTGCTTAGAAGTTGAGTGTCTTCAAGAAACCGCAGACCAATAAAGATTTTGGGGGCAAGGTCGGTTGGCTGGAAAGCCAATCCAGATTCTTCCTCGATTAAATCCGCAACCTCGAACTGGGCCTCACCCAGCTGAATATGTTGTCCCACTTCTACCCCCAGCTGTGCCCGTGCTTCCGGGTAAACCCAGGCAACCTTCTGGTTGTGCAGGGTGGATATTTGTTCTCCAGTTCGTTTTCCCTGGGCTTGCAAAACAAAGGAACCGTAGAAAGGAAAACCTTCACCCATTGCCACTACTTTAACCAGACGGCTGCGCCCACCCGGTCCGGCGGCCATTGAGAAAAAATCGACAGTTTTTGTCTCCCTGGTATTTCCGGGCAGGTTTTTCCGGGCGAGGACCAGTTCCTCCGGTAAAATAGGCCGGCGTGCACGCAGGGCGAGGTCGGCCCCGAGAAGTTCCTTGGACTCGCTTTGTACTTTGGAAGATATCGATTCCTGAAAGGTATCAACCACCAGGAAACCCAACAGTCCGAGAGCAAGGTTGAGGGAGTAAAAAAAACAAAAGGACCGGCTGTTGCGGATCTCCCGCCATGCCTGGCGAACAATGAAGCTCATCGGTTCAACTCATTGAGCACACCACCGGTCAGCTGCATGGTTCGATCACACCGCTTGGCGAGTTCATGGTTGTGGGTGACTAACAGGAGCGTGGTCTGGTGTTCGGTGCACAAATTAAAAAGCAGGTTCATTACCTCTTCCCCCGTTTTTTGGTCGAGGTTTCCTGATGGTTCATCAGCAAGTATCAGGGAAGGCTGGGTAACCATGGCCCGTGCGATCGCGATCCTTTGGCATTCCCCCCCCGACATTTCCGAAGGGAAGTGAGAGGTGCGGTGGGAAAGGCCCACTTCTGCAATGGCCTTGTGGGCAAGCTCCCTGTGGTTGGCGGTATTCAAAATTTCCAGGGGCAAGCCAACATTTTCAACCGCGGTTAAATTTCGCATGAGGTGGTATTGCTGAAAGACGATGCCCAGTTTTTGGGAACGGGTTTTGGATCGTTCGTCCTCACTCATTTCAGCAAGGTTGACTCCAGAAATATGGATGGTGCCGGAATCGGGATTGTCCAATCCTCCAAGCAGGGAAAGAAGGGTCGATTTCCCACTGCCACTCTGTCCGAGAATGGCTATTTTCTCTCCCGCGGATACTTCCATATTGATGCGGGTAAGAACTTGCACATCTTTGTCTCCCTGGGTGAAGGACTTGCACAGTTGTGATACGTGTAAAATTGGGTTCACTTGGAAAAATTTGGCAGGTTTGGCAGAAGGAATTGGTAGACGGTTTCGCAGATTAATTGGTGTCCCGCAGCATTGGGATGAATACGGTCTGGCAGGTTCATGTGCGGGTTTCCACCCACGCCTTGCAAAAGGAAGGGGAGCAGGGGGAGCCCGTGCTCATCGGCCAGTTGTGGAAATATATTTTGAAACTTTTTTGTGTATTGGGGGCCATAATTGGGGGGGAGTTTCATCCCGGCAAGCAGAACAGAGACATTTTTCTGCTGGGCCCGTTGGATTATTTTTCCGAGGTTTTTTTGGGTCTCACTGGGCGGTATCCCACGCAAGCCATCATTTCCACCAAGCGCAACGATCAAAAGATGGGGAGGAGATTTTAAGTGCCATTCGATGCGGGAGAGCCCACCACTGGTAGTGGACCCGGTTACACCTCCGTTAATAACCTCAAAGGAAGGGGTACCTGGTTGCCGGTTGGCATTTAATTTTTCTTCGAGCAAGTGGGGGTAGGCATCCCCAGGGGAGACTCCATATCCTTCCGTGAGGGAATCTCCAAGGATAAGAATACGGAATGCCTGTGCGTGTTCCAGTGCATGGGGGGGCTGAGGGGAAGGCTGACCGGTATCTACAATTTCATCTGCACAGGAAGCACAAAAAATTGTAAGGATAAGAAGAAACCAAGTGTTTGCCCGAATTTGCATAGTCAACATACTTAGGATGTAGATCTAACCAACTTTCCCAACCCAAATGAGCCTAGTCCTTGAATTCCTGCATGAGCATGCCCTGACCATAGATTTTGCCATGTTCCTTCTTATAGGTTTGGTCCAAGTGATCGTCTATCCGGTTTTTAGGGAAATACCCGAGAATCGTTTTGCCGCCTGGCACCCGGTATATTGTAAGCAAATTGGATGGTTTGTCCTCCCCCTGATGTTTGCCCAGTTGCTGGGCTCTTTATCCTCCTGTTTTTTTATTGGGGATGATCTTGCCTGGGCACGCTGCCTTTTTGTTTTACTGGCATGGATGGTTACCTTTCTCGTTTCTGCTCCCTGCCACCGCAGGTTGATGAAAGAAGGGAAAGCAAACCAGGTGGTGGAGAGGTTGATCCGTACAAATTACTGGCGGGTGTTTGCTTGGGCAGGTGCCTTGGTCTGTTCCTGGTTGCAATATTAAATGGGCCACCAAAAAACCAGACTGGAAGTGAAGAATTGTGCCCGTTGTGGAAGGCCTTTTCGCAACCGCAAGAAATGGATTTTGAAGGGTATCTGGGACCAAGTCCTTTACTGTTCTGAAAGGTGCAGGCGAACCAAAGCGAAATAACTTCCCCGGAAGCAAGGACTGTTTGGTGGATTAAGCGGGACTTTCGGGTGACCGATAATCACTGCCTGTACTGGGCCACCCGATCCTCCAATGAGGTGATTCCCTTCTTTTGCTGGGAACCCAGCGTGATTGAGGGGAGTGATTTTGGCAGGTTTCATCTGCAGGCACAGTGGCAAGCATTGCGCGGGCTGTCGGGCAGTTTATGTATGCGGGGATCCGGTCTGGTGGAACGTATAGGCGAAGTGGTGGATGAGTTGGATGCTCTTTTTCAGTCCCATCCTTTTGCCTATTTGAGGTCGTATCAGGAAACTGGGAATGATCTCACATTCCGCAGGGATCTTGCGGTGCGGGCATGGTGCCGGATGCATGGTGTGAAGTGGGTGGAATCGGTCGGATCGACAGTGGTGCGGGGGATGTCTGCTCAGGGAAAAAGAAAAGTGCTACCCAAGGGACCCCGGGGAAGGATGGATGTGCTCCCTGTACCAGACTGCCTTTGTCCACCCAGGCAGAAAACGGTTTTTACAGAGCCTATGGCATGGGAGAGGCTCTGCAGTTTTTTCCCAAAGATGGGAAGCGTTGGGCTTTCCACAAGTTTACAAACCGTCAATGAAAGGTCTGCGTGGAATACTTTGGACAGTTTTTTAACGGAGCGTGGGGCGGCATATTCTGGTGGTATATCCTCCCCCAATACTGCTTTTCGTGCCGGTTCCCGTCTTTCACCCCACCTCGCATGGGGAACCATCAGTGCGGGAAGTGTGTTTCTCGCCCTGGACCAAAGAAGGGCGGACCTTTCTTCCGAAACCCTTCCCAATCCCTGGAAAAAAAGCCTGCGTGCTTTTGAGTCCAGGTTGCACTGGAGGGATCATTTCGTGCAACGGTTGGAGGGGTGTCCGGCCATGGAATTTTCTGCAATCAATCCAGCCTTTAACGAGGTGAAATATCGTGACCATCCCGAACACCTTGCCTGCTGGCTCGAAGGAAAGACTGGTTACCCCCTGATTGATGCGTGCATGCGTTGTTTGCAGGAGACAGGCTTTCTCAACTTTCGTATGCGGGCGATGGTGGTAAGTTTTGCCTGCTTTGGGTTGCATCTTTCCTGGAAAACGATTCATGGGCCACTTGCCCGTATCTTTTTGGATTATGAACCGGGAATCCACCTTTCCCAGTTGCAAATGCAGGCTGGCATCACCGGAATCAATGCAATCCGGGTATACAGCCCGTCCAAGCAGTTGCTGGATCAAGACCCTGATACTCAATTTGTTAAAAGATGGGTGCCAGAATTAAGGAATTATAAAGCCGTGGAAATCGCTCATGCGGAAGAGGTTTCACTGGCGGGATATTCCGCTCCTGTTGTTTCATTGAAGGAGCAGGCCAAACAAATGAAAGACCAAATCTTTTTGATCCGCAAAAGTGGGGACGGGCAGGTATCCAACCGAGAAATGTTAAAAAAACATGGATCAACCAAGGGAGCACCCAAAGGGAAAAAGGTGGGAGGGGAGGGAAAAGGCCAACTGGCCTTGTTTAAAGACTGAGCCCCTTTACTGACCGAAGGTCGCACCGCAAATCTTCCATCGAGCGCAAACCACGGAGCCATTTTCGGGGAACGCCACACCCAATGCCCAAGGTACCACCCACCACCACTGCCCGATGACAATTATCGCCACCCACTTTGGCGTTTTGTAAAAGTGCGAGAGAAAAATCGTCGTGGTATTTCCAGGAAAAGTAAAGCGATGCGACAAAGGATTCCGGAAGGTAACAAGCCGTGGATAGTTTTTCTCCCACCACCACCCGGTCGGGCAGATCGACCCAGTTCATGAATTTTGATACTGAAACACCAGGGATTGGGAGTTCGGAAAGAACTTTCCGGATAGGAGTACCATCGGATAAGTGGATGAGGATACGGGCAAAATCTGCCGCTGCCCGCAAGGAGTGCTCATGGTCGTGCGAAGACCGAACCAAGGATATAGCATGCTCAATTAAGGTGGCTGGGTCGGTGATGTCGAGTGCATCCAAACCAGCGAGCAAGCCTGGCACCAGGCTGAGGGCACCGATATGAAGATCTGCAGACCCACAGGATTGCAGGGCTTTTCCCCGGGCATAGCGGGTGAAAAAATTTCGGTGGTACTCTTCGGCGTAGGTGTCTTTGTGCCAGCCAGGAGTGAGCATAATTTCTGCGTAGCGCCGCAACCAGCCGTCGAGGTCATACTTTCCATGCAAAATAATCCAACGGTACAATTCGACTGATAGCTTTAAATTGAGAGTGTTTTCACCTGCCTGCAGAAATTGGTGGTAGTGCACGCCTCGCTCGCCCCAGTATTTTTTTTGATCATGCAAAATATCAGCTTTTGGTCCGATGGGTTCGTACTTGGATCGCCAAAGAATGCTGTCTGGATGCGGGTTGCGTGGGGCGAGGTACTCATCAAAATCGCCATAATCACGGTCGAGAGCATTGCGGTCGTAATACCAGTGCACTGGCATGGAGAGGGCGTCACCCACCAGGGAACCGAGAAATGCATTTTGCAAGCTCATATACTTTAGGATAGATACGAATGTGAAATGGACAAATTATGCTCGTATGAAAAAATCGTGCCAAGTAAGGGCATGACTTTATTTTATGATGAAATTTATTCATCCGGGCTTGACCGAACCGCTCGTTTCCCAGTCGACCGGTATTGCCGCATTGCCAAGGAGATAGCCCAAAAAGATGTGCGTGGGTTGATTGAAATGAAGCGGCCCAGGCTGGCCACTCGTGAGGAGGTGTTGTCTGCTCATCAGGCGGACTATGTGGATCGTTTTCTCTCGCAAACCCTTCGGGAAGACGAAATTCGCCGCATAGGTCTGAGGCCTTGGAAACCGGAAATTGTGGAGCGCACCATGCGCTTGGTGGGTGGGGCACTGGACGGACTGGATTTACTCAACCAGGGAGAGAAAATAACCGGAAATATGGCCGGCGGTACCCACCATGCATTTGAAGATGAGGGTGCGGGGTATTGTATTTTTAATGACCTCGCGGTGTGTGCCAGGATAGCCCTGAACCGGGGGCAGGCCTCCCGTATTCTTATTCTAGATCTCGATGTGCACCAGGGGGATGGTACGGCGGAAATTTTAAAGAACGAAGACCGCGCGTACACGGTTTCTTTACATGGACAGGACAATTTTCCATTTCGTAAAAAAACCAGCAACCTGGATCTTGGATTTGCCAAGGGCACGGGGGATGCGGAGTTTCTTACCGGCCTTGAGAATACATTGAAGCAACTTGGTGATCTCTCTTTTGACCTACTTTTTTTCCAGGCCGGAGTGGATGCTTTGCAAGAAGACGCCCTCGGCTTACTGAACCTGAGCCGGGAAGGTATGAGACAGCGAAACCAAATGGTATTTGACTGGAGAAGGGAAAGGAACCTGCCCATGCTTCTCTTTATGGGGGGTGGTTATTCCAACCCGATTGATTTCACGGTCGGTGCATTTACCGATTTATTTTTGGGAGCGGCGAGGGAGCACGCCACCCTTACCCAGGGGCAACTTAGTTCAACTCTTCCTCGGTAGGATCAGGTTTTCTGGTTTCCGGGATGATGCTTCGGACACAGGAAACAACAAAGAGACCGATGTGTAGAATTGTGGGCAAGGCAGCAGAGACTCCCATAATCAGGCCGAAATAAATATTTTTGGCATTTTCCCTGCCGGTGGGGTCCTGAATTGCCTGAATCGCCCGGTTGGTGTACTTGGTGCTCCGTTCCGCCAATTGTTCAGGTGCGGTTTCCCAAAGGCTGATCATCCACCCGCCAAAGGTGAAAACAAACAGCACCCAGAAGGTGGCTAAAATTGCGATAAATAAATCCAGTGAGAGATGAAAAATATATTCGGATGTACGGGTGGAGGCCAAGGCCCGCCGAATAATCCAGATCGTGACGAAAAAAGAGAGGCTATCAAAAAGAGCCCCAAGAAATCCGACCGGAATTTGTAGTTTGATATAATGTGCCGCCTCATGTGTCATCATGTAATGCGGGAAGGCGGTATAAATTGCCCACCAGTAACATGCCACATTCAGGAAAATAAAAAACCCAAACAAAATCGGGAAAAATACTTTCAGGGAACCCCGCTTTCGCTCGTAGAGATCGAGGACCTGATGCAAGGAGTCTCGCCAAAGTTTAATTATACCTTCCACTGGATTCACTGCATAGAGAGATGTATCCACGGACACAATCCAGATCTGCTTGATCGAAAGTGATAAAGACGAAATAAAGGAGGTACCGTGATTTCTTTGTTTGATAAACCAATGCTTGTATACCGGGTGATTGTGAAAAGAAGTTTTCTCCTGCTCACTGCTATCACCCTGATCGGGCAATGCTTTGCGGATGAGGGCGTGATGGAAGGCATACTTTCAGCCAAGGGAGACAGCTGGATTGAGGTGGTGGATGATGGCAATTTTTTACACCGGTTTATCCCTCAGTGGAAAGGGAGAGGCCCGGCAAATGGGGGGAGTTTTGATCTTGCGACCATTCAACTCATCGAAGACTTGGTGGTGGGCAACCGGGTGGTGGTAAACTGGGTCCATGATGGGCATTTGCGCCTGCGCCATGCTGTGGTCCAAAAGCCCAAGTATCCCGAGGGGATTTTTGTGGGCTACCTGCTGAGGTCGAGCAAGAGATGGATCGATGTGCAAAACATTGATGAGGGAAAACCTTGGCGTTTTTACCTGCCCTGGGTGGGCGGTTATCCCAGTGAAGGGGGAGGGTACGACCAGCAAATCTTAAAGGATTTAGCAAATCGATCACCCACAGACCCGGTGCGCTTTTCCTGGAAATATAAACTACGCCCGACCGTTGTTTTCGTATACGAAAAATTGCTCGATACAACCACACCATTTTGGGTGGGAAAAAAATTGCCTGAACCCAAAAGAATAACAGTGGAAAAAAAGCCAGAAAGTACTGGTGATACCGACCAATCCGATGGTGCGATATCCAACCCGTTTGACCAGCTTGCCCCCCAACCGGCCAATCCATTTGACCAGGCGGGATCCGCCCAGCAAGCACCTGTTGTCAATCCGTTTGACGGGGTTGAGCAAAAGACTCCCAAGGCCAATCCATTTGATCAGCTCGGGTCACCAGCAGGAGAGAAAAAAGAAGCAAAAACCAACCCTTTTGACGGGTTGCCGATCCCACAGGGCAGCCCCTTTGATTTGATCAATGAATAAGCCGGCCAGTACCGGAAACTTACCGGAGGGTGGGCATCGAGATTGACGGGTCGTTCTGGGGGTCGTCGGGATCTTGACGGATAACCAAATTGAGACCCGTTGGGATGGACCATTCGGAAGCGGTGGCATCTCCCTCTTCCCAAAAACGGTGAATTCTTTTTCTTTTTTGGAGAATTCTCGATTCGAGGTCCAAGACATCTTTTCTTGAAAATGTACTCCATAAAATATCGACCACTTCTCCCTTATCATTGAGAGCGATGATTTCGATCGGAGCACTCCTTTTTAACGCAGGTTGATCCTGGGCTTCTGGGGATATGTCATAGGTAAGGGAAAGCTCTCTTGCCTGTTTGGATGCTTGGTCGCGGTACGACTCAAAATTTGGATCAAACCGCTCGGGAAGAATGTTTCCATCAAAGTCCCGGATCGCCAGTTCCTTGATTTCCGAAGACCAAACCGGAGCAATTTTTCCACCTCTTTGATCGACGCAGAAAACTTTTGCGGGAAGATTTTTGGGATTGCGGTAGGCAGGGATTTCGGAAATCGCGAGGTAGCATTCGTCTATGGCTTTGGAAAGGCCGTGAGGGGTGGGCTCATGGACTGTTTCGAGCGGTTGGTTGTTGGGAAGATAAACCATCAGTCCCTCGGTTCTTGGGTAGTAACATATCTGGTTGCCCCAAAGGCGCCCCTTTTCATCAAAGCTTCCCTCTTCTTCCAACAAATCCTCCCTGGACAGCCCGCTTTGTCCACGAGGGTGAAAATAAGTGCGGTAAGGCCCGACCGGTATGCCCTTGGAGAAAGTGGTTTGCATACGGATGTGACTGGTAACGGGTATTTCTCCAGGTTTGGCTCCCTCCTCCCTGATTTTTTCAAAATATCGAAATGCCTCTGCATTGGAGAGGGAGTAGTAGAGAGTGAGGTTTCCTTCGAGTTCGTCCTGAAAATAATTTTTTTCGTAAACGATTTCTCCGGCCTTGCCGTAAGATGTAAATGTGCCCTCGCGCTTTCCTCTTTCAAAGGAACCGGTGAGTTTTTTTAGGCCGTTTGGTTGCCAAAAGAAAAAAGCACCATGACGCAGCCCGTCGACAAATCCGATTTCAAATTTTTTCTGCCCATTGGGGTAATAATCTGTAACCCGGGCAAACTTCCATCTGCCCACAGGTTCATCCTCCCCAGCCCGGTACAAACGAACGATCCCGTTGTTGTCCTCGCGGTATTCCAGTTTGTCGGTGGTCACTGTTTCCTCCTTGGAACAGGAAAAGAAAAACGAAAACCCGAGTGGGATAAGCAAGAAGACTAATTTTGGAATCTGGGTTTTAAGGGATGTCACAACGATAATTTACATATCCTACAAAACAATGGGCAACGGCAAACTTACTCCGTCCGCTCTCTTACCTGTGAGGCAATTTCCATAACATCTTTGGCTGGGACGGTGATCACTCCAGAGGGTTTTCCTCTTTCTTTGCGAAATGCGGTGATCCCAATCCATTGCCCGCTACGGTCAAATACGGGAGTGCCCGGAGTGACATTTTCGATGACAAAATAATCCCGGGGCTTGGTAATGACAGCATTGACCCAGCCTCGCTGAAGGGTTGATTTTCGGTAGAGGTTTCTGCCCAGTTTGCCCAGCGATACCACCTCATCAAGAGCTTCGAGTTCAGTAATCTTATCGGGGGAGTAGTCGACTTTTTGAAAGCTGGTTGCCTGGGGGGCAGATGCTTCCTGTATTGGGCGGATAAAGGCAAGGTCGAGGTCCTCATCTTTAAGCAAGAAATTGGCCGGCACTTCCGATCCATCCGGCAATAAGATTAAAACCTCGGTGTAATTGACATTGATATCACCGGGCGTTCTCATTCTCGCCTGGATGCTGTCTGATGGATCGACCTCGTTTAAAGAAAGTACGATCAATCCATCCTCCCCCAAAACCGTTCCGAGTGCTTCGAGTTTTCTTTCAGAGGGCGGAAAGCTTCTTCCGCCAGCACTAATTTCAATGCGGACCGTTGCCGATACCCAGGTAACGGAGTCTGATTTTTCGGTGAGGAGGTTTCTCCAAACAGAAAGGGTCTTGGCTTCTTGGTTTTCTTCAGCGAAAGCAGAGCTGGGCAGCCAAAAGGGAAGGGCTAAAAAAAGACAGGTCAGGCGCATTAGGATGGGTCCCATTCAGGTTCGATCTCAAGGTAGAGGGTATGGATCCCTCTTTTTACAAAAAATACCACCAGTTGAGGTTTCGATTGGTGAATGCCTTTCATTAAATCCCTCATTTGCTCAACCCCTTGTACATCGACATGGTTTACTTGAAGGAGCAAGTCGCCCTGGCGTAAGCCGGCAAGCGAAGCCCATCCGGCGGATTCAACATTTTCAACCAAGATGCCATGCTCGTCAGGTTGCATTCTTAGAAAGACACGATCCCCAAAGGAGAGCTCCCTGACAGAATATTCCAGTTCTTGGTCCTCATATTCAGGAAGTTCGTTGGCTGGCGTGGGTCGTTTGTCCAGGGTGGCACTAAGTTGCATAAGTTTTCCATCCCTCCATATTTCGAAAAGAACGGTGGAATCGATACGGTATTGCTTGATCATATTGCCAAAGACCTCCACATCTTCGGGGCGGTATGCCTGGATTACCTGGCCATCCATGCGGAAGATGAAATCACCCGCCTCAAGGCCTGCTCTTTGTGCCGGGGTATTGGGAAAGACTTGAGAGAGGCGCACCCCCCTGCTTTGGGGGGGGAGCCCGATTGCTTCGGCCAATTCTGCGGTTAATACCTGCGTGCTCACCCCCAACCAAGGTTTCCATGCTTCCAGCGGTCTTCTTTCCTCTGCCTCGGGGCCAATTTTTATTACGGTCAAGTAGTTGCCAAGGTTCCGCTCAAATTTGACCAAAACAGGAACAGGCTCGGTCTTCCCCTGGGTGAGTTTGCGGGAAATTTCGATCATATCATCTATCTGCTCAACCGCTTGGCCATTGATGGCGGTGATCACATCATTTTTAACCAACTGTGGTTTGGAACTGTAGGAGGGACCGCCCTGGGCAACCGAATGCACTTGCACTCCAATTGTTTCATTTCTTCGTGCTTCCAGGGAGGAAAGCAGGGTGAAGTCCCGCAAGGTAAGACCCCAAGTTTTAAGCTCTCTTTCGGGGTGAAAAGCGGGTTGTCGCTTTGCCGTTTTCAACCGCCATTGCATGGGCTGGTTTTCTCGGTATCCCAGCAAGAGGATTTCTTTTTCCGGTGGCAGTGCTGATACCAGCTGATGAAAAAGGGGCAGGTCTTCCTGGATTTTTGCCTGGACTGATTGCCCGGCAATTTGGGTAACCACATCACCGGGCAAAAAACCTGAAGCTTCAGCTGGAGACCCCTCAATCACTCCCGAAATCAATACCCCGGGTTTTGCACCTTTGAGGAAGGGCTGGCACTCCAACCCGATCCAGGAGCGCTCAATGTATCCTTTTTCGGCCAACTCCAAGGATACCGATTGTGCGAGGTTTGAGGGGATGGCTCCTCCAAGGCTGGCGATGGCAACTTCATTAATCCCTATAATTTCACCCTTCTGGTTGACCAAGGGCCCCCCGCTGTTTCCGGGGAAAATTACCGCATCATGCCCTAGCCAACGCACCAATTCGCCCACATTTTCTCCATCCAAGCGAAACGAACCTGAACGGTTGGAGATCAGGGCTAAGTTTGAAATGATTCCCCGGGTGACCGACTGGGAAAGCCCGGCCGGGCTTCCCATCGCAAAGCAGGGGTCGCCCACTTCAACAAGATCAGAATTTCCAAACACCGCGGTTTGAATAGGCGGGGCATTGTCGGGCCTTTCATCCAACCGCAGGCGCAACACGGCCAGATCAGTGAGGGCATCTGCCCCGAGCAAATCGGCCCCCACTTCTTCCCCGTCATAAAGCCGGCAGGTAAGCCGGGTGGCTTTCCCGGCAACATGGTGGTTGGTCACCACCAATCCCGAAGGGTCAATAATTACACCGCTGCCAGTGGATCCAGATTTGAGCATTCTGCCATTTGCACCTCTCTCAGAAACCACTTCGATACGAACAATCGCTCGGTAGACCGAGTTGACCCGTTGATTAATCTCAGTCGGTTCATCAGCTAGCAGTTGCAGGCATGCAATCACCGCCCAAAGGGGAAAAATTATCCTTTTAGTGAAAAGACTCATCGGGGGAGGAAGCGTTGCCAATCGAATATAAAGTGGAATTAAAGTTGTCTGATGGGTAAAAGAGGTTCTTGCCCTTCACCGCAACTAAAGGCAAGAATCAAACCCATAATCTACTTATGAAAGATCCCGTAAAAAGCGAACCCTGGCCCAGTCCGGGACTGGCAAAAATTCTTACGGTTACCCTGACGGTGATCTGCGTGTTTGCCCTGTTTACCCTGATGGTTTGGTTTGTACAATCCCTTGGTTCATTCCTGGTTCATTTCTCTTCCGTTCTCTGGCCCCTGGCCATTGCATCCATTCTAGCGGTTTTACTGAAACCCATTGTTGGAGGAATGGAAAAAAAATTGGGTCTTAGTCATGGGGTTGCGATTTGCCTGCTCTATGTTCTTGTGGTGGGTGTGGCAGCATCTTCCACATGGGCAGTCGGAGGGGAAGTGATTCGACAAACCAAAGAGCTAAGCGGTGCATCGGTGGGTTGGCCGGACAAAGTAGAGCAGAAAATAAAGCAGTCCGTGAGCCCCGGGACGTGGGACGCGGTCGCGGAACAATTTCAGCAGTTTAAAAAAGACTGGCAATCCAATGTGAAACGACTGGGGCAAAAAATGCCGGGTCTTTCCACCCGCTCTGCACAAGCCTTGCAAAATGCATGGTCCAGCATGGGTTCTTTGTTCACATTTTTTGCCGCCCTCGCCATTGTCCCCATTTACCTCTTTTATTTTCTTAGCTCCAAACGAGATTACCTGGCTGACCTCGCCGGAGAGTTAAGTTTTCTGAGCGAGGATGTGCGCCGGGATGTGGTGTACCTCATCCATCAGTTTAAAGAAATTCTCGAAGTGTTCTTTCGCGGACAGTTCTTGATAGGTTTGATGATGGGGGTGGGGTATGCGGTGGGCTTTAGCCTTTCGGGGTTGAAGTTTGGCATCGCTCTGGGATTGTTTTTCGGCCTTCTAAATATCGTTCCTTTTTTGGGCTCGGTGCTCGGTGTTTTCGGAGTGCTTGTGGTGTCTTATCTGCAAACCGGCGGGATTCTCGAAAGCGGAAACTGGAATGTTCTGATAGGTTGTGGAATTACCTTCGCGGTGGTGCAGGTGATGGAGAGTTATTGGTTAAGCCCAAAAGTGATGGGGGAAAGGACGGGGTTGCACCCGGTTGTTATCATTGCCTCGGTTTTCTTTTGGGGAATTGCTTTCGATGGTATCCTGGGAATGATTCTTGGCATACCTTTGACCGCTTTCCTGACCGTACTTTGGAGGTTGTTGCGAAAAAAGTACCTACCTGCTCGCTCCCAGTAGGGGGCTTGCTGTCTTCTCTTTCTTCGGTTGAAGAAGAGCGGATGTGCGCAAGATTGCCTTGAAAGGATGTTGGGCATAAGGAATGTAGAATACCTGACCCCCTTTAAATTTGGCCACAAAAGATAAAGACTTCGTTCATCTACATGTTCATTCAGATTACAGCCTGCTGGATGGGTGTTGCCGGATGGACCGGTTGATGGATCGGGCGGTGGAGCTGGGCATGTCTGCGATGGCCCTGACGGATCATGGCAACTTGTTTGGAGCGATCTCTTTTGTGAAACAGGCGGAGAAACGCGGGATCAAACCCATCATTGGGTGCGAAGGCTACCTTGTTACGGATCATAAAAACGATGAGCGCCCGGGCAGGGAAAACCACAAGTCTTATCATCTCGGTCTTTTGGCCAAAGATTTTCAGGGGTATCAGAATTTGTGCAAGGTGGTATCCGATGCCCATGTGGACGGGTTTTACTACCGTCCACGCACCGACTTGGAAACCCTGGCGGAGCATGCAAATGGATTGATCGGGTTTACTGGCTGTATGCAGGGCTGGGTGCCTCAACTCCTTTTGCGGGAGCGGTATGAGGAAGCGGAGAAGGCCCTTAGCCAAATGGTCGATATATTTGGCAAAGAAAATTATTTTGTTGAACTTCACAACCATGGAATCGAGGAGCAGGCACTACTGGTTCCGGAATTAATCAAACTGGCCAAAAAGTTCGGTTTAAAAACGGTCGCTTCCAATGATGTCCATTATGTGCAGGGAGAAGACTGGGCGCCCCACGATGCCTTGCTTTGTATCCAAACAGGATCGAAAATCGATGATGCGAACCGCATGCGTTATGAGGCCCGTGAGTTTTACTTAAAATCAAGGGAGGAAATGGAAGAACTCTTTCGGGAGGCTCCAGAATCTATCACCAACACTTTTGCAGTGGCAGAGATGTGCGATGTAAAACTTCCATTTGGTGAGAACAACTATCCTGTATTCACCCTGCCACCCGAAATCAAAACGGAGGTTTCGGATAATGTGGAGTACTTAAAAAAGCTCTGCATGGAGGGCCTGCAAAGACGGTATGAGGTAGGCTATGAGGATGTGGACGACCGAAAGGAGGAAAACCCACTGGCCAAGGAGCTGAGCGAGCGTCTGGACTACGAACTGGGCGTGATTGGGAAGACAGGATTTAATGATTATTTCCTCATCGTGGCAGATTTTATGAATTGGGCACGCGAACATGGGGTGCCCGTTGGGCCTGGTCGGGGCTCGGGGGCAGGGTGCCTGGTGGCCTATGTGCTTGGGATTACCGATATTGATCCCCTTCGTTTCGGATTGCTTTTTGAACGATTCTTAAACCCGGAACGGGTGTCACCGCCCGACTTTGATATTGATTTTTGTATGCGCCGAAGGGCGGAGGTGATCGAATATGTGCGGGAAAAATATGGGCGTGAATGTGTAGCCAATATTATTACCTTTGGGACCTTTGGGGCCAAGATGGTGATCCGTGACATCGCCCGGGTGCGCGATCTTCCCTACGCAGAGGCCGACAAACTGGCCAAAATGATACCGGATGATCTCAATATTTCGCTGGAGGATTCCCTTGCCAAAAGCCCGGAACTTGCAGCTGAGTATGAGAAGAATCCGATCGCCAAGCAGATCGTGGATACCGGCCGAGTGATTGAGGGAATGGTGCGAAATTCTGGCACCCATGCTGCCGGGGTGATCATTGCCGATCGGCCCCTTCGCGAGCTGGTTCCCCTGACCACTCAGGATGGTATCCTGACCACTCAATACCCCAAGGATCCGGTGGAGGAGCTTGGGCTTTTGAAAATGGACTTCCTTGGCTTAAAAACGCTCACAGTCATTTCCGAGGCCGAGTCCCATATACGAAAAAAGGAAGGCATGGAAGGCTTTCGTGTAACCGGTGCCCCGCTTGAGGATGAGGCCACTTTCAAATTGCTTAATGAGGCCCGAACCATTGGTGTCTTTCAATTGGAGTCGGAAGGGATGCGCCGGCTTTGCCGGCAGATGACCATATCCAATGTGGATGAGATTATCGCATTGATCGCTTTGTACCGCCCGGGCCCCATGGATTGGATACCCGATTACATCAAGGGTAAGGAAGATCCGTCGACCATCCAATTTCCCCATCCCTTGCTCGAGGATGTTTGTGCAGAAACCTACGGGGTGATGGTGTACCAGGAGCAGGTTATGGAAGCTGCCCGTAGAATTGCCGGTTATACGCTTGGCGGTGCGGATATTTTGCGCCGGGCAATGGGTAAGAAAAAGCCCGAGGAAATGGCAAAGCAAAGGGAGATCTTTGTAAAAGGAGCCAAGGAGGTCAATGGGATCGAGGCAAAAAAAGCCAATGAGATCTTTAGTATTTTAGAAAAATTTGCCGGTTATGGATTTAATAAATCCCACTCGGCTGCTTATGGAATTATCAGTTACCAGACCGCTTTTCTTAAAGCCAACCATCCAGTCGATTTTATGGCAGGTGTGCTTGCCTGTGAATTGGGTAATTCCGAGAAGCTTTCCCACTTTTTGGCGGAGTGCCAGGAGATGGGAATCTCTGTGCTTGGTCCCGATGTAAATGAATCGGGAGAGAGCTTCACCCCCCTCAATGGGGAGGGGGATGGTATCGGGTCAATCCGTTTTGGGCTTTCGGCGGTCAAAGGGGTGGGAGATGTGGGTGGCAGGTGTATTGTCGAGGAAAGAGAGCGTGGTGGTCCCTTTGCAGGTTTTAGTGACTTGGTTGAGCGAGTGGATGGAAAAGCGGTCAATAAAAGAGTGCTGGAAAGTTTAATCAAGACTGGTGGTTTCGATGCCTTGCATCCAAACCGGGCTGCCCTGCTCGCCGATTTGGACCGGGCGATGGGAGAAGCCCAGTTGCGCCGCAAAGACAGGGAGGCAGGGCAGGCAAACCTGTTTGATTTAATGGGGGGTGGTGTCGAAGAGGAATCGGCAGAGAAGACAGAGAATTATGGCCCCAATGGGAATTTGGATGTCCCGGAAATGGACAATTTACAAAAATTAAAATTTGAGAAGGAATTGCTCGGGTTTTTTCTTTCCGGGCACCCCGTGGATACCCTTTCGGGCCTGGGCGGGTTGGTAGATACTCTTTCACAGGAACAATTGGCTTCGCTGACTGAAAAGATTTCCTTTCGGTTGTGTGGGGTGGTTTCGGAAGTGGAGAGAAGATACACCAAAAAAGATTCCAAGCCATGGGCCCGTTTTAACCTTCTGGCCAAAGAAAAAGACCTATCTTTACCGATGTTTCCTGAAGCATATACAAAGTTTGGCGACCGGTTAGAGGAGGGCGAACTGATGGTTGTTACCGGAGTCGCATCGGTGAAGGATGGAGAAAAGCGGGTGACCGTAGACAAGGTGGAAACGGTGGATGAATGCCTGAGCAAAATCATTGAGGAATCCACCTGGTTGATCGATCCCACCAACGAGGATGCCCCAAGTTTTCTCCAGGACTTGCATCAGGAAAGTGAGAAGGGCAGGGGGCGCTCCCGGGTAAGTGTCGCTTTTGCTGAAGAGGGTGCGGAAGACGGAATGGTGGTACAGATGGATGATCGGTTCCGGATACGTCTTGGGTTTGAAAACTTTAAGAAGTGGAGGAATCGCCCCTGTGTTCTTGGGGTAAGAATCAAAGTTTTGGAACCGGATCCGCCGGTGGAGAGGAAATTTGGCAGAAAAGATTAGCGAGCCTTCCGGCTTGACCAATCTTCAGCACAAGATACTTTAGCACTTTTGTAATTATATTATGTCTATCGAAATTAAGTTGCGCAAAGGGGAACCTATGGATCGTGCGATCCGTCGTTTAAAGAAGACTTTGGACCGCGAAGGCGTCATTCGTGATGTTCGTGCCAAGCGTTATTTTGAAAAACCATCTGATAAAAAGAGACAAGCACGCAAAGTTGCTGCCTTTACTCAGATGCTCCGCACCCGCTACGAAAAGATGTAGTTTCCTGGGGGTCTGATTCCCCCATTTTTTTATCTCGTCATTGATGGGATAACCACCTAGCAATAATTGAGAATGTCTCAATTATCCAAAAGAAATTCGATCAGCTTGCGCAGGGAGTGGCGACTTTTTGATCGTGATCACGCACAGCCCGAATCTTTTCTCAATCTTTGCGAAAAAATGATTGAAGTGGGCGAATTCCTCCTGGCCAACGATGTAGCCCGGGCAGGTCTTAAAAACAACCCCAACCACAAGGCCCTTGCTCAACGGGCAGCCCATGCTCTTTGCAAAGCAGGGTCGCCCTTGATTGCTACTCAGGTTTTGGAGGAGTTAGCGGCTTCTGGAATTAATGATGTGGAAACCCAAAGCCTTCTGGCGAGTGCTTATAAAGACCTGTGTGAAAACACCACAGATAATGGCAAAAAGCAGGAGTATGCTGATATGGCAATTGCCCGGTATGAGCAGGCTTATCTCGGCCGTAAATCTTTGGGTGATGAAGAAAGCAAACCTGATAATCTTTATTATCCGTGCATCAATATAGCGTTCATGCATTTCGTCTGTATGAATTATGAGAAGGCAAGAGAATATGCATCCACTGCTGCTGATATGTGTTTTTCTATTCTTGAAAAAGACGATACAAATTACTGGGTTCGGGCCACGCAGGCGGAGGCTTTTCTCTTGCTTGGTCAGATCGAGGAGGCACTGGATGCCTATGCTCTTGCGGTCGAACTGCAGTCTGCAAAGCCCTCATTTATTGCCAGTACCCGCAAGCAGGCTTTGCAAATTTGTTCCCTTTATGAGGATGAGAACATTCGCCAAAGAATCACGAATGCTTTTCCCACGCTTGGCATTGTAGCCTGTTCGGGTCATTTAATTGATACTCCGGGCAAAGCCCGTCGCTTCCCTCAGGAAGCAGAGTCGATTGTTCGGGCAAAAATTGAAGAAAAACTCGATTTCATTGGAGCTACCTGCGGGTACAGTTCTGCTGCTTGTGGTACCGATATTATTTTTCTCGAAGCGATGGCAGACCGGGGCGGAGAAACCCACATTTTTCTGCCCTTTGATAAAGAAGAATTTATTCATACCAGTGTGGTTCGTGGAGGAGGGGACTGGGTTGCCCGTTTTGAAAAAGTCTTAGACGATGCAACCTCGGTTCATTATGTCACCAATGAGGGGTACTACGGAGATGATAGTCTCTTTTCTTTTTG
>JAYOTQ010000018.1:0-25485 GCA_038150505.1 Opitutales bacterium | reverse complement strand
AATGAAAAAGCGAGAGTGATGGTATCGGAAGTGGATCCCATCTGTGCCTTGCAGGCTTGTATGGCTGGTTATCAGGTCACCACAGTTGAAGATGCTCTTGCTACCGCTGATATTTTTGTCACCACAACCGGAAACAAAGACATCATCACTGCTGAGCACATGAGCAAGATGAAAGACCAAGCTATCGTTTGTAACATTGGTCACTTCGATAATGAAATCCAAGTGGCTGAGCTGGAAAACATGCCTGGGGTTACCAAAGAAATCATCAAGGAAGACAGTGTGCCCGGAGGTCCTGTTAGCCGCTTTACTTTTCCTGATGGTCGTAGCATTTACTTGTTGGCAGAAGGTCGTCTTATCAACCTTGGATGTGCCACCGGTCATCCCAGCTTTGTGATGTCTAACAGTTTCACCAACCAAACGATTGCCCAACTGGATATCCGCAACAACCCAGACCGCAAGATTGGGGTAACCCGCTTGAGCAAGGAACTGGATGAAGAGGTTGCTAGGTTACACTTAGACAAACTTGGTGCTAAACTTACTGAATTGTCCAACGAACAAGCCGATTACATAGGTGTACCTGTACAAGGTCCTTACAAGCCCGAGCATTACAGATACTAAACTTATTATTTAGCTTTTCAGCGTTAGCTTATTTGCAAGAAAGCCCCCTGTTTAGGGGGCTTTCTTATTTTGTTCGATTGTGTAATTTCATTAATTCAATTACAGCAGAGGACAGTATCTATCATTTTTAAAAATCCATTATGTTTTTTGACGAAACCAAAGTAATTTTAAAAGCCGGCAACGGTGGAGATGGCTGCATGTCTTTTCTTCGGCAAAAATACATGCCCAATGGGGGACCCAACGGTGGAAACGGTGGCAGAGGAGGAGAAGTTATTCTTCAGGCTGATGAAAATGTATCTGACCTTAGAACCTACCACTTTAAGAAACAGTGGAAGGCAAAAAATGGGGAACCAGGCAGGGGGAGTGATCAGAACGGAAGAGGGGGCGACCCTTGTATTTTAAAAGTACCCCTTGGTACGGAAGTGCGTGATTTAGATACAGGGGAGATTATTTGCGAACTGCTTGAGCATGAACAGGAAATATTATTATTGGAAGGAGGAAAGGGCGGTCGTGGAAATGCCACTTTCAAATCTTCGATTAACCAAACACCGAGACAATTTACTGAGGGAAAACCCGGAATGGAAGGGGAGTTTGTTTTTACCCTGAAAACCATTGCCGATGTAGGTCTTGTTGGATTTCCCAATGCGGGTAAATCCACTTTGCTCAATATTCTTTCCAATGCTACACCCAAGATTGATTCTTATCCATTTACTACCCTTGTTCCCACGGTTGGTGTGATTGATTATCCAGAAGATTTTCGGACGATCACGATGGCAGATGTTCCTGGTCTGATTGAAGGAGCCGCTGAAAACAGGGGACTTGGGCATCGCTTTTTAAGGCATATTGAAAGATGCCGCTTAGTCCTTTTTCTTCTGGATTTAGCCGGCACAGATGGCCGTTCCCCGATCGACGATTTTGTTCATCTCAAAAAGGAACTCTTAGATTATGACGAAAGGTTAGTTGCGAAAGATTTTATAGTGGTTGGCAATAAAATTGATGAAGAGGTAAGCCAGGAAAACTTGAAACTTTTCCGCAAGCGCTTTCCGGAGACCCAAATACTACCCGTCTCAGCAATATTAGAAGAGGGATTGAACGAATTACGCGGTCATTTGCTTTCTCATTTTTCCTGAAAACTAAAAAAAAACATCCGTGAATAACTTTTTTTTTTTCATCTTGTTTTGCACAAGCGTTTGTGCAAATAAGAGTGAATGGATGTGGAACAAAAAATGGATGGAAAATTAGCACTTAAGATGAAAATAAAGGACCGAAATGAAGATGATCATTCCCTCGACAGGGGGCTGTTTCTTCCTTTGATCAAAAACGAAACCAAGCAGGAGCGTGCCAACCGGATTCTTGCAATGATGGAAGAATCAAACGATCGGTTAAACCGGTTGCTTGAAATCTTCAATCGGATGGACCGATAATGCCTGGGAATACCAAGTCAGGGATCAACCAAGCCGCTGCTCAAATGGGCAAAAAAGGAGGGCGGGCTGGAAAGGGAACTACCAAAAGACGTGGCAATTCATCTTATTACCGAGATATGCAGAGAAAGTCTGTGGCTTCCCGCCTCAAAAAGCAGGACAGTCCTTCAGTAGACTCAGAAAAAAAAGATTAGGCTGCGGCCCGGTTGCTTTCCTTCCGTAAGAAAACAGGCTTAAGCGGGTCGGACTGTTCGGGAGAGAAAGCATATCCTTCAGCACAAAACTTCTGGAGTTCTGAGGGGTTCATTATTTGGTTTGTAATAATGTAATTAGCCATGAGACCCCTTGCTCTTTTTGCATAGAAACTGATGATCTTGAATTTCCCGTTTTTCTCATCCTTGAACACAGGAGATATCACACTGGCATTAACCTGTGAAAGGCGGGCAGCTTTGGAATACTCGTTTGAGGCGAGGTTCACAACTGTGCTCGCCTGCTCTTTTTTCAGATCTTTCTCAATGGAATGGGCCAATCGATCTCCCCAAAAGGCATACAAATCCTTACCTGCAGGATTGGCGTAAACGGTCCCCATCTCCAAGCGGTAGGGTTGGATAAGATCGAGGGGTTTAAGTAAGCCATACAACCCAGACAAAATCCGAAGGTTGGATTGGGCGAATTGGAAATTTTGTTCAGAAAAATCCCAAGCTTTTAAGCCTTCATAAACATCCCCCTTAAAAGCAAGCAATGCCTGTCTTGAATTATCTTTCTGATGAGAGCGGTTCCAAGTTATAAACCTTTGATGATTCAGCTCGGAGAGCTTGGGGCTCAATTTCATCAACTTACCGATTTGCTCAGAATTTAATTTAGAAAGTCCCTTAATCAGATCATCCGAAAAAGAGAGGAAATCTGGCTCGGTGCAAAGTTCAGTGGCAACAGGACTCTCAAAGTCCAATGTTTTCGCGGGTGATAACAATGTAATCATATTTATCAATGTATGTTTATAAATTATTGAATCAAGTTGAGAAACCTCAAGCATACAGCATTAAATCGTTCACAAAATTCCGATCAGGGTTGCCCTAGAGTGGAATTGCTTTTTGCTAAGAAGCTAAGTTTTTTTGATTTTCTAGGCTGTGTATCCCATCGTTATATTTCTGTTACTCTTGGCTAACTGGATCGTATTTTCTGGTAAGTTTGACGCTTTTCATTTGGGGCTTGGAGTGGTCAGTAGTCTCTTTGTTACTTGGATATCTCATGATTTTTTGTTTTATGATCGAAAAAAATCCTGGGATGAGCGAATGCGTGAAGCAGGTGCATTTTTGCAGTACATACCTTGGCTGACTGTAGAAATCGTCAAAGCAAATCTGCATGTGTTCAAACTGGCGATGACCCGGGGTGGTTACGAGGAAGTCGCTCCCCGAATCGTTACCATAAGAACGAAGTTAAAAACAGATTTTGCCAAGTTTGTATTCGCTAATTCCATCACACTTACACCCGGTACCATTACCATGCTTATCCGGGGCGATGTTTTTCATGTTCATACCATGAGCCAGTTTTTGGAGGATGATTTGCTGGAAGGAGCAATCGAACGAAAAGTGGCTGAGGTTTTTGAACCCGATGCTTTCAAGAGAGGAAAAAGAAAACGGTGAAAGAGTGGTTTGCCATCATTATGGGGGCCTCGTTGTTGGTTCTGATGATTCCTATCCTTTATCGGATTATTATGGGTCCTACTGGTTTTGACCGGATATTGGGGGCCAATGTGATTGGCACCAAAACGGCTGTCATCTTAGTAATCATTGGCACTCTCTTTGAACGGGTGGAAATGTTTGTCGATTTTGCCATCGCATATGCATTGCTCAACTTTGTGGGTGCGATCGTGGTGTCCCGCTACTTCAACCGCACGGTACCCTTAAAAGAGATGGAGATGGAACAGCCCAAAAGAAGAAGGGGGGCAAAAGCATGATCGAAGTGTTTGCTTCCGCTGTTGTTGCTGAGCCATCGAACAGCCCGGGTTGGTTTTTGGTACATGCTATCGGCGTAGGGATGGGTATACTCGGGTTGGTATTCTTTTTAGGCACGGCTGTGGGCATGGTGAGGTTTCCCGATTTTTATACCCGTATGCATGCGGCTGGAAAAGGCGACACCCTTTCTACCATGCTCATGCTTACTGGGTTTGCATTAGTAATTATGGAGGATTTTTCTATCGGGAGCTGGCTGCTTTTGATCAAAATTTTAGGCATAGTGCTTTTTATTTTTATAACCACACCCACGAGTTCACATGCTTTGATGCGTGCAGCTTTTGAGGATGATGAGATGCCCCTAGGGGAAAAGGATCTAAAGAAACTGCGTAGGCGCACCCGCAGACCCTCTGGGAAATAAGGCTTATGGGACTGGAGCTTTTAAATACCTTGATTTTGAGCCTTTTGGTAGTGGTGGCTGTTTTGTCCCTGTGGGTGAGAGACCTTGTGGTCTCAGCAGTGGTCTTTGCCATATACAGCTTTTTGATGTGTTTATTATGGGCAGAAATGGGAGCGGTTGATGTTGCTTTTACTGAAGCAACGGTTGGTGCTGGTGCAAGCACCGTGATTTTGATTGCTACGGTTTTTAATATTAAGCGGAAGGCCAAGGACTGATGAAGAGACTGGCATTTATCGCTGTTCTTTTGATCGGTTTGCTCCTGGCGTGGGCAGCCCGAGATTTTCCGGTTTGGGGAGACCCACAAGCTCCTGCTTCTTCCTCTCCAGTCTCTTCCCATTTCATTGCCAATACCGGAGTCGATACCGAAGTGCCCAATATGGTAACCGCGGTGCTTGCTGATTATCGTGGGTTCGACACCATGTTGGAAACTGTGGTCGTTTTCATTGCTGGGTTAGCGGTTTTTTCGATTTTGCGAGGAGGTCCCAACCGAAGAACCCGTGATCGTCAGTTTGTGGTCGATTTTGAACCCGATTTAATTGTCACCCATACAGTCAGGCTGGTTGTTCCAGTGATTCAAATATTTGCCCTTTATGTTTTGGCTCATGGACATGTCAGTCCGGGAGGTGGGTTTCAGGGTGGGGTGGCCATGGGGGCGAGCTTCATCTTAGTTGCCCTTGCCTGGAATTTGAAGACCGCATTGGTACGGTTTCCCATTGATCGATGCTTCATGGTTGCTGCATTGGGCATTGTTATCTACGCATCGATCGGTTTCTTAAGCATGTTTCTCGGGGGCGAGTTTTTGGATTACGCTCATCTCTCCAAGGTTCTTCCTGTCAGTCCCGAAATGGCACGGTACCATGCTATGCTTGGGGTAGAAATTGGGGTGGGATTTACGGTAACTGCGATCATATTCGCCCTTTATGCCGGTCTGTCCACAGATGGCAGGATGCGGGACGGTTTATAATTCTTTCATAGAACAATATTTTCATGTTTGAGGACGGATCCATATTCAGCCAATTGCTACTCGAGCGGTTAAACTATTTTATCTATGTAGTTTTGCTCTTGATTGGTTTGTGGGCGATGATCGCCAAAAACAACCTGATCAAAAAATTGATTGGCATGTCGATTTTTCAGACTGCAATTATTTTATTCTATGTATCGATCGGGGTGAAGGAGGGGGCGACAATTCCCATATATTTGCCTGAGCATGACCCGCACGGGAATGGATCCTATGCTGATTCCAATGTTTCTGAATCTACTTTGCCTGGTCCACAATCTCTGGATGCATCCCTTGTTCCCCATTATACCAATCCACTTCCCCATGTGTTGATGCTTACAGCAATTGTTGTGGGTGTAGCGACACTTGGCCTTGCTCTCTCTGTATGTTTGAGAATTTACCGAGCTTATGGAACGGTGGAAGAAGATGAACTTTTAGGTAAGCTTGAAGAGGAAGATTCTCGAAAAGATGGTTTGCCCAAAAAGAGAAGACCAAGAAGGAGGTCGGCCTCCAATAAGTCCGGTTCATCGACAAAAAACAAAGAGGTGGCTGGCTCTCGAAAATCCAGTCCGGAAAAGAAAAAACCCGGACGGAACCGAAACCCTAGCAATCGAAAAAAACCTAGTGATACAGCTAGCACAGAATCCTCCCCTAAGGATACGGGGACTGAAAAAAAGAAACCGGTGCGAAGAAAACGAAGAAATCCATCCAATCCATCAAAGGAGGATCGTTCCTCATGAGTGACGCCATTGTTTGGATTGTATTATTTCCTCTGATCGGGTCTGTGATTTGTGCCTTGCTTGGCACATTTTCCAAGAAGCTTTGTTACCCCGTATCTGTCTTATCCATGGTGCTCTCAGTCTGGGCATCTGTGGAAACTCTTTGGCAGGCGATGGATTCTTCGAACCACCAAGTTTCCTATATCCTTGGAGGTTGGTCCCTGGACCTTTTTCCCCGTGGTGTAGGCATTGAGTTTCGGGCGGACTTGCTTGGTGCTTTGATTGCATTGGTGGTTACCGGGGTCGGTTTAATTGTCAGTGTCTATTCCAAAGTTCCTGTACAAAGACAAACTCCGGGCAAGGAACCGATGTACTACGGATTATTTCTTTTGCAGATTGTAGGACTTGCAGGAATCTCGCTTACCGGAGATGCTTTTAATCTTTATGTGCTTATCGAAGTGGCTGCCCTGACGGGGTATGGCCTGATAGCCATGGGTTCGAACCGGGCAGCTGCGGCCACCTTTACTTATATCATCTTGGGCACAATTGGGGCATCTCTGTACCTTTTGGGTGTGGGGTATCTTTATTTAAAAACTGGCACCCTAAATATGGTTGGGATTCATCAGGCTATCGAGGCAAATGGTCTGCATGACTCACCTGCAATGCAGGTTGCTTTTGTGTTAGTACTTTTGGGCATCCTGATCAAAATGGCCTTCTTTCCATTTCATGCTTGGTTGCCCAAGAGCTACTGTCATGCCCCCACTACCACATCTTGCCTGCTCGCCCCACTGGTGACCAAGGTAATGATCTATGTAATGATCAGAATGGTATTGAGTGTCTTTGGGGTAGAGTTCTCATTCGAAACCTCCGGGTGGGCAGAGGTGCTTCCTTGGTTGGTGGTTGTGGCGATTGTTTGTGCTGCTGTGATGGCCTTGGCCCAGCGGGAGATCAAAAGCATGTTGGCCTACCTGATTGTGGCCGAAGTGGGATATATGGTGGGCGGTATTTGGATCTACAATTACTTCGGACTGGTGGGGTCCATCTTTCATGTGATTAGTGATGCCTGTATGACTTTATGCCTCTTTCTGGGAGCGGGTATTATTTTGGAAAAATGCCGGACCACACATTTTGATGGTCTGCGTGGGTTGTTTGCCAAAATGCCTTTGACCATGGTTGGATTTTTTATTGGCGGGTTTTCCATCATAGGGCTGCCCCCAACCTGTGGGTTTTTTAGTAAGTGGTATTTAATCACAGGTGGTATGGTCTCTCAGAGATGGGAGTATATGATCACACTTATGTTTTCCACCATGGTCATGGTTGTGCTCTTTTTTCGTTTGATCGAAAGAATCCATCTGGCTGTGGATGAGAGTGGTAAAAACCTGGGCAAGGGGCATGGGGACCTTGGTCTATCCAAGGAGCAAACACGATTTGATGAGGCCCCCCTTAGCATGCTCATCCCTCTATTGGTTGCCGCATCGATTGTTATAATTATCGGTATTTACAACCAAGAAGTGGCCGATCAGATTGAGGTCTTTCTGCGTGACTTCGATCTGCCTACCGGAGTTAATTATCGATGAGTGCACCCGTAGTTGTTGAGGATATTCGTCCCTTGCTCGCCTTGCTTGCTCCTTTTCTGGGATTAGTGGGAATTATTTGGGCTGGAGAAAAACGGCCAAACTTACGGGAACTCTTTACTTTTATCGCCGCATCTGTGCAGGCAGCGGTTGTGCTTTCCTTAGTCCCACTGATCCTTAGTGGTGCGATCGTTGAATATCATATCTGGCAAATCTTTTCCTATGTTCCCATGCTTTTACGGGTGGATGGACCGGGTCTTCTTTTTGCCTGTGTGGCCTCGGTTCTTTGGATTGCCACGACCCTTTATTCGGTTGGCTACATGCGTGGCTTGCATGAGCATGCCCAGACTCGTTTCTACTCCTTTTTTGCTCTTTCCTTATCAGCAACAATGGGAGTCGCTTTCTCGGCTAACCTTTTAACAATCTATTTTTTCTATGAAATGTTGTCGGTTTCCACTTTTCCTCTGGTCACTCATATGCAGGATAAAGAGGCAAGAACCGGGGGCCGAACCTACTTGGGTTACTTATTATTTACTTCGCTTTGTCTCCTTTTGCCCGCCCTGAGTTGGTGCTATGTCTGGTTGGATGGCGGGCATTTGACGATGGATTTCATCGATGATGTCGGAAAAATCGGTCACTTTGGTGAGACCACCCAAATTATCCTGCTTTTTCTTTTTACCTTCGGCTTTGCCAAGGCTGGTCTAATGCCTGCGCACTCCTGGTTGCCTGGGGCGATGGTCGCACCCACACCCGTTTCTGCACTTTTGCATGCGGTGGCTGTGGTCAAGGTTGGAGTCTTTTGTGTCTACCGGGTTTATGCAGATGTTTTTGGTGCAGATGTACTTGCCCAAATGAGTGGCGAAGAGTGGACTATGGTAGTTGCCTCCGCAACTATCCTAATTTCCTCCCTAGTCGCATTGTCTCAGGATAACCTGAAGCGTCGCCTCGCATTTTCCACGATTGGTCAGTTGGGATATGTGGTACTCGGAGCAGCCATTGCCACAGATCGCGGGCAGGGTGGGGCGGTGTTGCATATTGCAATGCATGCCTGCGGGAAAATCACTTTGTTTTTCTGTGCCGGTGCAATCTTTGTGGCTACCGGGAAAAAGTATGTCAGTGAATTGCGGGGGCTTGGCCGGAAAATGCCCCTGACCATGGGAGCGTTTATGATTGGTGCATTAAGCGTGATTGGAATTCCTCCACTGGGAGGTTTTATCAGTAAATGGTACTTGGCCCTAGGGGCATTGGACCGTGATGCCATCTGGGTCGTGGTCGTCCTATTAATCAGTTCCCTGCTCAATGTATTTTATTTGTTACCGGTCGCAGTGACCGCATTTTTTAGAAATTCTGAAACAGAGAAGGACACTTCGATCAAGGAGGCACCCTGGCAATGCGTGCTCCCACTTGTTCTTACTGCCCTCGGTTGCTTCTTCCTCTTTTTCTGGTCAGATGTACTGCTGCAACTAGTTGGGCTTCAACCCTGATTTCTTTCTTTAATCGATGAGTAAAAAAGAAAAAACGACTTCACCGCCAAGCTGGTTGGATAAGCCCGAGAATGTAAAAAGATTGATGCGCGGTTTCTATGTGCTTTGTGGCTTTTTGGTCCTTATCGATTTGATTTTTAGCTTCGGGTGGCACAAGCATGCTGCCTTTGCAGAAGAGCTGGGCTTGCACCGTTTGGAAATACTTCCTTCATTTTATGGGGCTTATGGATTTATTGGCTGTGCCGGACTGGTTTACCTTACCAATTTTCTTATGCGAGTAGGGGGAAAGAAAATGATCGAGCGGGAGGAGGACTACTGGGAAAAATAAGATGAGTGTTTTAGCATCAACAATTGATATAGGTACTCATCCAGCCACTGCATTGCTTTTGGGTGGATTGGCAACTGCGTTCCTAAGGGGGCGATATGCCTCTTTTGTTCTCATTCTCGCCCCCCTGTTTGGTCTTGGGTACATGACTACTCTAAAAGTCGGTGCGGTTTCGAGCATGCATTTGTTTGGCTACGAGATCCTGGCGGTGGTGGTGGATCAGCAGGCCATGCTTTTTGGATACCTCTTCCATGTGGCGGCATTGATTGCTGGGATTTATTCATTCCACGTTCGCGATCCCTGGCAGGTTTCGATGTCTCTTCTTTATGCTGGATCGGCAGTGGGTGTGGCATTTGCGGGAGATATGTTATCCCTGTTCTTATGGTGGGAAGCATTGGCCATTACTTCCGTTTTCCAGATTTGGGGGAGACGAACCCAGCGGGCAGAAGATGCAGGTTTCCGCTATCTCTTTTTTCATATTTCGTCCGGCTTACTGCTCTTGGTTGGTATCCTTGTTCGATACCACGAGCTTGGCAGGGAGGCTCTCAGCCTGGTACCACTCACAGATTCTTTGGAAGCGGGGGATTGGGGTGCTTTGTTCATTCTTTTGGCGATCGGAATTAAGGCGGCCTTTCCCGGGTTGCATGTCTGGTTGAAGGATGGATACGCGGAAGCGACTCATTCCGGCCCGGTTTGGCTCTGTGCGTTTACCACAAAATGTGCGGTGTGTATGCTCGCCCGTCTATTTCCTGGAGCGGATGTATTAATTACCATTGGGGTGGTTATGGCACTGTTTCCCCTCTTTTATGCCGTTATTGAGAACGATCTGCGCCGGGTTTTATGCTACAGCAAGATCAACCAAATTGGGTTTATGGTTGTGGCCATTGGGATTGGCACGGACCTGGCGATTGATGGGGCCATTGCCCATGCGTTCAATCATGTACTCTACAAAAGTTTGCTCTTTATGTGTTTGGGTGCCGTCCTTTTCCGGACCGGGGAAATCCGGGCATCTCACCTGGGGGGGCTCTATAAGAAAATGCCCTGGACTACCGGATTTTGTATCCTCGGATCGGTAGCGATTTCCTTTCCGCTTTTTTGTGGTTTTGTCAGTAAATCGATCATCCTTACTGAAGCGGCCAAAAATGGTCATCAGATTGTCTGGCTCTGCTTGTTATTTGCATCTGCAGGAGTTTTTCATCAGGCAGGTATCAAGATTCCTTTTTTCACCTTCTTTTCCCGAGATCAGGGAATCCAGGCGAAAGAGGCACCCATAAATATGCTTTTAGCAATGGGCTTAGGGTCCTTTCTCTGCATTTTTATTGGGTGCAACCCTCAATGGCTTTACAGCCTCCTGCCCAATGGGGCAGCTGGGTATCATCCTTATGATGCCACACATGTAATCACACAGGTGCAAATACTTGCTTTCTCAGGGTTGGCATTTCTTTGGATGATGATCTCCGGAAAATACCCAGCACCGTTACCATCTGTAAATTTGGATGTGGATTGGATATACCGTAAGTGTGGCCGGGGCTTTATTTATTTTGGCGATTGGTTTTGGAATGGATTGAATGATCGGGCACATGCCATCTTTGTGGGCGGTGTGACCGGTGGAGTCTGTAAGTTTCTCAAACAGGGGCATGTTTACACGATGAAGTGTGTTTACACGCCCCTTTGTCGGATTGGTTTATTGGATAATAAACACAAGGGAAGCCGGGGAAACTTTGCCAAAAGAATGTCCCTGGGTGTACACCCTGTTGGTTGGACTGCCCTGGGCACTATGATTTTCTTTCTCGGGTTTCTTTGGATGGTATATATGTAAGTTTATCGAATGTTCCTTGCCCCCGGTGTTCGCATCGGATACTTTTGAAAAGTGATGCGAACGGGTAGGGAAATTCTTTTTCTTTCTTGCTTGCTGGGCATATTTGGTTTGTTCAGCGGGTGCAAATACTTCGACCCAGATGCTAACTTTATTGACGAAAAAAAAGTCTGGGAAAAAATAAGCAGGGAAGCTCCTGAGCTTGGGCTGGACCCCCGCTTTGTTTATGCAATTTGCCATGCAGAGAGTAGCTTAAATGCCAATGCGGAGTCCTCCATTGCCAAAGGCATGATGCAACTCACTGAAGCTGCCTGGTCCGATGTTACCAAGCTGCACTATCGCACAGCTTTTCAATGGGAAACCAATGTGGAGGTAGGCATGCTTTACCTCAAAAGGCTCAAAGGTATGCTTGAAAGTGTGGATATGTTTAATTACCCACGGTTAGCTGCGAGTTATCGTTATGGATACAATGCCTTAAGAAAAGAGCAATACATGGTCAGCCGGATGAAAACACCGATCAATCGAATTTACCGTAAACTTTTTGCCGGGCAGCTTTCCCCGGTTGAACCACCTGAGGAATAAGCTTCTTTTTTTAAGCACATAGATGGGAGCAAAAACGGAGCTGAAAGGACGCAAGCAAGGAGAAGTTAAACTCGAACCTCCTCCTGGTTATGAAGCGGATATCAGTGCCTTTCTCGCCTGGGTACAATTAGAACGGGGATTATCTAAAAACACGGTAGAATCCTATGAGGCAGACCTAATCCAGTGCTCCTGCTTTTTGCAGAGCAAAGGTTCGCCCAGTTGGGCGGAAGTATCCTTGGAACATATTTCAACTTGGGTGTCTTCGCTCACCATCGAAGGATACGCTGTCGCCAGTCTTTCTCGCAAATTGTCTGCTCTGCGCATGCTCGTTCGGTTTTTGATTGGTGAAGGCAGGTTGCAAAATGATTTTACTGAACTGATCACTAATCCTAAAAAGGGCAGGTTTTTACCCGATGCCCTGAGCATAGAGGAAATGGAAAAATTTCTTATGGCTCCAGATCTCAATACACCCATGGGGAAAAGGGATCGTGCCATTTTTGAAATGATGTATGGAAGCGGGTTGCGGGTGTCTGAAGTGTCCACAGTGTTGGTCAATTCGGTTCATCTGGAAGAAGGGTTTGCCCGAATCTTTGGCAAGGGGGCGAAGGAAAGAATTGTACCGGTCGGTGGGCAGGCCATACTGGCAATACGCAACTATTTGCATGGCGGACGTCCCCATCTGGCCAAGGAGAAGTCTGGCGGGGAGTTGTTTCTGAGCAAGCGGGGGACTCCCATCTCCCGAAAAATGATTTGGGTATTGGTGAAGGAATATGCAAGGCGTGCAGGCATAGAAAAAAACCTTACCCCCCACAGCCTCAGGCATTCCTTTGCCACTCATTTACTTATGGGAGGGGCGGATGTTCGGGCGGTTCAGGAAATGCTGGGACATTCGGATGTGGGCACTACTCAGATTTATACCCATGTTGAATCTCAACGCCTGCAGGAAGAGCATGCAAACTTTCATCCGCTTGCTCAAAACGAGGAATAAATTACATTCAAACTTTCCCATTCCATAAATAAATGTTTGAAAGAAATTCTTCTCCATTGTTTCACTCAATCGACCATTCTATGATAAAACTTCATCTGATCATCTATTTGCTTATTGCCCTTTTATTTTCTGGGTGTGGAGATTCAGGAGGCTCTGGCAATCTTACAAAATCTTCCGCAACTCAATCCCCATTGGAAGATGATGTGTTTACACCGGTGTATGGAGAGAAAGACCCGATTGCTTTGGAGAAGACCAAGCCTGGAGGAACATTTACCACCTGGGGAGGGTCTTTTCCCAAGTCGCTCAATATGTTTCTCGATTACAATAGGTTCTCGGCCAATGTGATGGGCTTGCTTTATGAGCCCCTAATCTCCTTGCACAGTACTGAGAACCGCCCGATTGGAGTGCTCGCAGAAAGCTGGGAGATTGGGGAAGATGATATGACCTTCACTTTTAAAATTCGTAAGGATGCTACATGGAGCGATGGCCAACCGATTACATCTGGTGATATTCAGTTTTTTTATGATGTTATCCTCAATCCAAAAAACCTGACCTCTTTATTCCGTGTAAGTTTAAAACGATTTGAACGCCCGGTGGCAGTGGATGAAAAGACCGTGCAAATTAAAGCCAATACCAAGCACTGGAATAATTTTTATCAGGCGGGCAATATGGTCGCTTTTCCATCCCACCTTTGGAAAGGGAAGGATTTTAACAAAATCAATTTCGATTTTCCTGTGGTATCCGGTCCCTATGCAATAGGAGAGGTGAAAAAGGGGAGGTCGATCAGTTTAACCAGAAGGCACGATTGGTGGGGCAGAACCAATCAATATAATGCTGGGAAATATAACTTTGCTAAAATTGTTTACCGTTCGATGACAGACCGTAACAAAGCACTGGAAGCTTTTAAAAAAGGGATCTTTGATGCCTATCCTATTTATACCTCTTCTATATGGATGAAAAAGACCGAGTTTGAACAGGTGCAGAAAGGGTGGGTAGTTCGGCAGGCCGTTTACAACCAGGAGCCCAAGGGGTATCAGGGACTGGCCATCAACATGCGCAACCCTAAGTTTCAGGATATTCGGGTGCGACAGGCACTTGCTTATTTATTGAACAGGGAAGCGATGAATGAAAAGTTTATGTACAACCAGTACTTTCTGCTCAACTCCTTCTATCCAGACCTATATCCCGAAAATACCAACCCGGAAAGAGAGGTCACAGCATACAACCCAGACAAAGCTCGAAAGTTGCTTTTGGATGCGGGATGGACGGTCAATGATCGTGGTGAATTGGAGAAAAATGGGCAGGCTTTTGAGATCACGTTTCTGTCAGCGGCAGAAGATTTCCGACACCTAAACCTTTACATTGAAGATTTAAAATCGGTCGGGATTCTGGCAAAGATTGAAAAAATCAACCGTTCCACCCTGACCAAGAGGCTGGATGGTTTTGATTTCGAAATGGTATGGACGGCATGGGGGGCATCCCGGTTGAGAGATCCTGAATCTGCTTGGCACAGTTCGACGGCGGATCAGAAAGCATCTCAAAACTATACCGGTGTGAAGGATGAAGAAGTGGACCGTTTGATCGAAATGCAAAAGGTGGAATATGATATGAATAAACGGATTGAGATTTTAAAACAAATCGACAACCGCTTGGCAGAAATCATGCCCTATCTTTTTTTATGGCAAGCAGATCATGGTAGAATTTTGTACTGGAACAAGTACCAGACCCCCAAATATGTTTTCGATAAGTTTGGGCAGGAGGAATCGATCATCACTTATTGGTGGGAGGATCCCGAACTGGTGCAAACTCTCGAACAGGCGAAGAAAGAAAAGAAGTCTTTGGCAAAGAAACCATTTAAGGTCGTTTACCAGGAATGAGGGTCTATTTATTCCGGCGGTTGTTGCTTCTCTTTCCCACCCTTCTTGGAATCACGGCAGTCTGTTTTACCCTCATTCAGTTTGTGCCGGGTGGTCCGGTGGAGGAATTGATCGCCCGTGTCCGGGCACAGTCGAGCATGGAGGGTGGGGGAGGCTCCACTGCCCAGCAACAGATTACTGAGGAAGAAATCGAAAATATACGGGCTTACTACGGTTTTGATAAGCCCGCACTTACCCGCTATTTCGAATGGTTGGGCAAAGTGGTACGTTTTGATCTGGGAACCTCTTATTTTTATGAGGAACCGGTGTGGGATGTGATTAAGTCAAAATTTCCTATATCCCTTTTTTTTGGACTGGTTTCCTTTGTTCTTTCTTACTCCATTTGCATACCTTTGGGGCTTTACAAAGCGATGTGGAACCGGAGCAGGTTTGATTTGGTCAGTTCGATCATGATCTTTGCCGGGTACATTATACCGGGCTATGCCCTTGGTATATTACTGATCATATTTTTTAGTGGGGGAAGCTACCTCGACTGGTTCCCATTGGGTGGAATAGTTAGCGATGATTTCGAGACGATGGGTTTCTGGGCAGGAACTTTAGATTTTCTACACCACATGTGCCTGCCGCTTGTTTGTTTTATGGCGAGCGAATTTGCTTTTCTTACCATGCTTATGAAAAATTCACTGCTGGAAGAAATCCGTAAGGAATATGTACGGACTGCAATGTTTAAGGGGGCAGGTTTTCAAAAGGCTGTGTGGAAACATGCTTTGCGCAATGCCCTGATTCCACTGGCCACTAGAATGAGCGAAATATTTACCCTGATGTTTACTTCCGCTCTTTTGATTGAGAAAGTATTCGATATCGATGGCATGGGCCTACTGGTGTACAACTCCATCCTTAGTCGGGATTACAATGTGGTCCTTGGGGTTATTCTTATATCGAGCATCATGGCCCTGTTGGGGAGGTTGTTTTCTGATATGCTTTACATAGCGATTGATCCGAGGATCAAATTTAACTGATCAGTAGAATGGCGTTTTTTTCCAAACTAACCAGAGATCGATTGATCAGGTTTCGCAGGATTAAAAGAGCCTGGTATTCCTTTCTTATTTTATCTGCTCTGTTTGTTTTATCCCTCTTTTCCGAGCTTATTTGCAATGATCGGCCCTATGTTTTGTCTTATGAGAACAAGCTCTACTTCCCGATGTTTCAATTCTATACGGAAAGAGAATTTGGTGGTAAATATTTAACCGAAGCAAATTATCTGTCCCTGCGAAAATCTCCAATTTTTAACGATGGTGAGAACTGGATGATTCTTCCCCCCATCCCTCATAACCCTTTGCATTCCTACATTGATTTGGCAGGCACCCCCCCGCATCCACCCTCTGCCACCCACCTCTTAGGCACAGACTCCTCTGCTCGGGATGTGTTTGCCCGTCTCTTATACGGCTTCAGGATCTGTATGCTTTTCTCCCTGATTCTGGCCGCGATATCGACATTTTTTGGAATCCTGATTGGTGGAGTGCAGGGATATTTTGGAGGGGTGGTGGATATAGTTATGCAAAGATTGATCGAAATATGGTCATCGCTTCCCTTTCTCTATGTGGTGATTTTGGTGGGCACAATTTATTCCCGCAGTTTTATGATCCTTATCCTTGTGCTCGCTTTATTTCAATGGATCGGACTGTCCTACTACATGCGGGGTGAGTTTCTTAAAATTCGCAGCCTCAACTATGTGAAAGTTGCCAAGACGATGGGTATGCCAAACAGCCACATTTTGTTTCGGCAAATCCTTCCCAATGGACTTACCCCAGTCATCACTCTGCTCCCCTTTCAAATCATTGGAGGAATCGGTGCATTGACCGCCCTGGATTTTCTTGGTTTTGGTCTGCAACCCCCCACACCTTCCTGGGGGGAGCTGCTCAGCCAGGGGTTGAACAACTTATTCGCTCCCTGGCTGGCCATTTCCACCGTGGTCTGCCTTTTCACCACCCTGCTTTTAGCCACCTTTATTGGGGAAGGAGTACGCGAGGCTTTTGATCCCCGGGCATCCACGAATTGATGATGGAACCCAGCATCGAAGAAGAAGAGAAGCCAGATTGCCTCCTGCGGGTATCCGATCTTTCCATTGGGATTGATCGACCTGATGGTGTCCTTGCTTTAACTGACCGGGTGTCGTTTCATCTTTTGGAAGGAGAAATTCTTGGATTGATTGGAGAATCGGGCTGCGGGAAAAGCATATCATCATTGGCAATCATGGGAATGCTACCGGAACCGGGAGGCACTCTTTTGACAGGTGAGGTGTCTTTTCGGGATCGTAACCTTTTTCAATTGGATGAATCCGGACTAAACCAGTTGCGTGGCCAAAATATCTCAATGATCTTTCAGGAACCATTTGCTGCAATGAATCCATTGATCCGTGTAGGCGAGCAAATGCTGGAAGTTTTTGATTACCACAGCGTAGATTTTGATAAGCACCAAAAAATCAATGATTTACTCAACGAAGTCGGGCTTACAGATCATGCACGAATCCTTAAGTCTTATCCTCACGAGCTTTCCGGAGGTATGCTTCAGCGCATCATGATTGCGATGTCCCTTCTGCTCGACCCGGATCTATTGATTGCAGACGAGCCTACCACTGCTCTAGATGTTACGGTGCAGGCTCAGATCATGAATTTGATTGTACGCTTAAAGAGGGAGAGAAAAATGTCTGTCCTTTTAATTTCCCACAACATTAGCTTAATGGCCCAGTACACCGACCGAATTTCAGTGATGTATGCTGGTCAGATTGTGGAAAGCAATGATACCGCATCCTTCTTGGATGATCCAAAGCACCCCTATTCCAAAGGATTGATGCATGCAATTCCCTCCCTCGATCAACGAGAGGGAAAAATACTTTCCATACCCGGGCAGGTTCCTGAGCCCGGAAAATATCCACCAGGGTGCCGTTTTAAGTCCAGATGTAGAGATGCAACGGACGAGTGCCTGGCAGAACCGCCCGAAAAAAACCTGAAAAACCATGGGAGGTACCGTTGTCACTATTAGATCCAAAATCCGCTGGCAATCCTGTCATTGAGGTGAGGAATTTACGAACCTGGTTTCCAGTAAAGCAGGGGTTGTGGGGAAAAACATCCCATTATATCAAAGCAGTGGATGATGTAAGCCTGCGGGTGAACGCTGGGGAAATCGTTGCCCTGGTGGGGGAGTCTGGTTGTGGGAAGAGCACCCTTGGCAATTCCCTTGCTGGTTTATTACCCATCCAGGGAGGAGAACTGTTTTTTCAGGGAAATACAGCCCTCAAAAAGAATCGTCTTCAACGGTCCGTATTTCAAAATAAAGTACAGGTCATTTTTCAGGATCCCTATTCCTGCCTTAATCCGAAACATACGGTATATGAAATTCTCTCCTTTCCACTGCTTTATCATAATATTTGTTCCCGGAGAGAAGTGAAGGATACCATCGCCAGCCTTTTGCAACAGGTGGGCATGCCTCCCGATTATATGAACCGGTACCCTCACTCTTTTAGTGGTGGGCAAAGGCAAAGAATTTCAATTGCCCGGGCGATCGGTATGCAACCAGATTTGATGATCTGTGATGAGATTGTTTCCTCGCTCGATGTGTCCATTCAGGCACAAATTGTGGAACTTCTTTTGGAATTGAGAAAGGAGTTAGGGCTGGCTCTCCTGTTTATTGCCCATGATTTATCCCTGGTAAAAACTTTATCAGACAGGCTCTATGTGATGTATCTTGGCAAGATCGTGGAGTCTGGGAGCACGAAAGATGTGTTGTCCCATCCATGTCATCCATACACGAGGGCACTCATCGATGCTGTGCCCACCCTAAACCGAAACAAACCACCGGCGATTCTCGAAGGGGAAGTACCTTCCTTTTCCAGCATGCCTGCGGGTTGTAGTTTTCAAAACCGGTGCATCAACCGCTCGGACCAATGTATTAAAGTACCGGAAATAAGCCCGTCTTCCGACCGGGAAGTGCGTTGCTTCCACCCTCTTAAAAAGTAGGTTTTCGATGGAGCGGAGAGCAAGGTCTGGTTTTCAAAATCCGATTAAATTTTCTCACGTGCGCAACTAAGGGTTGTAAGAGTGCCCCTTTAGGTGTCTTTAAAATAAGGCGTGAAGGTTACGGTATTTGTTTCCCCCAAAACCACAGTTTTGGACCCCCAGGGCGCGGCAGTTGAGCAAGCGATAAAAAGCTTGGGCCACCATTCAATTGGAGGAGTGCGTGTCGGTAAGACTGTGACCTTCCAGATGGAGGGCACCGATACTCCGGAAATTCGGGAGGAGATTGATCGCCTCTGCGACGGATTGCTCAGCAATCCAGTGATCGAAGATTATCGATACGAGATCTCTGCGGAGTGAAAATCTTTCGTCATCTCGACCAGTCCGGAAAAATGGGATTTGGTCGGTTCGATGAGGAAGGGCGCACCTTTCTGATCGTGCAAAAACCTGATGGTTCCTTCGAGGCAACCGATCAGGCAATTACTCCGTTTCAGTTGCTCACACCGATAGACTTTCGCTGCATCTATGCGGTGGGTCATAATTACCGTGCCCATGCCGAAGAGACTGGTGCTGAAATACCGAAGCACCCGATGGTTTTTATGAAAGCACCCACCACTGTGCAAAACCCTGGAGATCCCATTGTTCTACCGAGATTTCTCAGGAGTGATAAAGTGGATTACGAGGGGGAGCTGGGAGTGGTTATTGGCAGGCCTTGTAAAAATGTTACTCCCAGTGAAGCCCTTTCTTATGTCCTTGGGTTTGTTGCAGCCAATGATGTAAGTGCGAGGGATTGGCAGAAAGAAAAAGGGGGTGGGCAATTTTGCCGGGGTAAAAGTTTTGATACTTTTTGCCCGGTTGGTCCATGCTTGGTAACGATTGATGAATTGCCCGACCCGTCCAACCTTACATTGCGTACTTTTGTAAATGAGGAAAAAATGCAGGAATCTTCCACTGCGGACATGATCTTTGATGTTCCCACCCTGATATCTTTTTTAAGTGGAAGCACCACTTTGCTTCCAGGCACTCTTATTTTGACCGGTACACCCAGTGGGGTGGGGGAAGCCCGTGATCCCAGAAGGTATCTGGTCCCGGGCGATGAGGTGACGGTAGAGATCGAAGGGATTGGTCTGCTGACCAACCCAGTTGTGGAAGAAGTATTTGAGGATGAACCATCCAAGGAGGAAAAAAAATCGTGAAGGTAGCAATTATACAATTCCCGGGTTCCAATTGCGATTGGGATGCGGAACACTCAGTTAAGGATGTCATGGGTATCCCGGCAGGCAGGGTCTGGCACAAAGACAAGTTGCCTGATGGGGTAGAGGCAGTCATTGTGCCCGGAGGGTTTTCCTTTGGAGATTATCTGCGCTGTGGTGCCATTGCCCGCTTTTCCCCAATTATGAATGATATCCAAACATTTGCCGATCAGGGCGGGCAGGTTTTAGGAATCTGCAACGGTTTTCAAATTCTTTGCGAATCGGGCCTTCTTCCCGGTGCTTTGGTTAGGAATAATTGCATGGAGTTTCGCTGCATTAACCAATCCCTTACCGTGGAAAACTCCAACGATCGATTTAACCGGGAGGTTTTGGGAGACCACCTTTCTTTACCGATCGCTCATGGTGAAGGAAATTTTCGGGCAGACGATTCTGTACTATCCGATCTGGAAACAAACCAACAGGTGTTGTTGCGTTACCAGCCCAATCCCAATGGTTCGGTAAACGATATCGCGGGCATTCGTAACCAAGCGGGCAATGTCTATGGAATGATGCCCCACCCGGAACGGGCCGTGGAAGAGCACCATCCCTGCATGGATGGGCTTCCTGTAATGCGTGCTTTTCTCCAACCCCTTCTTCATTCCTCCCCTGTCGAACTTTCTGCTTAGTCATGGAAACTACTGCCGCCTCCCTACCTCCCAATCCAGATCCCTGCCTCAATGTGGAAATCACTCCTGAGCTTGTTGCTCAGCATGGTTTGTTGCCGGAGGAGTATGATCAAATCCTAAACATTCTCGGTCGCACGCCCAACCTCACTGAGTTGGGCATTTTTTCGGTTATGTGGTCTGAGCATTGTGCTTACAAAAATACGCGCAAACTGCTGAAATTATTTCCCACTGAGAAACAAGACAAAGACGCAATTGGGCAGGTTTTGGTCAAAGCGGGTGAGGAAAATGCCGGCGTAATTGATGTGGGCGAAGGGTGGGGTGTTGCCTTTAAGATTGAATCTCACAACCATCCTAGTGCGATTGAACCCTTTGAAGGTGCCGCTACCGGAGTGGGTGGTATCGTGCGTGATATTTTTACAATGGGTGCACGGCCTGTACTTCTTACCAATTCTTTACGTTTTGGCTCCCTGGAATCAAGCCAGGTGAAAAGGCTCTTCCGCGGAGTGGTCAGTGGTATATCCCACTATGGGAACTGTCTGGGAATTCCCAATATGGGGGGAGATGTATATTTTGATGACTGCTACGAGGGAAACCCATTGGTCAATGCATTGTGTGCTGGGATCCTTAAGCATGAGGAAATCCAGAAGGGTGCAGCCACTGGTGTGGGCAACCCCGTTTATTATGTCGGGCCTGGTACTGGGCGTGATGGATTGGGCGGTGCCAGTTTTGCATCCCGTGAATTAACGGAGGAAAGTGCGGAGGATCGACCTGCGGTACAAAAAGGAGACCCTTTTATGGAGAAGCTCCTGCTTGAAGCCTGCCTGGAAATGATGTCCATTCCCGGCTTGGTTGTGGGGATTCAGGATATGGGTGCTGCTGGTCTTACCTGCTCGACTTGTGAGACCGCATCTCGCGGGGAATCCGGAATCGAAATTGATCTGGACTTAGTCCCACAGCGCGAGACCGGTATGAATTCTTATGAAATTATGCTTTCTGAAAGCCAGGAACGCATGTTGGTAATCGTAACCAAGGGGCGCGAGCGTGAACTCGAGGAAGTATTCGAGAAATGGGATCTGCACGCTGCCCATATTGGAGAGGTAAAAGAGGGAGATCGTATGGTTGTTCGCCACAAGGGTGTGGTGGTGGCGGATTTACCTGCGAAATCCCTCACAGATGAAGCACCCGTGTACGATCAGCCAACCAGCGAGCCTGCTCATTTGGCAGTGGCCCGGGAATGGAACCTAGCTTCCGTCCCCGAGCTTGCATCCGATGGGGTGGAGAGTGCCCTGCTTGGGTTGCTACAGCACCCAACGATCGCTTCCAAAAGATGGGTATGGAAACAGTATGACCACATGGTGATGTCTGGATGCAAGGTGGAACCTGGAAGCGATGCCGGTGTAGTTAAACTAAGCATTGCCGGAATCAATAAGTTCCTCGCCATTGCCAACGATTGCAACAACCGCTTTTGCTACCTTGATCCCTATGCCGGTGCCCAGATCGCATTTGCTGAGTGTATGCGCAACCTTGCCTGTTCCGGGGCCCGTGCCCTTGCGGTGACCGATAATTTGAACTTTGGAAACCCTAACAAGCCGGAAGCCTACTATATGCTTAAACATTGTGTCACTGGTCTGGCAGATGCCTGTTCCTATTTCGATGTGCCGGTGGTGGGTGGAAATGTAAGCCTGTACAACGAGCATGGGGATGGGGCGATTGATCCAACTCCGGTGGTTTCCATGGTTGGATTGATAGACCATGCGGACCGGGTAACCCGTAGTGCGGTTCAAAAAGCAGGGATGGAGCTTTTATTGCTTGGTGGATTGCCCCATGAACTGGGTGGAAGCTATTATTTACAGACCCAGTTTGGCAAAAAAGAGGGCACCTGCCCGACGGTTCATTTAGCTGCAGAGAAATCTCTTCAAGACTTTCTTATTGCTCAAATCGAAGAAGGTAAGGTTCATGCCGCTCACGATATAGCCGAAGGTGGGTTATTGGTCTGTTTGTCCGAAATGCTCTTCGATGCCAAAGGTTTGGGCGCGTCCATTTCCTTAAATGATCTTGGTGAGTCTGGGCGGTTGGATGCCTTGTTGTTTGGAGAAAGCCAGGCAAGGGCAGTGATTGCTGTTAGTTCCCAAGATAAGGATAAAGTGATCGAGGCAGCAGAAGGATTCAATTTGCCCGTGCATCCCCTTGGCCAGACAAATGATTCAGACCAGTTGGAGATCGAAGTCGCTGGGAATTCAGTTTTAAGGGCGAAGGTTTCCGGCTTGAAGGATGCCTGGGAAAGTGCAATTCCTAAACATATGGACCATGCCTAGCCCATCTTTTAACCTGCCCCCATTCGTATGAGTGACGAAATCGGACATCATTGCGGGATCGCGATGATTCGCTTGAAGAAGTCCCTTACATACTTCAACGAAAAATACGGCAGCCCCCTATGGGCATTTAATCAATTGTTTCTTTTGATGGAAAAGCAGCACAACCGTGGGCAGGATGGTGCGGGAATTGGTTCAATGAAGCTCAACATGCCCGTGGGCGAATCTTTTATGTTTCGCGAGCGCAGCACCAGTAGCAAAGCATTGACCAAAATTTTTGGTGCCCAGCACAAAGCCCTCGGGAAAATGGTGAAAAAGGGCCGTGCTTTTTATGAATTTCCAGAAACCATCAAACAGAACTTTGATTATGGTGGAGAAATTCTGCTCGGGCATTTGCGCTACGGTACATCGGGGCAATACGGATCCAATACCTGCCACCCATACTTTCGCAAAAGCAATTGGCCGAGCAAGAACCTGATGATTGCTGGAAATTTCAACCTTACCAATGTCGAGGAACTCAACCATCAACTGGTTCAGCGCGGCCAACACCCTGTATTTGATACCGATACCCAAGCAATTCTGGAGGAGTCTGGTTATCACTTGGACTGTGCGGTGGATGAGCTGGCTCGAAAGGCATCTGCCGATGGGGTGGAAGGGGAGGAACATACCCGTTGGATATCCGATCAGATCGATCCAGTTTCCATTTTTCGGGAAGCATCCAAAAATTGGGACGGTGGGTATGCTCTTGCCGGAATCTTGGGCACAGGGGATAGCTTTGCCATGCGCGACCCTCACGGAATTCGCCCGGGATATTATTTTGAGGATGATGAGGTATTTGCGGTGGCATCAGAACGAGCTCCCCTCATGACAGTTTTTAATAAGGGAATGGATGATATCGAAGAAATCCAGCCCGGAGGTATTCTTGTGATGCGTCCAAATGGCAGCTTGATCAAAGAGCAATTTTCCGATCTTCCAGAAAAAACATCGGGTTGTTCCTTCGAACGTATCTATTTTTCCAGGGGTAATGATCCTGATATTTATGCAGAACGTAAAACATTGGGTGCGTTGCTTGTTCCACAAGTGATCAATTCTGTGGGAAATGATTTTTCTAAAAGTGTTTTCAGTTATGTACCCAATACCGCGGAAAGTGCGTATTATGGATTCATGGAACAATTGCGCTTGGTCCGCCGGGCGGAAGTCAAGCAGCGGTTGATCGATGCCCGCCAATCGGGCGATTTAACAGATTCCTTGATTGATGAACTGGTGATGGACAATTGGCCCAAGGGCGAAAAAATTGCCAACAAGGATATTAAATTGCGTACTTTTATTAGCCAGGAATCCGGCCGTGCCCAGCTCGTCTCTCATGTGTATGATATTACATATGGTGTGGTGCGTGAAGCACACGACGCCTTGGTTTGCATTGATGATTCCATTGTTCGTGGAACCACATTAAAGAAAAGCATTCTTAAAATCCTTGGGCGGTCCAAGCCAAGAAAGTTGGTGATCGCATCCACGGCTCCACAAATCCGTTTTCCTGATTGCTACGGGATAGACATGTCTGAACTGGGTAAATTTATCGCCTTCCAGGCAGCAGTTTCTTTAATTCAGGAACATGGCTACAAAGGATTGCTTAAAGAAGTGGCAGAGCAATGCCGTGAGGCACTGGAAAATCACACCTCCAAACCGGTCAACCATGTAAAACGGGTGTACGAAAACTTTACTGTCGATCAAATATCCGAACGAGTGGCAGAGCTGGTAGCACCTGAGGCTTTGAAAGAAAGCACGAAGGTGGAAATCCTTTACCAAAGCGTGGAAAACCTGCACGAGGCCTTACCGGATCACCCAGGGGACTGGTACTTCACTGGGGACTACCCAACCCCGGGCGGATACCGGGTCGCCCATAAAGCATTTCTGAATTTTTACGAAAATAAGGACGGTAGAAGTTACTAAGCGGATACCCCATTTTTATTGGAGCGTTTTCTAAAAAAAGAAAAATTCTTTTTCGTTACCTAAGTAAACCATCTTGTTGATAAAAATCCTTTGACATGGGTATGGGGCAATCCGTTATACATGTCTCTGGATGGATACAGGTTACCAAACCCTTGTACTTAACCGTTTATGGCAACCGGTTAATGTGGTTGGTTTTGAGCGTGCCTTCAGCTTGCTCTCCTTAGACCATGCCCAAGTCATTTATGCAGAAGATGAAAGCTTTCGGGTGTTTGATTCTGTTACTTGGTTTGATTTTTGCCGAAGTACGGAATTATCCAAGGGGCATCGCATTGTTCATACCGTAAACCAATCGGTAATCGTACCAAGCGTTCTTCTGCTTCGTACATATGATCGTATTTTGCTCCAGGATATGAAGTTTAACCGGCAAAACCTATTGGAACGGGATGATTTTAAATGCCAGTACTGTGGCAAAGTATTTGCACCGAAGGAATTGAATATGGATCATGTTCTTCCCAAAG
>JAYOTQ010000017.1:0-25525 GCA_038150505.1 Opitutales bacterium | reverse complement strand
GCCGACCTCATGCGTGTCATGCATGCGCTCTAACCAACTGAGCTAATCCCCCAAAGAAAGTATTACATTAGTTAGCAAATCTGCTAAGTCAACGCAGTTGAACTGTAGGTTAGTCTACTTTCTTTACCAAAGATGAAAACTTCCTTATAAGAATTTACATATGAAAAAAGCCTTAGTTACTGGTATTACCGGACAAGATGGATCTTATTTGGCAGAGTTGCTGCTCGATAAAGGGTATGAGGTGCATGGGATTGTGCGTCGTGCATCCACTTTTAACACCGATCGATTGGATCATTTATACAAAGACCCATTGGTCAATGATACCAATCTTTATCTCCATTATGGGGATTTGGCCGATGCAGTGCAGTTAGTCAAGTTGCTCTATCAATTGCAACCAGACGAAATCTACAACCTGGGTGCCCAAAGCCATGTACGTGTGTCTTTCGATGTGCCCGAATATACTGGTGATGTCACGGGGTTGGGAGCGGTTCGGATTTTGGAAGCTATTCGTGAAGCTGGTCTTGTCGGGAAAGTCAGGTACTACCAGGCCTCATCCTCCGAGATGTATGGGAAGGTACAGGAAGTGCCCCAGGTGGAAACCACACCTTTTTGGCCGCGCTCTCCTTATGCCTGTGCCAAAGTATATGCCCACTGGTTAACGGTTAACTACCGGGAGTCCTACAATATGCATGCCAGCAGTGGCATTCTTTTTAACCATGAATCTCCCCGTCGTGGAGAAACCTTTGTGACCCGTAAAATTACCCGGGCAGCGACCCGGATCAAGTTAGGCCTACAAAACAAGCTTATCCTTGGAAACTTGGATTCAAAGCGGGATTGGGGATACGCGAAAGAATATGTTGAGGCGATGTGGTTAATGCTTCAGCAGGACAAGCCGGACGATTATGTCATTGCTACCAATGAGACCCACACCGTTCGAGAATTCCTTGAGGAAACCTTTGCCTGTCTTGATTTGGACTGGAATGAATATGTTGGCTTTGACAAAAAGTATGAACGACCTGCGGAGGTCGATCTTCTCATTGGTAATCCTCAAAAAGCTAAAAAACAACTGGGTTGGGAACCCAAAACTACCTTCAAGGACCTGGTTTCATTGATGGTTGAAGAGGATATGAAGCTTGCCCAAAGGGAAAAAACTTTGGCTGAAGCAAACCTTGCTTGATGGCCAAAATTTTCATAACCGGCCATCGAGGCATGGTGGGTTCTGCACTTGTGCGAGCGTACCAAAACAAGAATCCAGAGGAAGAACTCCTACTCGCTAATAGACAGGACTTAGATTTATTAAACCAATCGGCTGTCGATCAGTTTATAGCCTCCCACAAACCTGATATAATTATCAATGCGGCTGCAAAAGTGGGTGGGATTCATGCAAATGATACTTATCCCGCTGAATTCATTCATCAAAACTTACTGGTGAATACAAATTTGATTCATTCTGCATGGGAGCATGGTGTGAAGAGGTTTCTAAATTTAGGCAGCTCCTGCATTTATCCCCGTGCCTCTCACCAGCCGATCAAAGAAGAGTATTTACTCACTGGACCTTTGGAAAAAACCAACGAGGCATATGCATTGGCCAAAATTGCAGGGTTGGAAATGTGCCGCCATTACCGCAACCAGTATGGCGTACTTTACCACTCTGCTATGCCAACGAACCTATACGGACCGGGAGATAATTATCACCGGGAAAATTCTCATGTCTTGCCCGCTCTCATTCGTCGGTTTCATGAGGCCAAAGAATTGGGCTTATCAGAGGTAATGATTTGGGGAACAGGCAACCCCAGAAGGGAACTTATGCATGTGGATGATTTGGCAGATGGTGTGCATTTTCTCTTATCCACAGAAGACCCACCGCACTGGGTCAACTTGGGTACAGGGTTAGATCATTCTATTTTGGAAATTGCCAATTTGGTAAAAAATACAGTCGGGTTTACGGGAGAGATCACTCATGACCTTACCAAACCAGATGGTATGCCGGTTAAGAGGTTGGATGTTTCTTTGGCTAACTCTCTCGGGTGGAGAGCAAAAACCTCATTAGAGAAAGGAATTTCATCTGCTTATCAGGATTTTCTTTCCGGTTTAGAAAGCGGAGCCACCCGATTGTAAAAAAGAGCTCGAAAGAGAGGAACCTGAAAGAGCTTTACCTTATTCGAATTGCTTACGAAACTCTCGTAATTCGTCAGACAATTCCCGGACTTGGTATCTCAGAGCTTCCACTTCCTCCTTCAGGTCTTTGAATTCAGACAAAACGGTGTCTAATTGATTCAGCCTTTGATCCGGTGCTGGGACATAGACCGCACTGCCATCCTGTAGCTCCTCAAGCGTAGGAGGTGGTGCAAGCTTATGAAACCATCGGGATTCTTTTTGGCCGGGTCTTGCTTCCATTAGACCGACCAGGCTGGGGGATCGTTCCATCATGTCTGTGAGGGTATCCTCGACATCCTCAATCCCATCAAATTCAAACATCCGGTCTGCTCGGTTATTTAATTCTCCTGATGTTTGTGGTCCACGGTTTAAAAGTTCAGCAATTAATGCCCGTTCGGCCTTGATTAAATCGAGTTCCTTTTCCGCATTGTGCTGGAATTTTGGGACACGGGATCCGACTAAGTCCACGCGGTGAACAAGTCTTTTGATCCGCAACTCTTCAATACATTGGTTTACCTCGTCTTCGCTAAGGCTGGATTTAGGTAAACGGTTGTTTTTTTGGTTACATGCATTAACCAGCCCATTTAAGCTCATGGGATAGTATTCCGGAGTGGTTAGCTCTTTTTCTATGAGGGAACCGAGTACCCGGGTTTCTTCAAAGGTTAACTGCACCAAGGCCTCACCTGTATCGTCAGAAGGTGAGGGGTTTTCGGAAGAAGAAAGGTTGTTTGGTTCCATGTTTCCGGGGGAGACGGTAGCCAAACGATAGGCTGTTTGAACTTAAAAGGTATTAGTCGGCCAAAACATTGACCAAGCGGTGGGGCTTATCAAACTGAACTTTGCCAGGAGTAAGGGCAAAGAGAGTGAAATCTTTACCGAGTCCAACATTCTTTCCTGGGTGGTATTTGGTTCCTCGTTGGCGGAGAATAATATTTCCGGCAATCACAGATTCACCACCAAATTTTTTAACACCTAAGCGTTTGCTATTGCTGTCCCGTCCGTTTTTTGAAGTACCCTGTCCTTTTTTATGTGCCATGGCGTAGAAGAAGTTAAATTAAATAATTTGTAAAAGATTACTTGAGATCAATAGATTCAATTTCGATGACGGATAGGAGTTGGCGATGCCCGCGGCGTCTTTTGTACCCTTGGCGGCGCTTTTTCTTAAAAACAATGACTTTCTTATCCTTCTTGTTTTCCAAAATTTTGGCAGTCACAGATGCACCTTCCACGGTTGGAGATCCAAAGGTGGATTTTCCGTCATCAACGACCATTAAGACATCGTCAATCTTTACTTGGTCGCCCTCTTTGGTTTCGGGGTAACGGTTAACAAATAGCTTATCGCCTTTTTCAACGACGAATTGGCTGCCTTGGGTACGAATTGTGGCTTTCATAATTTTGGAAAATCCTTAAAAAAACCAATTTCTTGGTGATTTGGCAAGACTGATCTTGGTGTAGTGATGCCTACATTTGCAAATGTAGGCTTAGTTCAGGCATTCAAGATCAAGAACCATTCGTCCAACTTTGGTGGCGGGTCCTTTCATCAATACATTATATTCATCATCAATTTGCAGAACAATTTCACCCCCGGGCATTTCTACAGTAATGTCTTGGTCGCAAGCTCCCATCTTCCGGGCAACCGCTCCAGCAGCTGAGCTACTGCTCCCTGAAGCTAGGGTGTAGCCCGCCCCGCGCTCCCATATTTCAATCTTGATACGATTTCTATCAATAATCTTGAGAAATTGAACATTAGTACGGTTTGGAAATAGAGGGTGGTTTTCCAGTTCTGGGCCGTATTGGCAAGCGGTTGGCTGATCAATCTCATCCAGGGGGACAACACAGTGAGGATTGCCAATTGTAGCTCCATAAAAATGAAAGGTACGACCAGAGAGAAGGATCTTTTCATTGAGGACTTCTCGGGATGAACCTTCCACTTGAACAGGTATGATATCGCTGTGGAAATTAACCTGTCCCATTTCCACGGAGATGAGGGATTGATCGGCTGAAACTTCGCAAGTTACTACTCCCCCCAGAGTGTCCACCGTGAAAGGTTTATCGCTCACCAGACCAGAATCCCTGAGATACCGGGCAAAAATGCGCAGGCCATTGCCACTCTTTTCTGCTTCGCTTCCATCTGGATTGAGGATGCGCAGTCCGAAATCCCCTTTGGTAGATGGCAATGGGCCAACAAGGATTCCATCGGAACCAAGCCCAAAGTTTCGATGGCATATGCGAATGGTTTCTTCTTCGCTAAATTCGTGGTTTGATTCCCTCGGGTCGAATACAAGGTAGTCGTTCCCCAGGGCATGGTATTTTTCAAAAATCATAATATTTCCAATATCAAAATCTTTTTTTTCAGGCGAGGGAACTTTTTCGTTTTACTACCCAATCAATGATGGCTTCATCCCTGTCACCCAGAGACCGGACTACGGCTAGAAACTCAGCGGGATGGATGTTGTTGGCTTTAAAGAATTCCCGATCTCCCCCGCAACAATACATTACCTCAGGCGGAAGTTCCCCCCGGAGTTTAGCCCGAGCCTTTGGCAAAATTCGGGGCAACCAGGCAATCCCACAGAACTCTTCTTCTCTTGGGGGAAGGGTGGTTGGATCGAGAACAACTGAAGAGGGGACTCCCTTTTGTTCCTCACAGAAAAACCTCCACCGTTCATAATGAACAAGTAGAAAAGTTGAGAAATCTGGTTCTTGATGAAGACACCAATCCTCAGCGAAATCAAAAATATCGATTCTCTTGATCCCCCAACTCGAGAGAAGTGGAAGTTCTTCATCGATAGGAAATAAGGAGGAATGAGTTTGTCCAGCTTTGTACAGACCGACCGAATGTTCCCATATTCGGTGGAGATGGTTGTGGAAGTTATGAGACATAGGTAATGATCGTTTCTTTCAAGACCTGAAAAGTGAAACTTTAGACCATTCGAAAGTCCATTTGCTTATCCAGGGCATTGATCCGATAAATTTGAACCTTTATTTTTTGGCCGACCTTTATTTTATTTTTTGGATTTCTGCCTATGAGGGAATTGCCATTGGAGGACAGGCGATAGCCAAATTCCCGGGGCAATGATCGAATGGAAACAAACCCCCGTGCCAGGGTGTCGGTTAATTCGATAAAGAACCCTCTTCGTTGAATCTCAGTGATCAAGGCTTCGTGCTTTGCTGGATTCTTACTATCCAGATCACCCTTGTAGTAGAGAATTAATTTATCCTTCACGGATTCCCTTTCCGCATCCACACTGTTTCTTTCAGAAATGGATAGCTTTTTGGCTATTCCTTCTATCGAATTCGGGAAGGTGTTCTGCTTGGATTTCTTTTGCAGTAAAGCTTCCACTGCCCGATGAGCAATCAGGTCGGCATACCTTCGAATAGGAGAGGTGAAATGCAGGTAATCTTTCATGGCCAAACCATAGTGACCATCTGGGGAAGCACGGTAACATGCTTGTTGAAGGCTTCGTAGAAACTTTATTCGTAATACCTGAGAAATGGGCGAGCGATTAATCTGGGAAAGCATTTTCTGCACCTCCTTGCGACTGCTTAAGTCTCCGCATGATATCCCAAAAAGAGCCAGGAAATGTCTCAATTCTTCGAGGCTTTCGGGGTCAGGGTCTGGGTGAGTGCGATAGACTACCGGCAACCTTTTCTTTTTTGCTTGTTTGGCAATCGTTTGGTTGGCCAAAAGCATGAATTCCTCAATCAGTTGATGGCTTTCATCATCTTTATTTTGGTAAATCTTCTCGGGCTGCCCACGGTCATCCACTAATATTTTTACTTCAATCGATGAAAGTTCCAGGGAACCGTTGCTCATTCTTTGTTTCCTTAGTGAAGCAGCTACTTTGCCCAGTATTCTTACACTGTCATGAATCTTTTCCAGAGTAGATCGATTGATTTTAGCGAGTGGAAGTCCGGGATTTCCAGAATACCGGCTTGGGGGAGGGCAGGCCTGGAGAATTTCATCTAGGCTTTCTTTTTGAAGAAAGAGAAGGGCTTGTTCGTAAGTGAGCCTTTTATCGCTTCGAATGACTGCTTCATGTAGATGAAACCCAAGCAATTGGAAATCGGAGGAAAAACGAAAAGCAACGGTTTTAACTAACCTGTCCTCTCCTTCGATTAGACTGCAAATTCCGCTGGACAGAGAGTGTGGAAGCATCGGAACAACTTCACCCACCAGATAGGTTGAGTTGCCCCGCTTTTTTGCCTCAGCATCGAGTGCAGAACCCTGACGGACATAATGAGAGACATCTGCGATATGTACGCCAATTTCCAGCTCTCCATTTTCTAAATTTTTGAGAGAGATGGCATCATCAAAATCTCGGGCATCGAGGGGATCAATCGTAAGGGTGAAAACCTTCCGGAAATCCTTCCTCCCCTTACAATCTTTGGTAGAAACTTTATCACTGATTGCTTTGGCTTCGTTTTCCACCTTTTGAGGAAAGGTGGGCGACAGTCCATATTTCGCGAGAATCCCTTTGTGGTCTGTCCTGGCATCGTCTCCTGGACCAAGCACTCTTAGTATTTTGCAGGTAGGGATACGTGCTGGTGGGTCCCATCGAACAAATTTAACTAAAACCTTTTCTCTTTCCTGCGCATTCCTCGTATCTCCCATGACTTTAAAGGGCATGGGAATCCGGGAGTTTTCGGAGTGAATGACCGGTCTGCCCTGTTCATTGGAGAAAAATCCCAAGAATTCATCTGTGCCTCTCTTGGCAATTTTTCTCACCTCATACCTGGGAGGGCCTGGCTTATCTGTGTTCCTCTTTGGCTTTCTGGTCTTTTTTTTGGGAGGGAGGCGAAACAGTTCAACCACATCTCCATGGAGAGCGGTGGAGGAAGCCCCTCGAGCTAGAGAAATTGCCTCATCCCGGTCTGGCAGAACAACTTTTGCCCTGCCGGTTTTGGAAAAGTATATCGTTCCTTTGACTTTGCTGCTTGGATGCAGAGGAGTTAAGGATTAGTTGCCTCCGCCAATCACTTCCCAACCTTCGGGCAATGCATCTTCGGGATTAGAAACCAGTTCCAGTTGGGTGTCCTCATCTGCATCTTCAGCAGGTGGTTTCAGGAAAACGCCTTCGCCATCATTATCGGTGGATTCGTACCATTCAACCTTACCGTTGGAAAACAAAACATGGCCTCCATCCCCGCTCCATGGCGAGTCCGCATCCCATTCATTTCCGTTGAGTCCGCGTGTCCACATGATCGGGAAGGGTCCGCTTCTGAGGTTTTGGTCTAGCTTGGGACTGGCATCATCAGAAGTGGGAAGAGCGATCACCCAGGCGATTGCATCTTTTTGTTCCTGGTCGAGGTTGGCACCCATGGAGGAAGGCTTGCCTGGACCGCCATCCTCTTCAAGGGAAAGTACTTTATCATCTTCGTCGATATACCAGTATGAAACCTCTGGGTTGCGTGTTTTTTTGGCAAACCACTCAGCAAACCCAGCGGGAGATTGGTCATCTAAGTTGGTGGGGAACTTGGCCTGTCCTTTGTAGGCTTGAACAATTGCCTTGTGGATGTCCATTAACTTGTCTTTGGCAGAGAGCTGGCCTGCTTGACCAAAAATCCCACCAAATGCACCAATGGCTATGCCGGCAAGAATACCGATGATGGTGATAACAACAAGAAGTTCAATAAGAGTGAAACCTTTACGGCGTGACTTTGGATTTTTCATTTTGGTTACAACAATAATTTGTGGGGCAAGATCTAATAAGGTAATGGGAATCTTGAACAAAGATCAAGCGACTTTTGCTTTTGTATAGTCAGGTTTTCTGAATCGTTGGGAGCTTTTAAGATATCATCAATGATCTCAGCAATGACCAGCATATCAGGTTCCTGCATACCGCGGGAAGTAACAGCTGGAGAACCAATTCTTAACCCGCTTGTTTGAAAGGGACTGCGGGTTTCCCCTGGCACTGTATTGCGGTTTAAAGTGAGGTTGGCACCTTCGAGGGCAAGCTGGGCTTCCTTACCTGTCATATCTGGGTGGGATGGCCGAAGATCCAGAAGCAATAAATGGTTATCCGTTCCTCCGCTAACTACATGAAATCCACGAGAGGATAAAGCTTCCGCAAGAGCGGAAGCATTGGCTTTTACCTGCTTTTGGTAGTCGATGAAAGTAGGCTTGCCTGCTTCCTGAAAACAGGTGGCTTTTGCTGCAATTACATGCATCAGCGGACCTCCCTGATTGCCGGGGAACACCGCGGAGTCAATCGCTTTGGCATATTCTTCTTTGCAGAGAATTAAGCCACCCCTGGGACCGCGTAAGGTCTTGTGGGTGGTGGTGGTGACAAAATCTGCATGGGGTACAGGGGATGGATGCAACCCAGCCGCTACCAAACCAGCAATGTGGGCAATGTCTGCCAAGAGAAGCGAGCCATTTGCCTGAGCGATTTGACCCATTCTTTCGAAATCGATGGTTCGTGAGTAAGCAGATGCACCCACTGTAATGAGCTTGGGTTTCTCTTTCTGTGCCAGTGCTTCGATTGAATCATAGTCAATCAGGCCGGTTTGCGTATCCACCCCGTAGTTTATGACATTGTAAAGCATACCGCTACAGTTCTTGGGGTGCCCGTGGGTCAGGTGGCCCCCGTCCTGTAAGCTCATAGTGAGAATCTTGTCCCCAGGTTGGAGCATAGCAAAGTAGACCGCAGTGTTTGCCTGGCTGCCCGAATGAGGTTGCACATTGGCATGATCTGCTCCGAAAAGTCTTTTCGCCCGTTCGATCGCCAAGCTCTCTGCGATGTCCACGTGTTCACATCCCCCGTAGTATCTTTTCGCAGGGTAACCTTCAGCATACTTGTTAGTTAAAACGCTTCCTGTAGCCTCAATCACCGCGGGCAGAGTGAAATTTTCCGAAGCGATTAATTCAATGTGAGTTTGTTGTCTTTGCCTTTCCTGTTCGATTGCTTGATGAATTTGCGGATCGATCTCGGAAAGAGGACGCGCGTCCAGCGTTTGTGTAAGGGTGGCAGAATTGGAATCGGAGGCGAGTGTCATAACAAGTACTAATTTAAAATATTTAGAGGTTTTTCTCAACCCAGTTAATCAAGGAAGGTATGGATTCAAGCATGCGGTCCCTGCATTCGCGATAAACTTCAATATCCTGACCATAAGGGTCGGGAAGCTCTTTGGGACCAGTTTCTAAAAATTCACGCATCAAAAAGATCGGATACCCCTGCGGTAACTCAAAATACATATTGATCAGTGCCCGGTGAGACTCGGTCATGCAGAAAATAACCGAGGCTTCTTCGAGCGTGGTTCTGGTGAGGCCAGCACTCCTGTGGTCTGTTATATCGAGGCCAAGTTCGTGGCATGCATCAATCGAGTTTTGGGAAGCCTTGTCCCCATCCATTGCGGACAGACCTGCAGAGTGGGTCTGTATTTTTTGGTCATGGTCAGACTTTGCTAGCTCCTGCGCAAAAATTCGCTCAGCCATAGGGCTGCGGCACACATTCGCCGTGCAGATAAAAAGGACTTTTTTTGTCTCTCTACGCTCTCTTTTCAGTCGACTCTTCTTGCCCATTTAAAACCTAACCTTCATCTGCCAGTCGATGAATGGCAAGTTTGAATCTAATTGCTCCGGGAAAACTCACGGTGCCCAATGTCTTTTCTGTAATATTTGGACGAGAAATTTACCGATTCACAGAGCATGTAGGCGGTATCTCTCGCATCGGAAAGAGTTCTCCCGGTACCCACGGCACCCAAAACCCTTCCTCCTGAACTAACGACCGTCCCATCCTCTTCCTGGCTTGTGCCTGCGTGTATAAGTAAGCTCGAACTGGGAGTGCTTTCGGGAACATCAATTTTTTCACCCTTGGGGTAAGTCCCTGGATATCCAGCGCTTGCCAAGACCACAACCATGGCAAATTCATCTTTAATCGAAAGCGTATCGGGCAGGCTTTCTCCCTTTGCTGAAGCAATGAGGACAGGCACCAGGTCTTGATCGACTAGGGGCAAGATTACCTGTGTTTCTGGATCTCCGAAACGCACATTGAACTCAAGCACTTTGGGGCCTTTGTCGGTGAGCATCAGTCCAATGTAAAGAGTTCCCCGAAAATCCATACCTTCCGATTTCAAGCCAGCTAGCGTGGGGCGTACAATCGATTCCTCATACTCCTTGAGCATGCCTGGAGAAACCAAGGAAGTCGGGGCATAAGCACCCATGCCACCAGTGTTTGGACCGGTATCTCCTTCCCCCACTTTTTTGTGATCCTGGCTCATGGGCAGGGTCACATAGTTTTCTCCTGAGCAAATGAGATGGAGCGATGCTTCTTCTCCTTCCAGGAATTCCTCAATGACCACTTCGCTCCCACTTTCTCCAAAGCTGTTCCCACTAAGCATCTCATTGATTTCTTTTTCGGCTTCCTCGTGAGAGGAACAGATGATCACTCCTTTGCCGGCGGCCAGACCGCTTGCTTTGACCACAACAGGCAAACTGCATTGATGCAAGTATTCCAATGCGGGAGCTACTTCGGTAAAATTTCCGTAAGCAGCCGTGGGAATGTTGTACTTTGCTAGAAAGTCTTTGGTGAAAGCCTTACTTCCCTCGAGCCGTGCACACCGGGCATCTGGACCATAAGCAAGAATCCCCGATTTGTGCAATTCGTCTACCACCCCGTTGCAAAGGGGGACTTCCGGACCGACCACAACCAAGTCTATTTTTTCTGCCTTAGCCATTTCAATAATCTGGGAATTATTCTCCACCGAGAGCTGAAGGGTCCTAAATTCTTTCTGGATGCCTCCATTTCCGGGAGCAACCAAAACTTCGCTAACTAAAGGGCTTTGTGTGCAAATTTTTGCGAGCGTATGTTCGCGTCCACCGCTTCCAAGAACGAGAATTCGAAGATTTTTTTCATTCATTGGAATATCGTTTTCTTGAATCAAGCAGTGAAGTCGAGGCAATTTATCTTTGCCAATACATTAAGGGGTCTATTTTCAGTTGTGTAGATGCGGGTATTTTTTATCGGAATTTGTGGTACGGCAATGGGCAACGCCGCGGTGTTGCTTAAGAATATGGGGCACGAGGTTGCGGGCTCAGATGCTGGGGTCTATCCGCCCATGTCCGATGTTTTGTCGGGTGAGGGGATCGAACTATTTGAAGGGTTCCAAGTGGATACATTGCTTGCCTGGAACCCGGATCGTGTGGTTGTGGGCAATGCAGTATCCCGGGGAAACCCTCAGGTTGAATATTTATTGGAGACCCGGAGCGTGCCCTTTGTTTCCCTTCCCCAATTAATCGGGGAGGATTTGATCGGGAACCGTCCGTCTATGGTAATCGCTGGGACCCATGGGAAGACCACGACCACTTCGCTTGCCGCTTACACACTTGATCAAATGAAAAAAGATCCGGGGTATTTAATAGGTGGTGTTCCCTTGGACCTGCCCGGTGGCAATCAACTTGGAAACACATCCTCACCTTTTGTGATTGAGGGGGATGAGTATGATTCCGCCTTCTTCGATAAGCGGAGTAAATTTATCCATTATCGCCCTAGGGTGTTGGTTTTAAACAATCTGGAATTTGATCACGGAGATATTTTTCGCGACCTACAAGACATTTCCCGAAGTTTTACCCACCTGTTACGAATCGTGCCCTCCAATGGGTTTATTTTGAGAAATGGGGATGATCCAAACCTTCTCGCATTGCCCGAAGCCACTTGGACCCATGTACTTTCTGTGGGGACCGGTCCAGAGAATGATCTCGTGCTTCAGGACTTCGAGGAGGATGCATCAGGCAGCCGTTTCAACCTCGTTTGGCGGGGAGAGAAAGTCAAAGAGATCACTTGGCAGATGCCTGGCCTCTTCAACGCGAGAAATTTATCTATGGCAATACTTGCGGCTGCACTTATCGAGAAAAATGAAGTGCCCCAAAAGCTAACCGCCGATCTATTTCATTCCGTATCTAAGGTTGATTTTTCGAAGTGCCAGGGAGTCAAAAGGAGGCAGGAAATTTTATGGGAGAGCGGGGACATTACCATGCTCTCTGATTTTGCACACCACCCAACCGCAATAGGCGGGGCTTTGGAATCCCTCCGGGCACGGTATCCAGACCGCAGGTTGGTTGCCTGCTTTGAGCCCCGAAGCAACACTGCAGTGACCAATGTTTTTCAGGATCGTTTTGCAGAAGCTCTTTCGCTCGCGGATCACGCCTTAATAGGAGAAGTGCACCGAGCGGAAAGAATTCCTGAAAAAGAAAGAATTCATCCTGCGCAGATGGTTGACCTTATTCAATCCAAAGGGAAAAAAGCACATTGCTTTGCCACCAACCAGGAACTGAAAGAGTTTTTGATCTCCGAGTTAAACCATGGGAACTTAGCGAATTCATTGATAACTTTTTTCTCCAATGGATCGTTCGATGGAATTATTCAGCAAGTTACTGAAAAGGTTCGGCAAGAAATTAACGGCTGAGAAGAAAAAAACTTATCGCTTCTTGCGTGCTATCTTTTCGATCCACTTTCTATGGGGCCCAGATAGGGTGATTGAACTCAACTCCGGCGCGGAAGCCCAAAGGTATCCTTGGGGAAGCGATTGCGGCACATTGCCAAGAGGAACTGCTTGGACAATCTCCTCGGTGTACTGGGTAGTGCCTATCGTTCTTTTAAACACATATGTTTTTTGGTTCTCTTCGGCCTCGTGAGGGAAGGGGATCTCTTTGGGCAATTCGTAGACCCCAAGTAGACGACTTTTGGATGAAGCATACAAAAGAAGTTTGTTCCCGTGCTCGATCCAGTAGCGTTGGAGCTTTTCGGTTTTCTTTTGCTTCGGTTTGATCTTGGGGAAATCAGAAAAATCTCCTTTTTTTCCTGAGTTACAAAGAGATAAGACCGGGCATTGCAAACAAAGGGGGGATTGTCGGTGGCAAACCGTGGCTCCGAGTTCCATCATTGCCTGGTTGAAGTCGCCTGGCCGGTCCGTGCTGATTAATTGTTGGGCGGTTGGTAAAAGTTTCTTTTGTGCGGATGCACCGTCTTTAAAAGTTTCGGGGATGGAAAATAGGCGGGTTACAACACGAACCACATTTCCATCACAAACCGCATGGACTTGACCCAGCGAAATGCTTGTGACCGCAGCGGCGATGTAAGGTCCCACTCCGGGGAGCTTTTGCCAATCATTCAATGATTTGGGAGGAGCATCCCAATGTTGGGCAATGATTGCCAGTTTGTACAGGTTTCTGGCACGGGAGTAGTAACCGAGGCCCTCCCATGCTTTGAGAATATCTTGTTCTTTTGCATTCGCCAGAGTTTTGAAATCTGGAAATTTCTTCATCCAGTTTTCGAAGTATGGAAGCATTGTGGTTACCCTGGTTTGTTGGAGCATAAATTCCGAAACCACGGTTTTATACAGGGATGGCTTTTTTCGCCAGGGCAGGTTGCGTTGTTGCTGATCAAACCAGCTCAAGAGACACTTTTGAAACTTTTCCAGGGAGGATTTAGAAAAGACTCTGCTGGATGGGGTGTAATTTTGCATGCTTGGCGGTTGCTTTTTTCACATCTCTTTCTCATGGATAGTTGGGAAATGGCAAGATCACCTCATTCATCTTCGGGAAACGGAACGAAAAAGAAAACTTCCTACACACTAAAACTTACGGAAGAACAAATGCAAAAGCTTGGCGATTCTTTGCATGGTCGTGGTTGGCCGACCCGTACGGTGCCCTATGCCAGGCATGCTTTTGATGGCGATGGCGTAAAGGTGGTTGCTTATGAAAGCGGAAAATTAGTTGTTCAGGGAGGAAAGACAGAAGACTTTGTCAGTACCATTTTAGAGCCAGAAATAACGGGCGAGTTTTTACTGGGATATGAGGAAGTAAACAACCCGGAGTGGTTTGAGCCCCATGCAGGGTTGGATGAAAGTGGGAAGGGTGATTTGTTTGGGCCGGTGGTTTCTGCCTGTGTGGTGGCCGACGGGGAGATGGTAAAACAGTGGATGGCCGCCGGGATCAGGGATAGTAAAACTATTACAGATGGTGCCATTGTAAAGATGGCTCAAAAAATCAAAGCTACACAGGGAGTAGTAATTAAGACGGCTTACACCAGTATGCCCAAGTACAACGAGCTGTATGGTAAGTTTGGCGAAAACCTCAATAAATTACTTGCTTGGTTGCACGGCCGGGCTCTGCTTGATGCCCTGGAACTGAGACAGCCAAAATGGGGATTGCTTGACCAATTTTCCAAACAGCCGCTGGTGCAAAAGTATGTAAAAGATCCATCCTTTGATCTAAAGATGAGAACCAAAGCAGAGGAGGATCCAGTGGTCGCTGCCGCTTCAATTATTGCCCGGGCTACCTGGTTGGAACAGATGAAAAAACTGGAGGAGCTAGCGGGTTGTTCCATTCCCAAAGGATCCGGAAGCCAGGCAAAAGAAAAAGCCCGTCAATTATTTGAAAAATTGGGGGAGTCAAGGATGGGAGAATTTTGCAAATTACACTTTAAGACTGCTTATGAGGCCATGGGTAAGGTTCCACCTGCCAAAAAGGCCTGGAATCCAAATTGGAGGAAAAAATAATGCCGAACCCCCGGTGGACCCATGATCGCAAGCTCAGTAAGGGGCGGCATGGGATCGTGGGGGTGGATGAAGCGGGCAGGGGGTGCCTGGCAGGGCCAGTGGTGGCCGGGTGCGTGCTTTTACCTGCTCCATTCTTTGGCTTTGCCAAGAATCGTAAAAAGGTTGAACAGGTCAATGACTCCAAGCAATTTTCTGAAACCCAGCGGGAAGTTCTTTATGAAAGCATTTTGCAGCTTGCCCAGGAAGGAGAATTAATGGCTGCCAGCGGAAGTGCATCCATCGAAGAGATTGAACAGCACAACATTGTCGGGGCAACCTGCCTGGCGATGAGACGGGCGATGGAAAAAGTTTCTCACATAAGCGAGGGCTTTTGGCAGCCGGAAGCGAAGGGTGACGGAGATCTTTTCGGGGAGATGAATTCACAAGGGGGTGCTGGTTGGGAGGTCTTGGTGGATGGAAGAGAAATGAAACGTTTGCCCTATGCCCACAAAGGTCTGGTGAAGGGAGATACGCTGTCCCTAGCCATATCGATGGCATCTTTGGTTGCCAAAGTTACCAGGGACCGGCTCATGCGAGAGCTTGATGCACAATACCCACAATATGATTTTTGTTCCAATAAGGGATATGGAGCACCCCTACATTTAAAAGCACTGAAAGAGATCGGTCCAACGATGCACCATCGTCCCCGTTTCCTTCGAAACTTGCTTGGGCAAGGTTCACCCAAGGAAAAAAGATCCGAGGAGCAATGTCAGTTGAGTTTCGGGTGAAAGTTTTCTAAATAAGAAAGGAAAATGATTTTACTAGGCGTAAATGTTGATCATGTAGCAACCCTGCGGCAGGCTCGCTACCGCGATGAGCCAAACACTCACGGAGGCTTTGTGGAACCCGACCCTGCAGCGATGGCATGGTTGGCAGAAGATGCAGGCGCAGATGGGATTACTATGCATGTTAGGGAAGACCGAAGGCATGTGCAGGTTGAGGATGTTCAGCGTTACCTACAGAGAAAGAAAACCAGGCTGAACCTGGAGGTGTCTCTTTCCGAAGAGATGGTTGAGCTCGCCCTTTCCTTGAAGCCAGACAGCGTGTGTCTGGTTCCGGAGAACCGCATGGAGGTGACCACGGAGGGCGGTTTGGATGTAGAGGGTAATTTGAGTCGTTCCAGGGATGCAGTGGAGGCATTTACTGCCCATGGCATACCTACGAGTATGTTTATCGATCCCGTAGAAAGCCAACTTGAGGCATCAGCGAAGATTGGATCCCCATGGGTTGAGTTGCACACTGGAAGCTTTGCCCGGAGTTGGGCAGAGCCTACGCTTCGCGAAAAGGAATTTTCCCAATTGCTTCATGGCATGGAGCTTGGGCTTTCTCTTGGTTTGCAGGTGAATGCGGGGCACGGAATTAATTATGAAAATGTGGAGGGTGCGAAGAGATTGAACAGTGTGACGGAGTTTAATATTGGTCACAGTATCATTTCCCGCTCCCTACAATACGGACTTGCGGAAGCGGTCTCGACGATGAAAAAGCTCCTCAACTCGTGATTCCTTTTCCGCAACTTCCGGAGGGAACCAATGTGGTGGGTGTGGGGATCGACCAGATCGAAGTTTCCAGAATTCGTGATTCGATTGATCGGCACAGCGAAGCCTTTCTGAGCAAAGTTTTTACCCCAAAAGAAAAAAGTTTCTGTATGGACCGAAAAGATCCTGCTCCCTGCCTCGCCGCCCGTTTTGCGGCAAAGGAAGCCACCTCTAAAGCTTTGGGCACTGGAATGGGCAAGGAGTTTGGGTGGTTGGATGTCGAGGTTGATAAGGAGGAAAGTGGTCAGCCTGTTGCCGTATTTTCTGAAAAGGTACAGCCACTCCTTCGGCAAAAAAAGGTTGGATCGGCCCTGCTTAGCTTATCCCATCTCGAAGGGGTAGCCTCTGCAATTGTAGTGTTAATCAAATGAAGAGCGTTCTTCCCCAGGACCCTATCCTTTCCCTCCCAGAGGCTCAAGAATTTGAGGAAAGTTATTTTTTGGGGGATGAAAAGAAACAGTGGGAGGTAATGTCCCGGGCGGGCGAGGCTGTGGGAGACTCTGCCCTCCGGGATATGCGCGAACTTCGGACGATTCCCCATCGTCCCCGGGTTCTTGTCTTGGTGGGCAAAGGTCACAATGGTGCGGACGGTTTGCTGGCGTGCAAGCGGTTCCTCCGAACCATCCCCACATCCCGGGCAGTGGTTTGGCCATGGGCACCCAAGGGCGAGTGCCGTGCTTTGACCCAACGGGCCTTTGAGGAACTGATCGATTTTGCTTCCAAACGGATCGAAATTCTCTCCCCCGCTCAGCAAATGACTGGGGAAGAGATTGAACAAGCCTTCCGAAAAATTACCGAGAGCCGAGGGTTTGACTTGGTTGTGGATGCGGTCCTGGGCATGCAGGGGCGACCGGGTCTGCAAACCCCAATGGCGCAGTGGTTCGATTTGCTGAACCAAAGAGAAACAGTATCCGTTCGTGTATCGGTGGACCTTCCCAGTGGAATAACCGAGAGTGAGCCCTCCGAGAACAAGGCATTCCGGGCAGATTTTACTTATTGTACTGGAATAGTAAAACAACCTGTAACCTTGGATTTTAACCAAAGGTTTGTTGGTAGGCTCAGGTATTTAGATTTAGGCTTTTTTGAAGATGCTGATTTGGTTGTAAACCAAAATCATTTCCGGGTGCTTCGGTCTTCTGCACTTCCATTGCTGCGCAAATTACGCCAAGTACATTCCGATAAAAGAGATTTTGGTCATCTGCTTATTTTGGCTGGTTCGAAGGCATTTGGCGGAGCGGCAATGATGTCAGTCAGAGGTGCTCTCCGTGCGGGTGCGGGACTGGTTACCTGCTGCGTGCCGGAGTCGCTACACTCTGCGATGGCGGCTGCCTGCCCGGAGGCCATGTGGATACCTGTCACTGAAACGCCCACCGGAGGTCTTGCCTTGGAAGGACTGGGCGAAATCCGTGCGGTGCTTGAGCGTGCTTCTGCGCTGGTCGCCGGTCCGGGTGTGGGCAGTGATCCAGAATCTCACTCTTTGATCCGGGAGGTTTGCCGGATGTTTCAAGGTTCCATTCTCCTGGATGCCGATGCCTTGCGTCCAGAAGTGATTGATCCATTGACCGAGAAAGAAAAGATCGTGCTCACTCCCCACCGTGGGGAATTGGATCGGCTATCTGCTAACAATCTTGATCGTTTCTTAACCAGTTTTCCCGGAGTAATTCTGGCGAAAGGGCCTCATTCCCGAGTCTATTATAACCAGACAATTGTAAACCTTTTTTGTGGGAGTGCACTTTTGGCCAGGGGAGGAAGCGGAGACATTCTTAGTGGCATCATTGGTGCTCTCTTGGCCAGAGGGGAATACTCCACCGCTGACTGCACCGCCTTGGGTGCGATGTGGCACGGGCGGGCGGCGGAGGTCCTGGCAAGGCAGCACGGGCAGGAAGCAGTTACCACGACACAGGTTTTAGACTATTTATCCTTTGCATTAAGAAATGACTTCTAATTTAAAATCTCCCTCTTTATTAGTGCTGGCTGCTGGAATGGGGAGCCGTTACGGCGGCCTAAAGCAGTGTGATCCGGTGGGGCCGAATGGAGAAACCTTGATGGATTATTCTCTCTATGACGCCATAGAGGCTGGATTCACCCGGGTGGTATTTCTTATTCGTGAAGAAATAAAAGATATTTTTGATCAACAGATAGGGAGCAAGTACCTGGACAGAATCGAAGTGGAATATGCCTACCAAAGGGTGGAGGATGTTCCAGTCGGCATAATCCCTTCACCTTCCCGAGCCAAGCCATGGGGTACTGGACATGCCGTTTGGTGTGCCCGGAATGTCCTCGGTGATTCAAACTTTGCTGTAATCAATGCAGATGACTTTTATGGGCGGGAGACTTTTTCTGCCTTGCTCGGGTCGATGCAAGAATTTCCCCATACCGCTTCAGGTGATAAAAAAATGCGGGGGGCAATTGTTGGCTTTCGTTTGCAAGAAACCCTTTCAGATCATGGTTCGGTAAGTCGTGGGATTTGTCAGCTTGATGGCTCTGGATTTTTACAATCGGTTGAAGAATGGAGCGAGATCCAGTCGACTGACGGTTTTGTATCAGGTAAAAATGCACAAGGCTTTGAAAAAAAGTTAAATACCGACGATGTCGTGTCTATGAATGTATGGGCATTCCAACCCTCTGTTTTTCCTGCACTTGAAAAAGGATTGGGTCACTTTATGCGAAATGCTCAAGATTTGGACAAAGATGAATTCTACCTTCCCGCTGCAGTGGACCAGTGGATCAGTTCCGGTCTTGCAACTTTTCAATCCAAACTCGCCACCTGCCAATGGATGGGTGTGACCTACCGCGAAGATAAGCCCAAGGTGATCGAAAATATCAACAAATTAGTCTCTGCGGGCATCTACCCTGACTCGCTTTTTTAACCGAAGTCTGGGTTGATTTCCAATCTTTCTCCCGGACGAACCTCAATTTTCCCACCTTGGTCAGGGTCTTGGTCATTGCGGTATAATTGTACGGTAAGAGAGGCGTTTTTTCTGGGAGGAGACCATGCCCACTTCCCGATTTCGATAAAATTCATGGCAACCCCTTCATCCCAGCTCAGACCAGGTCCTTCACCCCGTAGGTAGGGTTTGTTGCCAATACCGATCATAACATTGGCGACGACCGTGGTTGTTTCATTTTTATCAACCTTTGCCACTTGGGGCACTGGAGGAGAAACTTTTTCTGGGGTGTTTTCGCCGGCAAGCAGGGCATCCACTTTTCTCAAAGTTTCAGCAGGGTCGGGCAGTCCAAGATCGAGTTCAGTCTCCGGCTCATTCATCTCTGCCTTTTCTTCAAGCTGAGATGTATCCTTCGCCACCCCAGGTTCTTCTGCCTCTTCAACTTCCTCTTTCTCTTCGGCATCATCTTGCAGGGAAGTAAGCAGGTCCGGTTCCTCCTCTTCAGGATCAGCCTCTGTTGGGTAGACTTCGTCTTCCTCAGAGTTGGAGCTACTCATTTCCGGGATTTCCTCGGTGTCCGTTGGGTCTGAAGAGAGCTCTCCTTCCTCAGGATCATCTACAATAGGATCCAATAAATCTTCTTCTTCTAATGGGAATGTTTGAATGTTTTCTTGCTCCGTTTCGGTTTCCTTTTCCAAAACAGGCTCTTTTTCAGTGGGCAATAATTCTGGAGTATCTGGTTCGGCGGTCGGGTTCTCGGGAGGTGATGGCTGTTGGTTTTGTAACTTTTCTATGCTTTCAAGTTTGGAAAACACCTCTCCTAGACGCTTACTAATCTCTTCGGTTTTACTTTGTAAATTCTCTATTTGAGGATCGGTTTCAGGACTTAGCGGTGGGGCGAGGGTTGCTTCTTCCATCCGGTCTAGCTTGGCCGTAATTTCCTGTTGCATGAGCTTGAACTTCTCTGTGATCGAGTCTGATGGGTCCAGTTCAGCATTTAAGGAATCATTCACGATTTTGTCCACTAAAGTGGGAACCTTGTCGATTTTTACCGCGATCGAGTCGAGTTCCGAACGCAACTCCTTCAGTTCTAAGATAGCTTTGTTGGTCAGTGCAGTGGTTGCCTGGGTTCCCTGATCCCCAAATTGATCAACAATCCCTTGAAGGAAATGAGGCAGAAAAAGAAGTGTTACAATCAGACCAGTGCCGAGCAAGCAGGTGGCAATTTCCCAATGATGGAGGGTGCCATTTTCTTTCAACCCTACGGAGGCAAACAGAGCGACAACGACAAAAATAAAAGCTGCCCCACCATAAAAAGGCCCTTTGCCAACGGCATGTTCATTTTCATCTCCAAAATCCATCAACCAATTCCCATGTGTTTTAATGTGCTGTTTTCAGTGGAAAACCAAGCGAAAAAAGTTTACCGATGAATTTTCTATCTTGGGCGATCGGGCAAACCAATTTTTCTTTGGACTTTCGATAATATTTTGAATGCTCGCTTTTGTGCTGCCTGTGCCCCTTCTTTAAGAACGGTGTCCAAAAATGATTTATCACTGATTAGTTCACGGTATGATTCTCTGACGGGTCGAAGGTTTTCGACAAGCAACTCAGTGACTTCTGATTTTAGCACTCCATACCCTTTCCCGAGGAAATGATCCTCTAGGGAAGCTATGTTTTTTCCAGATAAAGAAGAATGAATTGTGAGAAGGTTGGAAACACCAGGCTTATCAGTACCTGCTTTAATTTCAGATCCTGAATCCGTTACCGAAGATCCAACCTTTTTCTTAATTTGCTCTGGTTCATCTAGGATAAAAACGGTTGCCTTTTGGTTGTTGTCCGACTTCGACATTTTTCTGGTCGGGTCGGCCAAAGACATAATCCGAGCACCTGTTTGGGGGACAAAGGGTTCAGGAATGGTAAATGTTTCTGAGTATTTTTGATTAAATCGTCCTGCCAGATCTCGGCAAAGCTCGAGATGTTGACGCTGATCTTCACCAACGGGCACTAAGTCTGCATTGTAAAGTAGGATATCAGCAGCCATAAGAACCGGGTAACAGAGCAATCCGGTATTAATAGTTGCCTGTGCCCGCATTCCCCCATGGGAAAATTTTAGATCATTCCCACCAGAATCTTCAGATATTTTAACACCAAGCTTGGCGACCTTGTCCTTGAACTGGGTCATCCTTTGTAACTCCCCTATGGGAGTCATGCAGGTTAGAATCCAGGCCAGTTCGGTATGCCCGATTACATGAGACTGAACAAACTGATGGCAACGCTTCGGGTCCAGTCCACAGGCGATGTACTGGGCGATACACGAATAGACATTTTGTCTGAGCACGGCAGGTTCTGGGGGAGCGGTGATGGCATGTAAGTCAACAATCCCGAAAAAACATTCATACTCATCCAGCATCGTAGACCAATTTCTGACAGCCCCTAGGTAGTTGCCCAGGGTCAGATTTCCTGTTGGTTGGGCACAGGTTAATATTACAGGTTTAGGTTTGCTCGTAAGAGGGGTATCGTTCATAAAGATAGAGCTGATATAACATCTCCTTCGAATAAATTTCAATTCTCATCCCATTTATGTTTTTACATGACTAACGCTGACCCAAAAAATGCTGAGTTAGAATTGGCTGAGCTTTTAAAGAGGTGCTCTCCTGCTACCTTGGAAGCAGCTATCCGTTTTCGTGAAACCAAGGACGCTAAAGAAATTGAGCCCATTGTTATGGGTATCATTGACCGTCATTTAGAACCTGAGCAGAGAGAAATTTTCAAGAAGGCGGATGACACCCTTCGCCTGTATGAAGATTTAGGGTTGGATTCCTTGACCATGCTCGAGATCGTTATGTTGGTTGAACAAACACTTCAAGTAAGTATAGACAACGAGGAGCTCAGAGACCTGCGAACAACCGGGGATGTGAAAGAGTATCTGGACGCCAAGGTTCGTGGGGTACAACTTCCCGTTCGTGCGAAAACTTTCAGAATTGAGGAAGTTGCCTCAATTATGCCCCACCGGGAACCATTTTTCTTTCTGGAGGATGTTACCATCGATGGTACCGAAGCCCGTGGCAATTACAGGATTACTGGTAATGAATATTTTCTGGAAGGTCATTTTAAGGAGCAACCTGTCTTTCCTGCTTCTATCATGATCGAGGCACTTGGCCAGTTGTGTGTCTTTTTTCTTCTTCAGGGAAACCATGATGAGTTGTCCAAAAAAGTAGACCCTGGAACTATCTTTTTCACTGCCTGTGACGGGATTAAATGCAGGCGTGTTTGCAAACCTGGAGATGTACTTTCTATGTCCGTAAAGCTGGCAAGAGTGCGTCACCCGCTTGCCTGTTTTTCAGGGGAGATCACCGTAGATGGGCAAAAAACGGCTCACGCCGGAGAAATTAAACTGGCCTTTGATTTTTATCCAGTCATGGATGGCTCTTCGGAGAGCAAAGCAGTCGAAGGAGCCCCAGTCTCCTCTTAGCCCACTGCTCTTTCTTTTCGCCTTGTGAAGGGGGGACAATTTTTAACTTTGTAGTTCCTCACTTTTGACCAAGATTGCCTTTTTCTATGCCACTTTTCCGAGGCCAACGGAGACATTCGTACGCCGTGAATTAAGGCAGTTAAGCAAGCTTGGGTTAATCCCCGACCTCTTTTCCATTTGGAAAGGAAGGAAACTTTGGGAAGGCAGGGAAGTTCATCTTTTTCCATTTTGGAGCCTCTTTTCACTTTTTGTATGGATACCCTTCTGGGCGTGGAAAAAGCCCGAAGTTTTTAAACTAATCCTTTCTCACCTTTGGGCCCATCCATGTCCAAACTTACAAAACTGGAACGAAACTTTTCTCGGTCTTGCTTGTGCATTGGTTCAGGCAAAAAAAATCAGGCAAAGGAATTACTCCCGCATCCATGCAGTCTGGGCGACAATGCCGGCGACCACCGCTTTGGGCTGTCATCTTCTAACGGGTATACCTTTTTCCATTGGTGCACATGCCTACGATGTTTTTCGAAATGGTGGAGACTGGTTATTGAACTTGAAGCTGAGCCGAGCAATATATGTCCGAACATCTTCTCAATCAACAGCCCAAAGGTTGCTCCACTTGGGTACACCCAAGGAAAACCTCAAGTTGATTCATCGTAGCCTTCCCTCTGTGGAGCCTCCAGTCCGTTTTGAGCCAGAAAACTCTAAATGCCTTAATCTTTTGAGCGTTGGCCGGTTGGTGGAAAAGAAGGGATATTTTTTACTTTTAGACATTCTCACAGAAACCAAAAGGAGGGGGATTCCGTTTCAGATGAAAATCATTGGGGGTGGGCCGTTAAAGCATGCCCTCTACCGAGAGGTTCAGCGGTTAAGTTTGCAAAACCATGTGGCTTTCCTTGATCATCTCGATGAAGGTGAGATAAGAAAGTTTTATGAAGATAGTGATATCTTTCTTTTTACAGGGATTATTTCTACAAATGGAGATAGAGACGGAATACCTAATGTAATCCCAGAGGCCATGTCCCATGGTCTTTTGGTGCTTGCATCCAATCGGGCGGGAAGTTCGGAAGCATTTATTGATCGGGAATCCGGCTTTTCTTTGAACCCTTACTGCAAAGATGAATGGGTAGACATACTCAATCAATATTATCTTTTTTCATATCAATTTCTGGAAATGAGAAAGTCCGCTTGGTCACGGGCCCAATCCCACTTTTCTAACGAAGTGAATTGTAAAAAGCTTAAAAATTTATTTTTGTAGTTTTTTTGCCTTTGATGAGCCCCAAGATCAGTATTTTAATAAGCGTCAAAGACCAGTTGGTCTTGACCCGAAAATGTTTGAGCTGCTTGGGTGATACGCTTGGAGATTCATTTGATTATGAGGTGTTAGTGGCCAATGATGGCAGCACAGATGGTACTGCTGAGTACTTAAGGTCTCTGCCAGAACGGTTTCGGGTATTTCATCGAGACAAATGCCATGGCTTTGCCAAAAATAACAATTGGTTAGCCCGGGAGGCTAAAGGTCAGTATCTGCTTTTTCTCAACAATGACGCTTTTGTTAGAGGGGACTGGTTAAATCCTATGCTTCAAGCTTTTGAAGTGAAAGAAAAAGTGGGTTTTGTCGGGAATGTTCAAAGGCTTTATCAATCGAATCGTTTTGATCACATGGGTGTGGTCTTTTCTCCCTATGGCAACCCCCGTCATTACGGACAGGGCTACTTGAGCCAGCCTTTCAAGGGGGAAATTAAAAAGTGGAGTGCAGTAACTGCTGCTTGTTGTATGATCAGGCGTGAGTTATTTCTCGAGCAAGGTGGTTTCCCCGAAGAATACCTCAATGGCTGTGAGGATGTGGACTTGTGCCTGCGTTTAAATCGAGCAGGGTACTCTCATTATGTCGCCCACGACAGTGTAATTGAACATGTCAAAGGAGCAACTACGGGGAGAAAAGACAGGAATGAAGAAAACTTTGATCTTCTTATGAAAAATTTTGGTGAGGATATTCGCAGGAATGAGACTGTAGTGGATAGTATTCTGCACGCAGAAACCTATCTGTTTCGGCTCTTTTTTAGACCCTTTGGGATCAATCTATACAAGTACATCCACGCTTTGCTCATCTACACCCGTGTGTGTTCGGTCAAGCTTGACTAAAAATTAAATTTTAGTGGCAGCGTACCGGATGGCTTCCTCAATGATATCAAGATCTTCGTCCGTGTGAGCGGCTGATATAGCGGTGCGGATCAAATCCTTTCCTGGTGGTACACCTGGGGCAATAGAGATGATTGCATATACACCCTTTTCAAGAAGAGCTTTCCAGAAGTAGTAAACTTTTTCTTTTTTTCCTAAAACAATGGGTACAGCGGGTGATTCACTTTCCCACGTATCCAGCCCAAGCTCATTGAGCAAGCGAAGGTAGCGAGATAAATTTTGGTTTAATCTTTCCCGGTGTTCTGGTTCTGAACGGAAAATTTTCAGGGCAGCATGGGCTCCAGCAGTGGCAGCAGGGGATAGGGCAGCAGAGAAAATTGTTTGTTTGGAGTGGCTGCGCATGTAGTCGATTCCATCTTTGCTTGAACAGACAAAGCCACCAGTGCCGGAAAATGATTTGGAAAAGCTCCCGCAAATCACATCTACTTCATCTGTAAGTCCAAAATGATCCGCGGTTCCTCTGCCATCCTGCCCAAGGACACCAACGCCGTGGGCATCGTCTAAAATGATAAAGGCATTAAATCTTTTAGCTGCCTGAACGAGTTCGGGAAGGCGGGCAATGTGTCCCTCCATGGAGTAAATCCCTTCCAAAACAAGTGCTTTGTGAACCTTGCTATCTTCGGTGGAAAGTAATTCGTGAAGATGTTCTGGATGGTTATGGGCAAATCTTTCGCAGGATGCCCCGCTCAATTGTATTCCGCTCCAAAGAGAGGAGTGCAGGTTTTTATCCGCGAAAATTA
>JAYOTQ010000016.1:0-26536 GCA_038150505.1 Opitutales bacterium | reverse complement strand
TCCTTCACCATCGGGTTTGGTAATTTATTCGCAGATTCCATACCTGGTCTGGAACTTTGGTTGGATGCCATAGATGTAAATAATGATGGTGAAGAGGATGAAACCAATGATTTCTTGGTCGGTAACCGAATGAGCCTCTGGGCAGACCGTTCTGGAAACAACAACAGCCCAGTGGAAGCGAATTCATCACGCATGCCAACCTGGATGGATTATAATTCGCCGCAATCCTTATTAGGCAAGCCGGTGGTCAGCTTTGACAGCGAGCTTGATCAAACATTGAGCCTGCAACGCCCATTACCAGACCCCGCATATATTTTCTTTGTGGCCCGACAAAGTTCACCGGGTGAAAGTAAACTTTTGGGGGGTGATTTAATGACCACCAATCCGAACGGGTTTTTCTCATTGGCATACAACCAAAATGACCCTGAAATTTATTCGTTTCAACCAGCCAATGCTTGGTCTATCTGTACTTTGGGAACTTCTCCCCCCACCCAAAACCTTTGGGTAAATGGGGAACTCATGGGCTCGTCTGACAGTCCAATCTATCCAGCCGCTCTCAACCGTATTGCAGAATCGTTCAATGGGGACATTGCAGAGCTGCTTGTTTTCTCGGAGGATCTTAATTTTGTAAACCGTCAGAAAGTGGAAGCCTACCTCGCCCACAAGTGGCAGTTAGAAAGTAGGCTGCCTGAACTGCACCCCTATTACGAAACGGCCCCTTCTTTTGGAGGAACTCAGTCAATTACCTGGCTGGGTGTGGATGGGGTCGACGAGGATGCTCTGCCTAAATTACCTGTAAAAGCAGCGAACGACCCAGATTTCACCTTATCCGCAGTGGCTTCCTCCGGTCTCCCCATCATCTATTCAAGCAGCGACCCCACCCTTCTCGCCATCGCGGACAACCAAGCCAAAATCCTCGGACCTGGCAAAATTACCATCACTGCCTATCAAACCGGAAACACCCGTTTCTTTGCCGCTCCTCCGCAGGGTGTAACCTTAGAGATTATTGATTTCTCCGATCCGGACTTCCAAAAGGACGGGCAGCTTATCGAGTTTTCTGATGTGCCCGAGAAAGTCCGCGAAGATCCACCTTTTCAAGTCCAGGCATTTGCTGAATCAACCGGAACAAACCATCCTGTTTACACATTACCCGTTGTGCTGACGATAGAATCAGGCCCCGCAACCATCGATGCCTTGGGAGTGGTCACCCTCGACGGTTCTGCGGGCACTGTGGTCATCTCAGCCACACAAAGTGGAAATGCATATGTGGACGCTGCCCCAACCAAATACCTGAGCATCGAAGTATCCAACCGTACACGCCCAACAATTCTTTTCACTGACCTGAAAAAAGAGGGCCCCCTTGCACCCGTTCTTGTTAGTGGTAGACCCACAAGCATACCAGGTGCCTACGCGAGCAGTGGTGGGAGAATGTCTTTGACCAGCTCCGACCCAAGCATAGTTGAAATCTCTGGCTCCAATCAAATTATTGCCCATAGAACTGGTTCGGTGACCTTATCCTTCAATATCCCCGCAGATGAAAACTTTGCCTCCGCACTTCCACGTACCCGAACGATCGAAGTGATTAAATCGACCCAATCGGCATGGTTGGAAAACCGGAAAAAAGACCCAAGGTACAGCATCTTAAAGGATAGGTTTATGAACCAAAGAAAAGCACAATTGCCAAACTGGACAGACGCACAAGTATCCTATGATTTCGACCGGGATGACTTTGACTCTGATGGCGATGGATACAGCAACCTATTTGAACGGGCTACGGGAATGGACTCCCTTGGGTTTGATCCCAACAATGCTCCAAAATTGATCGGTTCGGTGTCTGGAAAACCAAGAATATCCTTTGTCAGATATGCAAACCCCATCCTTTCCACTGGAGAGCAATTTGAATATATCATTGAAGAAAGCTTCGACCTACGCACATGGCTACCTGCCAGCACCACTTTGGAAAATCAGATACCTATTGGTGGAGGGATGGAAAGAGTCACTTACCTGGCCGATGAATCCACCCAACCCAAGGTTCATAAATTCCTTCGTCTAAGCATCCAAAAAATTGAATAGTACGAATGAATCCTTTTTCACTAACCATTATAAACCCATTAACCTAACAAGTATCCATGATTAAAAAAATCACTACCTTCCTTCCTCTCCTCCTTCTGTCCAGCTTTCTTTCGGCGGCCAATTTCCCTGATATTAGCGTCGAAGATTTACAAAAAGCGATTTCTGCAAAAGAAGTTGCAGTGATTGATGTGAATGGACCCAATTCCTACTCCAAGGGACATATTCCAGGTGCTATTGAATTCTCCTCCCAAAAAGAAACACTCAAAACATTACTGCCCAAGGACAAAAACACCCTGGTGGTCGCTTATTGTGGTGGACCATCATGCCGGGCCTACTTAAGAGGAGCGAAGGCCGCTGCAGAACTGGGTTACAAAAATGTAAAACACCTATCCGCCGGTATTTCCGGATGGAAAAAGTCAGGTAATAAGGTGTCCAAAAAGTAATTTTCACCCCTCTTGCAAGTACTTCTATGGATTCATTACTGACAAAGTTGCACCCCATTAAGTTTTTCCTTATCTGGGTGTTGGCTCAAGGATCTACTTTACTAGGGTCCAGTCATAGTGAATCCATGGGAGTGCTCTCTGTCCAGCTCAGTGCCGGCTCATGGAATGCTCCCTCCTATTCCATCTTTTCTCCTGGAGTTTATAACATTCCTCTTTTCCGGGGCCCCATAGATGCAAGCGTGGAAAACAATGTCAGCCTCTTTAAAACCCCGGATGTGGCCAATCCGGCCAACCTGAAAGGTCCGCTTCCTGCTGGTGTGCTCAATTCAATCCCAGCTCGGGCAGAAGCATTTTTGGATGAAAATGGTTCGGTAACATCGATTGCTCTCTTAGATGCAGGGAGTGGATACCTGGGGCCACCCAGGATATATATTTCTCAACCAAACCTGGAAAACTCGGACACCCCTACTTACCGTGCAGCCACTGCGGTGGTGGATTGGAATGCAACCGAAAAAACGATTACCGGTATTTCTCTTTTGGAAAAAGGTAGAGGGTATAGCCAGCCGCCAACCATAACCATTGATGGGGGTAATTACTTTCTCAAAATCATTGACCCCGCATCCCCTTCCTCGGGTTCTTATTTCCCTATTCTGTCCAACTCCGACTACATCATGGAGGTAAACAATTCCTACGACACCGGTGCATCGGATGGGATTCCGCTGGTGAGCGAAGTGCTTCAGCAAGGGCAACTCATTGAGGTCGTACAAGGGTGGACGCTGGGCTCACTTTTTGGCCACACTATCGAGGAACTCAAGTTATACCCTGATACAAATGCAAGCCGTGCAGACTGGGTTTACCTCCTGAAAGGCCCGGACCAACAAGTGGGGGACTCGACCGACTATGTCCCCCATTTTCACGACGGTACAGACTGGCGGTCGGTACATTCTCCCTCGGAAACCTTCAACCATCAGGCAATCGCTCCCGATGAATCTCTTATTATCGCCCGCAGACTGGATGAAAACTCCACAATTTTCTTTAATGGTGTGTCTCCGCGAACCAGCTCATCCTGGGTGCTGCCCGAGTTCAATCGGTCCATGCTGGTGAGCAATCCATTTCCTACCGAGCTCAAGCTTTCCGATTTGATCGGCAGGGAAATGATCACGGAGGATAATTCCACATCTGAGGAAAACCGGACCCGTTGGTTGGCGCATCCGCAACAGGACCTTGCTGATAATGTACAAATGTTAACTTCCTCCGGCTGGTCCACATATTGGCACCAAGGCACGAACCTTGCCATCACACAGGAAGCCAAAATTAGTGCCCGTAAGGGAAGCGGGATCGGAGGAGCCTTAACTCAAAGTGATTTCTCAATGTCAAATGGCAGTATTCTCTCCATAAGCAACCCGACAACTGGCAATGTACTTGTATCCACATCTGAAAACCATGGTTTATTGAACGGTTTCCGGGTCACAATTTCCTCCGCTTTGGGATATTTAACCAATGAAAATAAGGAACAAATCAATGCAGACGGCCAAGTTGTCGAAGATGGAGACGGTCTCATTATCGAATCACCTGTCAATGGGGAGTGGGAAATCACTGCTGTCACCACCAATACTTTTGAGCTGAAAGATTGCCAAAACTACAGCGACTTTATTGCAGATGGATCGGCCACATGGTCCACCGGCAACCAAGGTGCAGGCTACGATAACAATGTCACCCTTTCAATCATTGGTGGAGGGGGGCAAGGTGCAAAGGCAGTCGGTTTGGTGAAAGATGGCAGGATCCACTCCATTTCCATCACTCAGGGAGGGTTTTTCTACACCCAACCACCCAAGGTGGTCGTTCATCCTGGAGGATGGCAAAAACTGGGACGGGGCAATTCTCCTATCAATAACCTCACCATTCCAGCAGGGTCAGGTGTGTTGCTTATAAGAAAACACCCTCATGGTGTGCGTTCCCATATTCCTTTGCGCGAAATTAACGAGTAGGGGTCAGGAAACCTGATAGGCATCGATATCAAGGATATCGAAAATCTCCTTATCCAAAGGAAACTCCTTTCTTATTTTTTGAATTTGGCTGAGGCACTTCGGTACTGAAGCACTCAGATAAAATAAATGGTACCGGTAGAACCCTTTGATCTTGGCAAGGGGGGTGGCGGCAGGGCCTTTCACCTCAATACCATCCAGGTTTGCAGCATCGAGCTTCCGTCTCCATTGTTCAGCATAGAACCTTGTTTTCTCTTCCCCTCTCCCACGAAACACATGCCGAACAAGGTGACGGTACGGCGGATATTTCAGCTCTTTCCTCATCGCCAATTCTTCCGCTAGAAACTCATCCAGCTCCGCTCTTCGTGCAAATTGAATACAGCTTTCATGGGGAGCGTAGGTTTGTACATAGACCTCTCCCGCCCGATCTCCCCTGCCCGCCCGTCCAGCGACCTGCACCAATATCTGAAAGGCCCTTTCGGATGCACGGAAATCTTCCATTCGCAAGGGAAGGTCGGCATCAATTACCCCAACTAAGGTAACCCGGGGGAAGTCTAAGCCTTTGGCAATCATTTGTGTACCCACAAGCACATCTATCTTACCCTTTCGAAAATCGCTTAGAATTTCCCGAAAAAGATTTTTTTTGGTCATCACATCTGCATCCACCCGCACAACTCTTGCTTTTTTGGGCATCACCGCTTCCACTAAATCTTCAATCCGCTGGGTACCGTGACCTTTTTTACGAATGTCCAGGGACTGGCAGTTCCCACAGATTTGCGGTGCAGCTTTGCGGTACCCACAAAGATGGCAGTGCAGGTAGTGGTCCGTGCGGTGATAGGTCATCGCAATGCTGCAATCCCGGCACTGCTCCACCTCTCCACACTCGGTACAAAACATAGTGGTATTAAAACCTCGGCGGTTTAAAAATAAAATGCTTTGTTCCCGGTCCTCATAACGCCTTCTCAACGCCTCCACCAAAGGTTGGGAAAGAACGGGAGGAACCTTTTGTTTCAGTGCCTCCCGGCGCATATCAACCAAATGGACCAAGGGCAACTCTCTCCCGTCAATACGCTTGCTTAAAATAGATTTCTGGTATTTTCCACATTCCACATTGCGGACAGTTTCCAGGGAAGGGGTTGCCGAGCCGAGCAGACAAACCGCTTGGTTGAGAAAGGCACGATACACCGCCACATCACGCCCATGGTAGCGAGGTGCATCTTCCTGCTTGTACGCCTGTTCATGTTCCTCATCCACCACCACCAGTTTCAAGTTTTTGACGGGGGCAAAAATGGCGGAGCGTGCACCGACCACAATTTTCGCTTTTCCCTGCACCAGGTTGCGCCATGCATCTACCCGTTCGCCTGCCGAGAGATGACTGTGCCAAACCACCACCCGTTGGCCCATCTTGCCAAACCTTAACCGCAACCGGTCGACGGTTTGCGGAGCGAGGGCAACTTCAGGTACTAAAAACAAAACGCCCCCCCCTTTCTCCAACACCTTTTCTATTGCCTGGCAGTAGACTTCGGTTTTGCCGGACCCGGTTACACCCGATAACAATCGGGTACGAAATTCCCCCGAATCCAAATCTTGTGCCACCTCATCTGATGCCAGTTTTTGCTCAGCCGTCAAGACGCGCAAAGATTCCACACCACCTGCACTTTCTTCACTCCAATCATCACCGTAAGCATCTCGACTTACCTCTTTGATGGATTCCACAACCAACCCTTTTTGGATCAAACCATCAATCACCGGGGCAGAAAATTTTGTTTTTTGGGCCCAGGTCACGGCATCCATTTTTTCCCCCAGGTGATCTTGGAGCAATTGATACGCCTGCATTTGCTTGGGAGAGCGGGATAGAAGCTGGGTCACTTTCTCCTGGGAAGCAGGCACTACCTCGATCATTCTTCTGGTCTTGGCCAACATTCCATCCCTTACTGCAGAGGGAATCATTGCTCCCAGGGTGCTTTCAAGGGAACTCGCATAATAGGAAGACACCCACTTAGCCAACTCCACCAATTCTTGGCTAAGAACCGGTTCAGGCTGAACCAGAGCAGATACAAAACGAAGCTTTTCTTTGGGTGGGGCATGTTTGGGAGAGAGCGAAGATACCACGCCTACAACCCGTCGCACCCCCAAGGGAATTCGTACCAATGAACCGATACCAAGATGTTTAAACAACGATTCCTTGATACCATAGGTAAGGGGCAAGTCGTAGCCACCAAGGGGAAGAACCTCGACAATGCATGGACTGGACTTATCTTCCGCCACTTCTTTCATTCCCCCCTAAAATCATAACAAAGCAAGCGGTTCGCTTTGCCACTTATCCGGTCGGTATCATTTTGCATCACATAGAGCAGACCACGACTGAGGGCTGGAAGCGTCCAGGTTTCAGCTGCGAAAAAAAGCTGGGCCTTTTCCTCTATTTCCCATCCATCTGGAGAAAAATCTGCCCGGATCAAAGATCCCAGTTCAGAAAGACATAAAAACTTTCCATCCGCCCAAAGCAAGCTGGCCCGGAAGAGTTGTAGGTTCAATTCTCTTCCTAAAATATTTTCCCTCCATCCAATGGCTTCCTTCCATAAAACTTTGCCACTTTTCCACTCCACACAAAAAACTTCTGCGCCCTGCTGGTGCCTTCCGGAAACCCCGTACAAGAAGCCTTCCTTTTCAATTGGGGTCATCCAATGAATGCCAAGTTTCTGGTTTTGCCAAACAACCTCGGTTGTAAAATCTGCAGAGATGTTCAAAACCACAGAACCCTTGTCATAACATTCTGACAAAAATACATAACCATCACCGAGATGAATTGGTGGGCAAGCGGTTGCGGACTCATATTTTCGTGAGCGCCACGGAAAACGAACCAACCTTTCCCCAGTTGCAGGATCAAAGACCAGCAAACCACCCTTGGCTGGTTTACTTTCTCCTCCAGTCAAAGCTAGGCAAACCTTGCGCCCATGAATTGTGGCCAATGTGGGAGAAGAATAACTCGCGCCCCACTCATCTTTTAATACCCATACCGTTTTACCAGTGGTTCGGTTCAGACCGATCAGGCAATCCCCTTTGGCCCCACCCAGGTTGAGCACCAATATACCATCCGCAAGGATGGGGTTGGACCCTTTTCCAAAAAAATAACGGGGTACTTGGTATTCTTTGGTTAAATCCCTCTGCCATACTAGTTTTCCCGTTTCCAAATCGAGGCAGGTCATCCAGGCAGTAACTCCATGCACATACACCAAACCTTGGTCAACAACTGGACTTGCCCGCGGACCTGCCGAATATCCATAACGGTCGCGGTACTGCACCGGATAGGAATATTTCCACTTGAGCTCACCCGTTTCAGCATCCATTCCCTCCACCATTTCATTTCCGTCCATCCGATGAAACAACACAAGCCACTCTCCCACCACTGCAGGAGAGGCATACCCGGCCCCCTTCTTTACAGACCATAATAATTTCGGTCCATCACTGGGCCATTCCTTAAGCAAGGGAGATTCAGGAGATTGGGCATTATCCTCGGGTCCATTAAACCTGTGCCAGTCCGAAACCATGGCTTGAGGACTTAAATCTTTAGCTTCGCCAAACTGCTCCCGTCTTTCCTCAGCCATAACCGGCTGTATCAAAAGTTGAAAAAGGAGGAGTCGAAGAAAAATAATCACCGCACAAGCTTTCTTCGATTCAGGCAGTCTCTTCAACCCGAAATCAACTTATTCTTATCTTCTAAGAATTGGGCGCAAAACATTCTCGCACCCAGATCACATTACATCTAATACAAGATTACAGTCATGAAAGATTCGATCCATTTCATGCCCTCGATATTTAGGGAACGCAACAGGCGCAAAAATGCCACCCGTCTTGCTCGGTTTTTTGTGATTCTTGCACTTTTTGTCATTGTTTACATGAACCTGTACCGCTCCCTTATGAGTGAGGAAAGAGGTGGCGAAATAATTGGATGGGTGGAATCCTTTTACTGGGTGCTTACCACGATGTCTACTTTGGGATATGGTGATATCACCTTTTCTGGAGATCAAGGGCGCTTGTTTTCGATGGCGGTCATGTTCACTGGGGTCTTTTACCTCTTCATCGTGCTCCCCTTTGCTTTTATGGAATTTCTCTACAAACCATTTGTGGAGTATCAATCCGGTGCCCGGGTTCCCAAAAAATTTGAACCGGGGGAGCAAAAGCATGTCATCCTGACTCATTATGATTCTATAAGCCATGCACTGATGGAAAAACTCTCCCAGTTTGGCTATCCATTTGTCCTGGTGGTGGACAAGATCAAAGAGGCTCAAAAGTATCATGACATGGGCATACCAGTGATGTTTGGTTCGATCGAAGACCCCGATACTTTCCAGTCTGCGGGTATCAAAAATGCCGCCATGGTGGTTGCGACGGATGATGATATACGCAATGTCAATGTCGCCTTCCGGGCACGGGATGTGGATCCTCATCTACCCATCGTGGGCACTTGTAACAACCCCAACTCGGAAGACATCATTGAATTGGCAGGGGCCAACCATGTCATTCGTTTTGCCAAGCAGATGGGAAGCTTTCTCGCCCGTAGAATTTCCTGCACAGATAACAACACCCATGTGATTGGCTCCTTCGGGGATGTATTAATTGCGGAGGCTACCGTGCATGGCACACCCTTGGTGGGCAAGCAACTTCAGGAAACCAACCTTCGCAAAGAGTACGGAGTCAATGTGGTTGGGGTATGGGAGCGTGGAAACTTCGAGACTCCAGAACCCACAACCATGCTCAACAACCACACGGTGTTATTGCTCGCTGGTACCCAAAGCAGTTTCGACAGGTACGACCATGATTTTCGTAACTTCTCCAACAATTCTGCTCCTGTGATTATCATTGGAGCTGGCCGGGTGGGACGGGAAACCGCCAAGACCCTTCATGAAATGAATGTGGCTTACCGGGTGATTGAGACCGACCATAAGAAAGCGGGCATGGTGGATAACTCCATTCTTGGCGATGCCTCCGAGAAAGCAGTGTTGGAGCGGGCTGGAATCAATAAGGCGCCTGCCGTGGTCATTACCAGTCACAATGATGAGAGCAATATGTATCTCACAATTTACTGCCGTAAACTGCGGCCCAATATTCAGATTGTTAGCCGTGCCTTTCTCCACCGAAATGTCGAACCTCTCCACCGTGCGGGGGCCGATTTTGTCATGTCGCAAGACTGGATGGGTGCCAATACAATCTTTAATCTTCTTAACCGTGCGGAAATCCTCATGATTACCGAGGGATTGGATGTGTTTAGCCAAAAGACTCCAAAATCCCTCGCCGGCGTAACCGTAAAAGAATCAAAGATTAGAGAAAAGACGGGGTGCAGTATCGTAGCGATCAAAGGAGAATCCGGTACAATAATTACCCCCTCTCCAAACGATAAGTTTTGTGGAAATGGGGAAATCATCCTCATTGGCAGCGAAGCTGCGGAAAAGTCCTTCGAGTCTAAATTCCGTTCTTAACCTTGCGGGCATCATACCTTCGCGTGAGAAGGGACTGAACCCGCGGGCTCTTTTTAATTAAGGGCTAACCTGCAACGCCGTACCCGCTAAATCCTTTCGGTCCAGCTTTGGGTAACTGACCATGAAATTATTTTCATCAATTAAGTGAAACAAATAATGGGTGGTGCGGGGGGGCAATACCGCAACAGCTTTGGCAGGTTGCTTCCCCTTGGCCGCAATCACCTTTGCTTCCAGGGGGAACCATTCACTGTCTTGCCGGTCTCCATTGAGGGTGTATATCACCTGAGCCCTTGTTACCTTCGCACCTTTCTCCTCGTAGCTTAGGAATACCCTACGGTTGATGCGTTTCTGGTTTAATACTTGTGGAACATTCTTGGATCCAGGGATTTTTATCCGGGTACAAGTTGGGTTATAGTAAGTCATCCCTGCATCTAGACCCTTTAAAAATTTGAGTAATTCCTGCTTCATTTGCTCAGCCAGTTTGGGGCGTTGTGCACTGATGTCTTTTTGCTCTTCCCAATCCACCCGATTTCCCGAGGAATCATAGAGCTGATAAAGCTCCACCCGTGGTCTTTCGTAGATATGGTTGTAGATCAATTTGTATCCATCCTTAAGGTGGGCCGATTGCTGACAATGCCCATTGGGAAAATGCCAAAACATTGATTCCCTCGGCTTCTTGGTATGTATATCAATCACCCTGTTTTCATCGGTTGGGTCTTCTTTTAATAGAGGGGCAAGGTTGCTCCCATCCAGTGTTTGGTTGGCGGAATTGGAAGTACCAGTCCAATCGAGAATTGTGGGATAAAAATCCAACCCATTCACCACTACCTGGCTTTCAACGCCACTTTGAACCGATGGTCCAGAAACCAGAAAAGGCACCCGTATGCCCCCTTCGCGCACATGAATTTTGCCTTCATCAAGAGGGAAATTATCGGTAAACACTACATTTTGGTACCCCTCCATGCCTCCATTGTCTGAGCTAAAAATAATGTAGGTATTTTCAATGAGTTTATGACCGGGCCACCGGGGATCATCGGTCCTTTCCAAATATCCAATCAACCGGCCGACGTAATAATCAAGCGTCTCAACCATCGCACAATAATAGGGATTCCTTTGGCCATCCAATGTCCAACCCGCAGGGTCTGAGGGATAATCCACACCTAATTTCTCACAGTATTTCTCCAGCAGTTTCTTACTTCTGGTTTGGATCGGGGTGTGAACCAACCAGCTCGCATAGTATAGAAACATTGGATCTTGTTTGTTTTCCCTGAGAAATCGTAAGGCTTCCTCCGTCACATGATCGCGAGGGTAACCATTTTCATCCAGTCGATAAGGATCGTTTTCTTTCTTCGTGGCAAACCCCTGCAAACGGTTGGGCATTCCATTTTGCACTCCTCTCGCCTGGGAATTTCCCGGAACATGCGTGGTGAAATCAAAGCCTTCATCGGTCGGTTGCGGGAAAGCATAATGATTGACCGCAATGTGCCACTTCCCCACATGGCCCGTTTTATACCCATTGTCTTTAAGAGCCTCCGCTATGGTTGTATTTTGGCTATCCATTCCTCCCCGGCACCAGGGAGGAATAAACGAGTGCTGAGGATGAAAAGGCATGGGAGGTTTACCCGAAGCCACCGTCGTGCTCATGGTTCTGGCTGGGTGCTTCCCGCTCATAATGGCACATCGGCTGGGGCTGCACACCGGGGATGGAGAATATCCGTTTTTAAAGAGAACGCCTCGCTTGGCCAGTCGATCCATATTGGGTGTCTCGTAGGGACAGGGTTCATCGATGTCATAACAGACCACATCCTGCCAGCCCAAATCATCCACCAGCATAAGCAAAACATTGGGTTTCTCCGGGCGGCCCTTGCCGTTTAGCCCCAAACCGGCAGCCATACAAAAGATCCAAAAAACTAATTTCTTCATTACGATTATCTCCTCCCCTTTCCTGCTTTTGAGGGTAAAAAGTCTACCCGGGTAAACTTATTCATTCGGGGAATATTTACCTTTAACACACCATCTGCCACACGGTATGGCCCAAGTTCAAACATCTCCACATCCTCATCCTTCCCCGTGCTCGGATTGATGTTTTTGGTGGTCACATCAACCTTATAATAAGAACCATTCCTAAACCCTTCCCCCCGAAAATCTCTTCTCGATTTTGCGTGATTAAATCGCTTGCCCTCCTGAATTTGAGCGGGAATAGAAACCTTGGCTTCTGCAATCCCGGAACCACCGCTTGAGTAAATTAGGTTGGTAAATCTTTTTTGGGTACGGTTCCAGGTAGATACCCGATAACGCTCATTACCAGTATAGCCCTGTCCAGAAACAATGAGATCATTGCCCACCTCCCCGGCTAGGGCATGGCGGATTACTTCATCCCTTCCCCCACCCGCCTGGGCAAACCATTGCCAAATATAATACATCAAGTGGTTTGGATCAGATGGAACCTGGTAATCCTCAATCGTAAAAATTTCTCCCTGCCCATCTGCAACCTTGAAATTATTGTCTCCACCGCGTAACGAAACTTTGCGAGTAATCACTGCCGGACCACCATCGCTTGCAGGAATAACAAGATCGGGCCGCAATTCTCCGACTCTTCCGTTGTAGTCTCTCCTTTTGGTCAATCCCATTGACCAGGGGCTCTCATTGTCCGTCCAAAGGAAGTTCATCACATTCATTCCCCGCTCCATACATTTACCCATCAAGGTAAGTGTCTTGTAAAATCCATCAATTTCATTTCGGACGCCGTCGCCATTCACATCGGCGCTGAGTATCATGGTGCCCAAGTTGCAATCATCCCAGTTCACCCACGCCTCGGCCGATACAATGGGTTTCCACCAATATCCCTCGCGGTCCAGTTTCTGCCGGAAAAGATCGTAATTCCCCCAAGTGGAAGTGACAAAGCTACCATCCATCATTCCATACCCGTCATGATGGTCGGACACATTGATATTTAAACAGTCGACCAACTCCATCAAGGTTTTGTTCTTCACCTTTTGTTCCAGGTAATCATTAACCGCCCGGCCACCCCGGCCATCCAGCCCGTCAATCACTGGGCATCCCTCACAGGGAGAAGTACCTGATGTCGAAATTAGCACAGGCAGTGCAGGTTCTGCATTGTATACCCCCCGAACAGCTTTGGCACCTTTGATAAAAATTTCATTGTGTAAAAACTCCACATCCGCACCCGGCAAAATACTTTTCAGGTTGGTTTCATGTCCAAGCTGCCAGGAGTGTACCCTTCCCTTAAAATGGGTCGCCAGACGGGTAAGGAATGCTTGGTAATAATCGGTCTTGGGTCGCTTCCCTCCGTTGGGAGCAACTTCAGCAGCCCAGCCGGGCATTCCAAAGAAAACAAATTCTACCAGCAAGCCATCCCGGTTCGCCGCATCCACCACTTGATCAAACATTTTCAGACCACTGGATGGGTTGTTGTTATAGTCACAATGAGCAGCACTTGGCTCCACCTGGGACCAAGCCACCCAAAACATAACATAGCTGCTGTGCTTGGCCAAAATCGGACGGGTCAACTCATATTCGTTGTTCAGAGGGCGGGAAACTGATGGCTGCCATCGCACACCCACCTGCATATGGTCTGTGGTCCATTCGTAAGCTGGAGACCCATGCAAGGGAAAGCATATACCAAGCATTAACAGAAAGAGGGCAGCAAGAGGAGTGTGGATAAATAATTTGGGATTCATAATCGATGGTTCAAAAAAGCAAAAAATTACAAAAGCTTACCTTTTTAAAACAAACAAGGTTTATTCATTCGATCTCTGATTCTTTTTAGATCATGTTCATCCATTTGCATTGATATTCGTGCCCACCTCCGTCGACAAACCCAACCTCTCCAGGCAAACCTTCCGCCTCGATCTGCTTAACAGTTCTATGGGAGGAATTTTAGAAGTTGGATTTGGCACCTTTTCCATACTCATTGCCATTCGTTTCCTGCAGGCACCTGATATGATCAAGGCCATCCTCGCATCGGGAGTATCTGCAGGCCTACTACTGGTTCCAAGCATGCAAAGACTGGCGGTCTGGTCCAAGCTTGCAGCAAGCACATTTTGTGGATGCCTGATGCTGGTTTCTGCAGGTTGTTTATTTTTGGCTGCCTCAATTACTGATACCTGGTTGCTAGCAGGTGCCCTATTTGTTGCCCAGGTCTGTTTTTCTCAACTGCCCGGATTTATGATTCAGGTATACTCCAGAAATTATAGCTCCAAAGAACGAGGAAAAAGGCTGTCCTGGAATTTCATTCTCTCAGCGTTAATTGGGATGGTTTTATCCTATGGTGCAGGGACTTACCTCGACCAGCAGTCTGCCGAGCCTTACTGGATCTTCCTTACCATGGGGATGGTGTCCCTTGGTTCGGCAATTACTCTTTATTTAATCCCTTCCCAACCTATCGAAAAAGGACAGAGGACTTATGGATTGATCGACAGTTTGACCTCGCTAAAGGAGGATCGTTTGTTTGCCCACATGCTTCTTGCATGGATGGTTATGGGTCTGGGAATAATCATGACCCTGCCTTTGAGGATTGAGTATCTGGGTGGGCGGGATGGTCTTAATCTAAGCAACGAACAAATCGCCCTGGTCACCGTGGTTATTTTCTCAATCGCCCGTATCATTAGTTCAAGACTGTGGGGGGGGTTGTTTGACCGGGTGCGCTTTCTTTATTTCCGTATCTCTCTCAACCTCATTCTGATCGCCGCCACCCTCGTTTATTTCCATGCGGATAGCCTGCTGGGAGTGTCACTCGGAGCCGCTTTGGCTGGAGTGGGAGTGGGGGGTTCTAAAATTGCTTGGAGCCTGTGGGTCACCAAGCTTGCCCCAGACGGGATGGAGGCAAGGTATATGGGTGCCCATGTTGCCCTTACAGGATTGCGGGGAGCACTGGCACCATTTCTTGGCTACTGGTTGCTCGGTCTTCTCGGTTATGAAGGGGTTGCCTGGTTTTCCGTGGCTCTCGTGACTTTGTCCACACTGCTCTTCTTACGCCTTTTTGCTCATCAACGCACCCGAACGAGTGGACTGTAAAGTTTACCTAACGATGAGTTGCCGATTGACGGAAGCGTACCGCCTGATTTCATAATACGCATGAAAAAGCTCATCCCCATCGCCCTGCTTTCGGTTCTTCTCGTTGCAGTTTCATCTGCAAAATCAAAAATCGGTCAATATGTACTCGGTTTTGGATACAGCCTCGCAGAGAGTGGTTCTGATGACCGCGAAGGAGACTTCCTGCGTATCACCGCTCAGGCTCCAAATAGTTCATCCACAGACCTGGGTGTGTATTTGGATTATGGCACCATGAAAAGTGGCGGGCAGGATGCATCGTCCTGGAATCTTGGTGCCGATTACCTGGTAAATTTCTCCGGCATTGGCGGAAGATCTGCCCGCCTCACTCCCTTCCTTGGTGCCGGAATAGGATACCTCGATGATGAATCCCCCATTCGGTTGGGTGATGATGGCTTTACCTGGAGCTTGCTTATCGGGTCAGAAATCCAGTTTTCCAACTCCCTGTCCCTTAATCTGGGAGGCCGCTTTTTTGGCTTGTGGTCTGAGTTTGGAGAAAACGAATTTACTGCAGATGCGGGAATTACCTGGTGGTTTGATGCGGTTCATGGGGTTTCTTTTGAATACCAAAGAGCTTTTGAGGCAGAGTTGAATTACTTCACCCTCAAATATTTGTATTCCTGGCGCTAAAGCGTGCCGGTTGGGCGGGAGAGCATTTCATTGAGCACAGAAACATGGTTTGACCACTGCCCGGACCGAAGCAATCGTCCTGGTTTAAAATGGGGCAAATATGCGGGGCAGGATGTGATCCCCCTATGGGTGGCCGATATGGATTTTCGTGCTCCTCCTGCGGTGGTTGAAGCTGCCCGCGAAGAGGCAGAATTTGGAAACTATGGTTATGCCAAGGCTCATCCTGGCTTGGTGGATGCTGTGGTTGGGCACTGCCAGTCTATTTACGGATGGAAAATCGACCCCAACTGGTTGGTTTGGTTACCCGGCATGGTGTGTGCCCTTAATGTTTGTTGCCGGATGCAGCAAAGTCTTGCCAAGCAGGCACTCACCCATACCCCGATCTACCCTCCCTTTCTTTCAGCCCCGGGAAACTTTGACCTTCGATGCACCCAGCTTCCATTGCGGTTGGAGAATGGTCGGTTCACTATGGATTTTGATCTGCTGGAAAGTACACCTACTCAACCAGGAGACCTCTTTATGCTTTGCCATCCTCACAACCCAGTGGGCACTGCATTTCACCGGCAGGAGCTGGAACGCTTTACCAAGTGGGCCAGGGAGAGAGAACTTATCATTTGCTCGGATGAGATTCACTGCGACTTGCTTCTCGAACCCGGGCTTCAACACATCCCCCTGGGCAACCTAAATGCGGAAACCGCAGAAAACACCATCACCCTGATGGCACCCAGCAAAACTTACAACCTGCCAGGCTTTGGTTGTTCCTTTGCTATTATTTCCAACCCGGATCTGCGTATCCGTTTTAAAAAAGCAATGGCAGGGATTGTGCCCGATCCCGCCGTGATGGGTTTCCGCTTGGCTGAAGTAGCCTACCGCGAAGGAGAACAGTGGCGCCAGTCTCTCTTGGCATATTTGCGAAACAACCGTGAACTGGCGATGGAGCGATTGCAGAAAATCCCCGGGCTCCTGCCCTACTCTCCTGTTGCCACCTATTTGTTGTGGATTGATGCCAGAAAGCTACCGGTGGATCACCCACAGCGTTTTTTAGAGAAGCATGGGGTGGGTCTCTCCGATGGATCTGATTTTGGTGCACCTGGGTTCCTTCGGCTGAATCTTGGCTGCTCCACAAGCTTACTCGAAAAGGCATTGGACCGGATAGATCGGGCGTGTGCCAGCCTCGCTTAACAATGAGCTCGTCGGGTTCAGACAAACCTAAATCTGCCAGACTTCAGGAGCTACGGACCGAAATCAAACGGCATGACGAGTTGTATTATCGCCAGGCCCTACCCGAAATTTCTGATCAGGCATATGATCAACTCAGAAAAGAACTCAACCAGCTGGAAGCCGACCTCGACCCCCTCGGTCTTTTTTCCGAACCCCAACAGGAAGAACACCAAGTAGTATCTCCGCAGGTGGGAGACGACCGTCTGGACTCTTTTTCATCCCACCGTCACCTCCAACCGATGCTCAGCCTCGACAACACCTATGATGAAAAGGAGTTTTTTGACTTTGACCAGCGGTTACAACGAATTTTTGGCACGGACAAACTTTCCTATGTGGTTGAGCCCAAGATCGATGGAGTGGCCATCTCGTTGACCTATGAGAAGGGGAAACTGGTGACTGCAACCACCCGGGGAAACGGGATTGAAGGAGACATTGTTACCCAAAACATTCAACATATTGAGGGCTTGCCCACTCAACTCAAAGGCTCCGTGCCCGAGCTCATTGAGATCCGTGGTGAAATCTACATGAGTCACCAAGAATTTGAACGGATTAACCAGGACCGGGAAAACAAAGGTCTCCAGTTGTATGCAAACCCAAGAAACCTTGCAGCAGGAACGGTAAAACTGCTCGACCCCAAGGAGGCGAGGCAACGAAAGCTCGATATCGTTCTCTATGGCTTAGGAGCCTGCAAACCAGAAGGCCACTTTTCCACACTTTCTCAATTCCATCAGGCCCTCCAAGCATGGGAAGTTCCTTCTGTGGAATATTTCCGTACTGTATCTCAGGCGGAGAATGCATGGCAGGCCATTATGGAACTGGACCAACTGCGCCATGGATATGGCTACCCCACAGATGGTGCCGTGATCAAACTAGATTCCTTTGCTCAACACAGGGAGGCGGGTAGCACCGCAAAGTCTCCCCGCTGGGCGATTGCCTACAAATTTGAAACCGAGAGGCAGGAAACCACTCTTGAAAACATCCACTTACAGGTGGGACGTACCGGTGCGGTTACCCCCGTTGCCTGGCTCACTCCCGTGCAACTCGCCGGTACTCAGGTATCGCGGGCTAGCTTACACAATGCAGATGAAATTCAGCGAAAAGACATTCGTATTGGTGATCGTGTTGTGGTGGAAAAAGCGGGAGAAATTATTCCGCAGGTGGTGGAAGTTGTTCTCTCCCAAAGGCCTGCTGAAAGTGTGCCCTTTTCCTTTCCCAAAACTTGTCCCTGTTGTGACACACCCTTGGAAAGAACGGACGGAGAAGCGGCCTGGAAATGCCCAAGCCCCCATTGTTCCGAACAGGTAAAAGGCAGGCTGCGCTACTTTGCTTCCCGGGGCTGTATGGACATTGACCACCTCGGAGAAGCGGTGGTCGAACAACTCGTGGATCAAAATTTGGTAACCCGTGCATCCGACCTTTATTCGTTAACCAAAGAACAGGCCCTCTCCCTCGAAGGGTTTGCAGAAAAATCCGCGGCAAACTTAATTCAATCGATTGAGCAAAGTAAGCAGCAGGAACTTTGGCGATTGTTATGTGCTCTTGGTATAAAGCATGTGGGTGCGGCAGCTGCCAAAGACCTCGCCCGTACCTTTCGTTCCCTTCCCAACCTGGCTGCTGCCTCTTTTGAAGAACTTATCGCAATTGAAGGGATTGGAGAAATTATGGCAAACAGTGTGCGGCAATACTTCGAAGATTCCGAAACCCAGTCTCTGCTCGAAGAATTCAGCAAAAATGGGCTCTCTCCCGAGTTGGAAATAGATAATTCTGTGGGCACTCCATGGAGCGGAAAAACCTTTGTTCTTACCGGCACGCTTAATGCCATGACCCGTGATGAAGCCGCTGCCCGCATTGAATCACTGGGCGGAAAAGCCGCTTCCAGTGTAAGCAAGCGCACCCATTTTCTGGTGGCCGGCCCTGGGGCTGGGTCCAAGCTTGATAAGGCAGAGAAACTGGGCGTACCGGTCTTGGACGAAGCTGCTTTGCTTGCCCTTTTCGAAAGTCCACAATCCTTGTAATTCTCTTTGATTTATTTGGTTTTCGATTGTGAGTTTCGGATTCTCATCTATGATAAATTCCTCAACTTTTAGTTCTTTTCATCATGTCTAATTCCAAAAAATCAGGATTTGATCCCGTAGAAGATGCAATTTCTGAAATTGCCAAGGGTCGCATGGTGATTGTCACAGATGATGAGGACAGGGAAAATGAGGGAGACTTGGTCATGGCAGCATCCAAGGTTACTCCCGAATCAATCAACCATATGATTGCCCATGCAAGGGGTTTGATCTGTGTACCCCTGCTTAGCAACCAGTTAAAAAAATTGGGGATTTCCAGCATGGTTCCCCACAACCGTGAAGCCCAGCGTACCGATTTTACTGTATCCGTCGATGCGGCTGAGGGCATTACCACTGGGATCAGTGCGTTTGACCGATCCTCCACCATTCAAATTCTTGCCAACCCATCAGGCACTCCCGAGGAATTGGTACAGCCCGGACATGTATTTCCCCTTCGTGCTCGCTCTGGCGGTGTGCTTGAGCGTGCAGGACATACCGAAGCGGCAGTGGATCTGGCCTCCCTTGCTGGCTTGCACCCCAGTGGGGTCATTTGTGAAATCCTCAAGGAGGACGGCACCATGGCCCGCCTACCCGACCTCCGTAAACTCAAGAAGAAATGGGGAATGAAGCTCATCTCCATCGCTTCGCTGATCGAATATCGTCACCAGCGCGACCGCCTGATTAATAAAATCAGCGAATCAGAGTTTCCCACCAAACATGGGACATTTCAGTTACATGTGTTTGCCAGTGTTCTTGACCGGAGGATTCATTATGCCCTCACCCTTGGTAAAATAAGCAAACGATCCACCACCTTGGTTCGTGTACAATCGGCCAACCCCTTAACCGACGCCCTTGGGCTAACCTCCAAAAATCGTCGAAGCAGTGGCATTGAAGAGGCCCTGCAAGCCATAGCTAAAAATAAGTCTGGTGCCCTGATCTACCTGGAACCGCGCCGCAAGGACTCAAAGGAAATGATTGGGTCAGAACTGAATCCAGGAAAAATGGATTTTCGGGATTATGGGATCGGTGCCCAGGTACTGGCAGCCCTGGGAATCAAAAAACTGCGCCTGCTCACCCGTGACCGTCGACGGGTCGTTGGCTTGGAGGGGTACGGTTTAGAAATCGTGGAGCGCTCCCTCCTCTCCTAATTTTTATTCAGTATGAGTACAGATTCTCCCAATGCACCGATTCTAGACCCAGCCCCTTTTTCTTTTGGGATTGTCTGTTCCCGGTTCAATGAATCACTCACCCAAAGCCTGCTGGACCGGGTGATTGAAGTGCTCAACGAACAGGGAACTCCTGCTCAAGTAATTATCGAGAGGGTGCCTGGAGCCCATGAAGTGCCCGCGGGGCTCTCCCTTCTTGCAGATAGTGGCCGGTTTTCCACCCTCATTGGATTGGGCGTAGTCATTAAAGGATCCACTTCTCACCACCACTTGGTCGCGGAATCGGCTGGTCATGCCATCCAGTCTCTGGTGGTACAACACCGCTTACCCATCATCAATGGCATTGTGGTCACCGACGATTTAACCACTGCCGAAGAACGAATTACGGGCAAATTGGACAGAGGAAAAGAATTTGCACACGCAGCCTTGGAAATGGCCAGCTTACGAAAAAAATGGATTTAGATTTAATAGTTAACCCAGAATGGAGCCAGCGTAGGCAAAACCGTACCGCTGCATTTCGGTTCTTATATCAGTGGGAAATGAACCCGCCTGATGACATCGCTGCAGACCTGCATGAATTCCTGGAGAAGCTTGAAAAAGAAGAGAACTATTTCAACTACGCCATAGAACTAGTGGATGGCATACTCGATAAGCTGGAAGAAATTGATTCTTTAATCAACGAATTGGTGGCCAACTGGGAATTCTCCCGGATTGCTAAAACGGACTTGGCTATTTTGCGATTGGGAGTCTACGAGATTCTCTACCGCTTGGATGTTCCTCCTGTGGTGGTCATCGATGAAGCTTTGGAAATCAGTAAAGACTTTTGCTCCGACAACTCCCGAAAGTTTCTCAATGGTGTGCTTGACCAAGCAAGTAAGCGGAGTGGCCGGCCCAACCGGCAACCACTTGTATAATTTGGATATTTAAAGACGGGCAATCAGAGTTTGCCTATCCCGTGTGCCCGAAAGCCAATTTTTTTCAACTCATCCAGATCGAGCAGGTTTCGACCATCAAAAAGAATGGCAGGCTGGTGCATCTTGGCATAAATAGACGAATAATCTAAGTCCTTAAACTCATCCCATTCTGTGAGCAAGGCAATGGCATGGGCTTGCTCGCAGGCAGCCTCCGCAGAAGTACAAAATTCAATCCGTTCACTGGCTTCCTTAGCACTTATGCCCAGGCTGCTGATTATGCTTTCCTGGGAGACCCGTGGGTCATAGATCGCCAAGTTCGCTTTTTCCTCAAGAAGGCGCCGACAAATGCCAATCGCTGGGGATTCCCGGGCATCATTGGTATCTTTTTTAAAGGCATAGCCAAGAATGGCTAATCTCTTTCCTGACACTGTGTTAAACATCGAATCAAGCAAGCGGGTAACAAACCTTTCTTTTTGGTACTCATTCATCTTGATCACCTGTTCCCAGTATCCTGCCACCTCTGGTAAACCAAAGTGCCGGCACAGGTAACACAGGTTAAGCACATCCTTTTGAAAGCAAGACCCTCCAAACCCAATCGAACTCTTGAGAAATTTTGGACCGATCCGGCTATCCGTACCAATCGCTCTGGCGACCTCATCCACATTCGCTTCACTTGCCTCACAGAGAGCAGAGATTGCATTGATGCTGGAAATTCGTTGGGCAAGAAACGCGTTGGCCGTCAGTTTGGAAAGCTCGGAAGACCATAGGTTAGTGGTGATAATACGCTCCCTTGGTACCCATTGAGCGTATATAGAAACCACCTGCTCCACCGCAAGCTTGCCAGCATCCGATGTCTCCCCACCAATGAGCACACGATCCGGTTCTTCCAAATCACTCATCGCAGTTCCCTCAGCAAGAAACTCAGGATTGGAAATGACTTGGTAGGAATGGCCATTGTTTGCCGAATCTAGAATCTCTTTCACCATCTGGGCGGTGCGAACTGGCACGGTGGATTTTTCAACCACGATCTTGTTCCCCCCGCCTGCACGGGCAATGCCACGGGCACAAGATTCAACAAAGCGCAGATCCGCAGCCTGACCGGAACCAGACCCATAATCCTTCGTCGGCGTGTTCACACTGATAAAAATAATGTCTGCATCCCTTACTTTTTCATCCACCTCCGTGCTGAAAAACAAATTCTTATTTCGGTTCTGAGCAACAATCTCTTCTAGCCCAGGTTCATAGACTGGTAAATCCCCCGAATTCCAGGCAGCAATACGTTCTGCATTCAAATCAACCACCGTGACTTCGGTGTCGGCACACTTATGCGCAATCATTGCCATGGTGGGCCCGCCCACATATCCTGCTCCGATACAACAAATTTTCATCGCTTCCACACTTAGCACGATTTAAAACTCAGTGCTACCTTAGAATGGACATCTTAAATATCACCATTTTGGCTTCCTCATCCATAATAGATCAAATCACTGGCTTCCCTTGGGGAAGAATGGGGATCATTTTATTGATCATCTACCTCATCCTTTGCTTGTATGCCTGGTTTTTTGCCGACTATCTTATTTTCCCTGCACCCCGCAAACCAGGATATGATAAAGATGATTCAGTCTTTTATCTGGATACAGCAAGTGGGGATCAGATTGCCTGCAAATATTGGCAACCCCAAGACCAAGCGAAAGGAACCATTTTATACAGCCATGGAAATGCGGAGGACATAGGTCGAATAGAAGAAGTACTTACTTCATGGGTCGAGGATGGGTATTCAGTCATTGCCTACGACTATCCCGGGTATGGTCACAGCACGGGCAAGCCGAATGAGCAGGGTTGCTACGACGCAATCGATGCCGTGTACCGTCACCTCACAAAAGAGTTACAACTATCTCCCCAAAAAATTATTCTCTGGGGAAGGTCTCTGGGCACTGGCCCATCCTGTTATCTTGCCGAAAAAGAAAAAACAGCAGGCTTACTTTTAGAAACTCCCTTTCTGTCGGCATACCTCACCGCTACCGAAATCCCCGTGGTACCATGGGACCGCTTCCGCAATTTAGAAAGGGCACCCAATATAAAACCACCCACATTGGTTATCCATGGGCACAAAGATGAGGTTGTTCTTTTTCGTCATGGAAAAAAGTTTTTCAACGCTTTGCCAGAACCCAAAAAACTGCTCGAATTTGAGCATGCGGGTCATAACGACCTGCCCGAAATCGGTGGGACCAGGTACCGTGATCAGATCCATGAATTTCTCCAGCGTGTGCTTGGGGGTTGATTTCCCTGAACCTCCGAGCTAATCCTATAATGTGACCAACTCGGTCACACAGCGGGAATTTAAATATTAGGTGTTGGAAAAAGGATCATGTTGGGACTAAACAAAAAAGGATTGCGAATTTTTCGCACGGCATTGTTTTGCCATCTTCTTTTTGCCCTCGGGCTTTTTCTCTATGGCTTTATTCCCAGTTGCGAGGAAGAGCCCGAAGTGGTGCATGTATTTGAGCTGGCATCCTCCCCTCCCCCCGCTCCTCCTCTAAGCAAACCCGCTCCTCCCAAACCTACTCCAAAACCGGTTATCCAAAAACCGAAGCCCACCCCCAAACCGAAGCCCGTGCCCAAGCCCGTGGTTCAAAAACCAACGCCTAAGCCCACACCTAAGCCGGCACCCAAGCCTGTGGTTAAAGAAGTGGCCAAACCCTCTCCCCCAAAAAAGATTTCTTTTGACCAGTTTCGTAAACAACACGATGTCCCTGCTCCCAAGCCAGTAAAAAGACAACCCGCTCCCCAACCAGTAAAAATAAAGATCAATCCCAACGACTTCAAACTGGCTCCCATAGTGGTCAATACACCCACAACCACCACCTCCTCCACTATTTCTCCCTCCCTGATCAACCAATACCTTGCCGGGGTAAAGTCTCGGCTCGAAGAGGTCTGGCAACGCTTACTTGCCCAAACCGATTTAGGCACGGGAGGGGTTGCTCACCTGGGCTTTCGTATTGGTTCAGACGGTTCCCTACAAAGCGTTTCCATCACCCGCTCATCAGGAAACCGATCGCTCGACAACCTAGTCTTACGCGTAGCCCGAACCGTGGGCAATGTGGGCCGCCCGCCCGGAGGTTCATTTTCCTCTAGTCTGGAAATACCCTTTCGGGTAAACTGAGGTTTATGAAGTTTGATTGGAAACGCCCGCTCGCCCCTATTCTTTTGGTTGCAGGCCTATTGCTCTGCCTCTCACGGGACCCTGTAATCGGCCTGGGGGTGTTCCTAGTTTCCTTCGCCTTGGTCTTCGGGTTTTCCCGAGGCTCGTCCTAGGCGCAAAGCTTCAAATTCCTGGTTGGTCGATTCAATCGATTGCACAACCAAGTGGTCTTGAAGACCAAATGGTTTTCTCCCCTTCTTTGAGGAAGAAACATAATTTCCGCGACTTCTCAACTCGGTCGCATATTGGTTATCCCGAAAGAAACCATCCGTGGTATCCAACACCTCTGCTTCCATCCCAGGATCTTCAACCGGGAAAGCCACTTCCACTCGCCTAAAGAAATTCCGGGGCATCCAATCAGCACTGCCCAGAAAGGTGCGTTTACCCTTGGGGGCATTATGAAAATGATACACCCGGCTATGCTCAAGAAAACGCCCAAGCAGACTGCGTACGGTGATGTTTTCGCTCAGACCCTTTACTCCAGGCACCAAACCACAAATTCCACGAATCACCAAATCTACCTTCACACCTGCCTGCGATGCACCATACATCGCCTGAATCGCATCCGGATCAATCAGTGAATTTACTTTGATCAAAATACGGGCAGTCTTTCCTGCTTTGGCTGCCTTGGTCTCTTCTTCAATCATACGAATCATTTCTGAGTGGAGATTAAAAGGAGCCACCAGAATTTTCTTAAAAGTGGGCTTGCGGGTATACCCGGTGAGGGCGTTGAAGAGGTTGGCTAAGTCTGCAGTAAAAGCTACATTGCTGGTAAAAAGGCTGTAATCTGTATAACTTTTGGCCGTGCTTGGGTTGTAGTTCCCCGTACCGAGGTGAGCATAGCGTCTTAATTTATTTCCTTCACGACGGACAATCAGGCAACACTTGCAATGAGTTTTCAATCCACTCAACCCATAAACCACATGTACACCCACCTCTTCCATCTTTCGAGACCAGGTAACATTTGCCTGTTCATCAAAACGTGCTTTGAGTTCCACCATGGCAGTCACCTGTTTGCCATTTTGAGCGGCATCCATCAGTGCTTTGATCACCGGAGAGTCCCCGCTGGTGCGGTAGATCGTTAGCTTGATTGCAAAAACTTCCGGATCTTCAGCTGCCTGCCTTAATAGGTCGACCATAGGAGTGAAGGAATCGTATGGATGATGAAGCAAATAATCCTTTTTCCCAATCTGCTTAAATAATTTGGTACGCATCGATAAGTCGTAAGGTACCCGGGCTTCAAAAGCTTCAAATTTCAGATCGGGACGATCCACCAAGTCGGGCAGACTCATCAATCGATAAAGGTTGATCGGCCCATTAATTCGCACCACATCATTCTCGGTTAGGTGAATCGATTTAAGCAAATACTGGAGAACCTCCGGGTCGACATGCTCATCGATTTCCAGACGCACTGCAGCTCCTTTTCTGCTGTTGTGCAATTCTTCCTCTATGCTAAGAAGCAAGTTTTCCACCTCCTCCTCGTCCACATAAAGGTGGCTGTTTCGGGTAATACGAAATGCCCAGGCCCCCAACACCTCATGCCCAGGGAAAAGATCGGATACAAAGTACCTCACTACCTCGCTTAAGAAAACAAAAGTTTCATTTTTCGCTCCCGATTGCCCGATCTTAACCAACCGGGGAAGAATGCGGGGCACCTGCACAATCGCCCGCAAAGGGGCCGCTTTTTTGCGTCTCAAATTTCGCAGGGATACAAAGAGGTTGAGAGATTTATTGAGGATCAGTGGAAAAGGATGGGTCGGATCCACCGCCAATGGGGTAAGTACTGGAAAAACTTCTCTTCGAAAATAAGCCCGCAACCAGGTAAATTCATCCTTGGTCAACTTTTCGATCGGCTTAAAAACCACTCCACTCTTTGCCAAAGCGGGTTGCAAATGTTCGCGCCAGCAGGAATATTCCCGCTCAGACATCGTCCGTGCCTGGGTTCTAACTTGCTCAAGCAAACCCTGGGGAGCACTCCCGTCCAGGCTGGGACGGGTGATTCCCCCATCCACTTTTTGCATCAGTCCGGACACACGGATTTCATAAAACTGGTCGAGGTTGGAACTAACAAAAGATAAAAACCGTGTTCTCTCCAAAAGTGGATATTGCTCAGAAAAAGCTTGGTCAAGCACTCTCTCATTAAAAGCAAGCCAGCTTAATTCACGGTTAAAGAAGCGTGGGATTGGCTGACTGCTTTTAGGTTTGGATACGGTCATTATTTATAAGTAAGCAATTTTTTTGGTACGGACAATGGTATTTGAAAAGTCAGGCTCACTTGACCTTAGAGCAATCTGAAAGTAT
>JAYOTQ010000015.1:0-27070 GCA_038150505.1 Opitutales bacterium | reverse complement strand
TGCGTTGGGAGAATAGCTCAATTGGTAGAGCACCGGTCTCCAAAACCGTAGGCTGGGGGTTCGAGTCCCTCTTCTCCCGCCACCCAACTTTCATTTACCCCTTATTATTTTGAACCCTTTTACTAGAGTCAGAACTTTCTATAAAGAAACAACTGCCGAACTCAAAAAAGCAACTTGGCCGGATTTTGCTGAGTTGCGAGGATCTACTGCTGTAGTTGTGGTGGGTGTCTTTATATTAGGTTTATTCATTTCAGTCGCAGACTTCTCCCTTTCGAACTGGATTGAATATGCTACTCATTTGTTGAGGAATTAAAATACAACCCTAATGAGCGAAACCTCTACAACTGATCATCAGTGGTATGCACTTCAGTGTTTATCCAACCATGAAGACAAAGTTCGTCGTTACCTTACTAAATACAAGGAAGAAAACGAAGATTTTGCTCTTTGCTTGAAGGAAATACTAGTGCCTATTGAAACAGTTTCTGAAGTAAAAAATGGCAAAAAGATGCAAAGGGATAGAAAATTCTATCCTGGCTATGTTTTTGTTGAGATGAAACTTTTCGATCGTCATGGGATGTTGCTTAAGGATCCTTGGTACAAGGTCAAAGAAACAGACGGAGTTATAAACTTCATTGGTAAGGATAACCCCACTCCACTTGCTGAACATGAAATTGGTAGAATTCTCAAGCAAGTTCAGGATGCAGCGGGCAAAGAAGTGCCAAAAGTAAAGTTTTCAATTGGTGAAGTTGTCAAAATTTTAGATGGACCCTTTTTAAATCTTACAGGAGAAATCGAAGAAATTGATCCGTCCAAGGGAACCCTCAAGGTTTCAGTATCTATTTTTGGGCGGTTTACTCCCGTGGAATTAGAGTTTTGGCAAGTAGAAAAAGCTGAAGAAGAATAGAAATTATGTCAAAAAAAGCTGTAGGACTTATAAAATTACAACTCCCTGCTGGTGCAGCTAACCCTGCTCCCCCAGTTGGCCCAGCACTTGGTGCACAAGGCGTAAACATCATGGGATTCTGTAAAGAATTTAATGCGAAAACTAAAGACAAAGCAGGATTGATTTTGCCAGTAGTTATAACAGTGTATGCTGATCGCTCTTTCAGTTTTATTCTGAAATCTCCGCCCGCGTCTGTTTTATTAAAAAAAGCTGCTGGTTTGGCCAAGGGTTCTTCTATACCCAATCGTGACAAAGTGGGTAAAGTAACCAAAGACCAGGTTTTAGAGATTGTTAAAACCAAAAAGGATGATCTTAACGCGAATGATGATGAAGCAGCCTGCCGCATCATCGAAGGCACAGCCCGAAGTATGGGAATAGAAGTTGTTTAAAAGTATGAAGAAAAGAAGCAAAAGATACAGAGCATCCCTAAGTAATTTGGATTCAACAAATTCATATACAGCAAATGAGGCTGTGGAAATTTTGAGCAAGTTTGATTCGGCGAAATTCGATGAATCAGTTGAGATATCTTTATCCCTAGGTGTCGATCCCAAGCAAAGTTCTCAAGCCGTTAGGGGCACTGTTAACCTACCCCATGGTAGCGGCAAAGAGATTAAAGTATTAGTTTTTACTGAGAATCCGGACGACGCCCTGGCCTCAGGTGCTGACTTTGCCGGTCTTGAAGATTTGGTTAAGAAAGTAAAAGACGGCTGGGTAGATTTTGATGTGGCACTCTCCACTACTGGTGCCATGAAAGAGGTTAGATCCGTTGCAAGAATTCTTGGTCCTCGCGGTCTTATGCCTACCCCAAAAGCCGGAACGGTTACCGATGATATTGCTTCCGCAATCAATGCGGTGAAGGCTGGTCGTGTAGAATTTAAAATGGACAAAACCGGAGCGATGTCAGTACTTGTCGGAAAGCGCTCCTTCAATGCGGACCAACTTGTAGAAAATACTCAGGCTGCACTTGAAGCGGTAAAAGCATCCAGGCCCGAAGGCTTTAAAGGGAAGTTTATCAAGCGTGTTCATCTAAGCAGCACTATGAGTCCCAGCCTTTTACTTTCTGTTGAGTAAATTTTTACCATCCACCCGAATTAAATATGAGACCTGAAAAAGAGTTTTTAATAAGAGAAGCAAGTAATCACTTAGAAAAATCGACTTACTTTTTTCTAACTGACTACAAGGGAATAAATGCTGAGCAAACTACTGAACTGAGAGCAAAATTAGCAGAGCGTGGAGCAGAATTTCATGTTTTGAAAAACTCCTCGTTAAGACTTGCAGCCAAAGAAAAGAATTTACCTGACCTTTCCGAATTTTTAAACGGTCACACTGCAATTGTTGTTGGAGGCGAAGATGCATCTGGCGTCGCCAAAGATTTGGGAAAATATTTTAAAGCCACGGAGAAAGTAAAAGTTAAAGGTGGGCTTTTAGGTGATCGTACGCTTACTGCAGATGAAGTTCAGCAACTATCCAAACTCCCAAGTTTGGAGGTGATTCGCGCACAACTTCTCTCTCTTATGAACACACCTGCTACGCAAGTAGTTTCAATTCTTAACCGTCCTGCCCAAGGTTTGCTCAATGTTTTGCAGGCCAAGGCAAAGAAGGACAATTAATTTAGGACCTTCACATTTCAGGAGGTCTTATTATCACTAATCAACCGTTAACCACCAACCTAGAAGATATTAGGAGCAATGCTCTTAAAAGCCGAAATGGCACTAATGCTATTCAGGCAAGGAGGTAACTAATTATGTCAGATATAACAAAAGAACAAGTAATCGATTGGCTCAGTGGCCAATCCGTAATTGAAATCGCTGATCTCGTTAAAGAGCTCGAAGAAAAATGGGGCGTCAGTGCTGCTGCACCTGCCGCCGTCGCTGTTGCTGCACCTGCTGGAGGTGGTGATGGTGATGGAGGAGCTGCCGAAGAAAAAACTGAGTTTGATGTGATCCTAACAGAACTTGGCGGCAACAAAATTGCTGTGATTAAGGAAGTTCGTGCCCTCACTGGTCTTGGCTTAAAAGAAGCTAAAGAACTAGTTGAAGGTGCTCCGAAACCAGTTAAGGAAGGCGTAGCGAAAGAAGAAGCGGAAGAAGTTGCTAAAAAGCTTGAAGCTGCTGGAGCCAAGGCAGAAATCAAGTAATGTTATTTTCGCTTTGATTTTTTTTGGATCAGCCGTCCGGTCTTTGACCGGCGGCTTTTCCGTTTTTATTGTTCCCACATTTCTCTTCATCATCCCCCCCCTCTAGACATGGAATACACGAAACGACAAAACTTCGGAAAATTACAGGAAGTCATTGATCCACCGAACCTTATTCAAAACCAGGTTGATTCATTTCATCACTTTCTCCAAAGGGATGTTCCTTCCACCCATCGTCAACATGATGGTTTGGAAGCTGTCTTCCGTGAAATCTTTCCCATCCTCAGTTACGATGAAAAATCCAGACTTGAGTATGTAAGTTACTCCATAGGTGAATCCAAGCTTTCAGAGGTTGAGTGTATAGATCAAAAGTGTACTTACTCCGCCCCGCTTCAAGTAAAATTGAGACTTCGCCTGGAGGTAGAAGGTCAAAATAAGCCTTTTTACAGCGAGGAAGAAATCTTTATGGGAGACTTGCCCATTATCACTGAAAGAGGCTCTTTTATCATAAATGGGGCGGAACGAGTGGTGGTAAGCCAATTGCATCGGTCCCCAGGAGTTAGCTTCGAAGAATCAACCCACACCAGCGGTAAAATTCTTCATGGCTTTCGTATTATTCCTGACCGCGGAACCTGGATTGAAGCTCAATTTGATCAACATGAATTGCTTTATGTCTACCTAGATAGAAGAAGAAGACGTAGAAAATTTCTTATCACCACCTTCCTGAGAGCGTTAATGGATTGGGACCCTGCCAAGGATAAAGACTCTGACCAAAAAATTATCGATCTTTTTTACAACATCGAGACTTTATCGATAGAAGATTTAATCAATAAGGAAAATGTCTCCAACTATGTTCTCGTAGAACCTATGTTTGATCGGGCAAAGGGTGTAGTGCTTGCAAAGGCCTTTGAACCCCTAACCAAAACATACCTCCGTACATTTACCAAAGCTGGGGAAAAAACTTTAAGAGCTATTGATACAAGTGTGGATGATGGAGCGATTATTCGTTGTCTCAAGAAAGACACTTCCAAAAACAAAGAGGAAGCCCTCAAAGAAATTTACAAAAAGCTTAGGCCTGGCGAACCACCTCATAAAGCAAATGCTGAGGCATTAATCAACCGTCTCTTTATTGACTCTAAAAGATATGATTTAGCAAAGGTGGGCAGGCACATGCTTAACCTTAAGCTTGGTTTAGAGACCCCACTTGAAGTGAGGGTCACAACTGTGGAAGACTTGGTTGCTGCAACCCGGAAGTTAACAGATTTAAAAAGAGGGAAAAGTGACGAGCAAATGGCTCGTGAGGATGCAGGTTCAATTTTCGATATGGGGATTGATGATATTGATCACCTCGGAAACCGTCGTGTCCGAACCGTTGGAGAATTGTTGGCAAATGTTTGCCGGAGTGGTTTGGCTCGTACAGAAAGAGTCGTTCGTGAGCGCATGACCTTATATGACCAAGGGGTAGAAAGTTTGTCTCCTGGTAAACTCATTAATCCCAAAGCTCTCACCACAGTTATTCGTGACTTCTTTGCGAGAAGCCAGCTCAGTCAGTTCATGGACCAAATTAATCCTTTGGCTGAAATGACCCATAAGAGGAGGCTTTCTGCACTTGGGCCAGGTGGTCTTAACCGGGAGCGCGCTGGCTTTGAAGTTCGTGATGTTCATCCAACACACTATGGACGTATTTGCCCCATCGAAACACCAGAGGGTCCAAATATTGGCTTAATCAATACCCTCTCTACTTATGCTAAAATAGATCAATTTGGCTTTTTGCAGTCCCCGTATCATAAAGTTACGGATGGGGTGGTTGATAAGAATCCCAAAAATGTAGTTTATCTAAATGCTTTTGAGGAAGAAAAATATATCATTGCTCAAGCAAACAGCGAAATTGATTCAAAATCATTAAAGCTTAAAGGTAGGCCAACATGCCGTTACCGTGACCAAGTACAGGAGTATGATCCCAATGAAATTAACTTTATGGATGTTTCTCCCAAGCAGGTGGTTTCTGTAGCTGCTGGATTAATTCCTTTCATTGAACATGACGATGCCAACCGTGCCCTTATGGGTGCGAACATGCAGCGGCAAGCGGTTCCCCTTTTACAAACGGAATCTCCTTTTGTAGGCACCGGCATTGAAAGCAAGGTAGCAGAGGATTCTAAAACCGTAACAATTTCTGAATCTGAAGGGATTGTTGCAATTGCTGACGGAAACCGAATTGTGGTTTCCGATGATGGCACACTTCCCCCACGGTTTCTCAAGGAACCAAGAAGCGATCACAAAAGAGGAATTTATTGTTACGATTTGCGAAAATTCCTTAGGTCAAATGCGGGCACCTGCTTCAACCAAAAACCTATAGTCCGTAAGGGAGATAAGGTTAAGCTTGGGCAGGCACTTGCCGATGGTGCAAGCACTCAACAAGGTGAGCTTGCTATTGGCCGTAACATCCTTGTCGCCTTCATGCCTTGGAAAGGTTACAACTTCGAGGATGCTATCCTGATTTCTGAGAAAATTGTTAAAGATGATATCTACACATCGATCCATATTGAGGAATTTGAAGTAACTGCCAGAGACACGAAGCTAGGTCCTGAAGAAATTACTAGAGACATCCCCAATGCAGGGGAAGAGGCTTTACGTAATCTCGATCATTTAGGCATTGTTAGAATTGGTGCAGAGGTAAAACCAGGTGATATCTTAGTCGGTAAAATTACCCCGAAGAGCGAAACAGATTTAGCTCCTGAGGAAAAACTTTTACGGGCCATCTTTGGAGAAAAAGCCGCTGATGTGAAAGACAGCTCACTCCGTGTGCCTTCCGGCACCCAAGGAATTGTCATGGATATTAAAGTATCCAGCCGATCAGATGCGGAACAAGAGAAACTGTCCCCCTCGGACTTCCGTCGTCAGATGAAACAAATCAAGGAGGACTACAGGAACCAAACCGAAGACCTGAGAGCCCAATTAACTGAATCCTTGTCAAACATTTTACTTGGGGAGAAAATACCTCTTAATGTTACCAATTCAGAAACTGGCGATATCATCATTCCAGCAAACCGTAAAATAACTAAAACTTTGCTTAGAAGGCTGGCTTCAGTTCATAAGTTTATTGATATCCCACCCTCCCCAGTAAGGATAAAAGTTTTTGAGATTATTGAAAGTTACGAATCAAAGTTTCAAGATTTGGAAGACGACAAAGACCGAAAGATGGAGGCCATTGAACATGGTGATTCTATCGATCAGGGAGCCATAAAAAATGTCCGCGTATTTATTGCCAAAAAGCAGAAAATGCGTGTGGGTGACAAAATGGCAGGTCGTCATGGAAACAAAGGCGTTGTGGCTAAGATTGTTCCTGAAGAAGATATGCCATTTTTACCCGACGGTACTCCTATCGAGATTTGCTTAAATCCGCTTGGTGTTCCTAGTCGAATGAATGTTGGGCAGGTTTTAGAAACTCACTTGGGTTGGGCATGCAAGAAACTAGGTCTCAAAGTGGCAACACCCATCTTTGACGGAATTCCTGAAGCAAAGATTCAGGATTACCTCAGAGAAGCTGAACTTCCCGAAAATGGTAAGAGCACATTGTACGATGGATGTACAGGTGAGGCATTTTACCAGCGTATTGTTGTTGGTTATATGTACATGCTTAAGTTGAACCACTTAGTCACAAGCAAGATACACGCTCGTGCAGTCGGTCCATACAGCCTTATCACCCAGCAACCTCTTGGAGGAAAAGCCCAATATGGAGGTCAAAGATTTGGTGAGATGGAAGTATGGGCACTTGAGGCATATGGAGCAGCCTACACTTTGCAGGAAATCCTCACCGTAAAGTCTGATGATGTTTTAGGACGAACTAAAATTTATGAGTCTTTAGTTAAAGGAGATAATTCACTGCAGGCCGGAACACCACAATCTTTCAATGTTCTAATGAAGGAGATGCAAAGCCTCTGTTTGGATGTCCGCGTGCGTGGCGAAGAGGGTTTATAATCCTGTCACATTTAAAAAAACATTAATTTTAGTTTAATATTATGAGCGTAGAAGCACTTAACGAAGCACTTGGAGTAGATGTTGGACCTATGGATCGAGTATCCATTACCGTAGCGGACCCGGATATTATCCGCTCTTGGTCTAAAGGAGAGGTTAAAAATCCCGAAACAATCAATTATCGTACATTCAAACCAGAACCAGGCGGTTTGTTTTGTCAGAAAATATTCGGTCCTGTCCGTGACTATGAATGTGCATGTGGTAAGTACAAAAGAATCAAGTACAAGGGTGTAGTCTGTGATCGGTGTGGAGTAGAGGTCACAGTGTCTCGTGTGCGAAGAGAACGCATGGGTCATATTGAATTAGCCGTACCTGTATCCCACATTTGGTTTCTGAAGAGTATGCCAAGCCGTCTGGGCTTGCTCATGAATATGACTGCCAAAAGTCTAGAACGGGTTCTTTACTACGAACAATACCTTGTAACGGATCCGGGCAACACTCCATTAGAGGACAGGCAGTTGCTGTCCGATAAGGAATATCGTGAAGCTCTTGACGAGTATGGCGATGAATTTGAAGCTAAAATGGGTGCGGAAGCAGTTCGTGATGTATTGAGTCGCTTGGATCTTCAAGACGAATTAGACGAGTTGTACGACCAGATTCATGACACCAAGTCCAAACAAATGAAGAAAAAATTAGCCAGCCGATTGCGCGTGGTTAAGGGTTTTCTTCAATCGGAAGCGTCACCCGAATGGATGATTTTAGAATCCATACCTGTTATTCCACCCGACTTACGCCCATTGGTTCCTCTTGAGGGTGGACGGTTTGCGACCAGTGACCTCAACGATCTTTACAGAAGGGTCATCAATAGAAATAACCGCTTAAAGAACCTGCTACAACTCAAGACACCGGATGTCATCATCCATAACGAAAAAAGAATGCTTCAAGAAGCAGTGGATGCCCTTTTTGATAATGGAAGACATGGTCGTGCAATCACAGGTTCTGGAAACCGCCCGCTCAAATCACTCAGTGATATGCTCAAGGGTAAACAAGGTCGATTTAGGCAAAACTTACTTGGTAAACGGGTTGACTACTCCGGTCGTTCAGTAATTGTAATCGGTCCTGAGCTCAAGCTTCACCAATGTGGATTGCCTAAGAAAATGGCCCTCATTTTGTTTGAGCCTTTTATTATTCGCAGACTTAAGGAACTGGGTTTTGTGCACACCGTAAGAGGTGCACGCAAAATGATTGAGACCCGCTCTCCTGAAGTTTGGGATATCTTGGAGGAGGTAACGAAAGGTCACCCGGTTTTACTTAACCGTGCCCCTACCCTTCACCGACTTTCAATCCAAGCATTTGAGCCAGTTCTAATTGAGGGTAATGCTATTCGTGTGCACCCCTTGGTATGTACCCCTTACAATGCTGATTTTGATGGGGACCAAATGGCGGTTCATGTACCTTTATCGGTTGAGGCAATTATGGAAGCCAAGTTGCTGATGATGGCTACGCACAACATCTTTTCGCCATCGAGTGGTAAGCCCATTCTCACCCCTTCACAGGATATTGTTTTGGGTTCATACTTTCTTACCATGAACCCCAAAAAAGAAATGCCAGGGGAAAAAGTAAGGCTTCCATTGATTGCTTCTCTCGAGGAAGCCTTAAGTGCTCTGCAAGATGGGGCTCTTACTCTGCATGATTGGATTGATTTAGAAAACCCGGATAAAGGTAAGGAAACTCACTTTGGTATCTCGGGTAGAAGCGTTGTCAGAACAACGGTTGGAAGAGTTTTATTCAATACCATTTGGCCAGAAGTATTAGGTTTCTTCAACAAGCCGGCCCTCAAGGGCGACCTGGGTGACCTTATTCTTGAAACCTACCGTCTTACCGGAAAAGAAAATACCATTATCGCTTTAGATAAGCTCAAGGAAATGGGCTTCGATATGGCAACAAAAGCCGGTATTTCAATTGGAATTTTCGATATGATTATTCCTGATGAAAAGAAGGACCGTATTGTTTCTGCAAGGAAAGAAATTGATAAAATCGAGGATCAATTCCGCAAAGGAATTATAACCAGGGGTGAAAGGCACAACAAAATTATTGATGTATGGACATCGGCCACCGATGACATTGCTAAAAACGTGTTTACTGCCCTGGATGAAAACCTTGGCAAAGACACCATCAACCCTGTTTACTTAATGATGGATTCCGGCGCTCGCGGAAATCGGCAACAGGTTAGGCAGCTTTGTGGCATGCGCGGTCTAATGGCTAAACCCTCCGGTGAGATCATTGAGCAACCTATCTTATCTTCTTTCAGGGAAGGTCTCTCTGTTTTAGAATATTTCATGTCTACTCACGGGGCAAGAAAGGGGCTCGCGGATACAGCCCTAAAAACTGCTGATGCTGGATACCTGACGAGAAAACTTTGCGATGTTGCTATGGACTGCGTAATCGCGAAGGAAGATGATGACCGACGCGATGGTGTGGTCAAAAAAGCAATTATGGAGGGTGACAATGAAATTGTTCCCCTGCGTGATCGTGTTATTGGTCGATACTCAGCTGAGGATATTCCTAATCCATCCAACCCTAGTGAAACTTTAGTTTCCTCCGGATCTTTGATCACCGAAAGCATGGCAGACAATCTGGATGCTTCTGGTATCACTCGAGTACGCGTTATGTCTCCTTTATCAAGTCGTATTAAGAATGGTATGACTTCTATGGAGTATGGGATCGATCCGTCTACTAACGCCCTGGTCAAACAAGGGTCTGCAGTTGGTATAATCGCGGCACAATCAATCGGTGAACCGGGTACTCAGTTGACTATGCGTACCTTCCATATCGGTGGAATTGCTAGTGCAGGTAGAGAAGAACCGGTGATCCACATCAGAAAAGCCGGAAAGCTTAAGTTTGTTGGATTACGCTTAGTAACTCTCGCAAATGGCCAACAAGTTTCTCTTAACAAAACTGGTTCTATTCAAGTTCTTGATGCGGATGGAAGAATCATCGATGATTACCCCGTTCCTGCTGGTGCCCTTCTGCACTTCAAGGACGAGGAAGAAGTTGAAGAGTCCACCCTACTTGCTCAATGGGATCCCTACAACATTCCTATTCTTTCTGAGAAAAAAGGCATTATTGGCTTTGAGGATATGCTACCTGGAGTTACAACAAAAGTGGAGAAAGATGCTTCGGGCGGTAAATCAATGGTCGTTATTGAGCACAAAGAAGACCTCAATCCCCAGATCATTGTCAAAGACTCCTCGGGTAAACCAATAGCTACTTATTCGGTACCTACGGGTGCCCAAGTGGCCGTAGATGAAGGAACTCGTATCGATGCGGGTTCCATCATTGCCAAAACCCCCCGGCAAGCTTCTAAAACACAAGATATTACGGGAGGCTTACCCCGTGTTGCAGAGTTGTTTGAAGCAAGGCGCCCTAAAGAAAGCAATGTTGGACAAATGGCGAAGATCGATGGCATCATTACTGAGGCCGGAACTCTGAGGTCTAAGAAAAGATTGCTAGTTACCAATGAAGATACCGGCCAGGTTGAGGAGCACCTCATCCCGCACGGAAAACATGTATTGGTACAACACGGAGATTTTGTACACAAAGGTCAGTTGATTACAGAGGGTGCGAAAGATCCGCATGAAATATTAGAAATTCTCGGACCTTCTGCCGTTCAGGAATATCTCATTGAAGAAATCCAAAAAGTATACCGCCTACAAGGTGTCACCATCAATGATAAGCACTTGGAAGTGATTATTTCCAGAATGCTCTTCAAGGTGAGAATTACTGACCCAGGAGACGCTGATTTCTTTTGGGGCGACCAAATTGATCGATTTGCCTTCTTGGATGCAAATGAATCAATCGCTCAAAAAGGTGGTAAACCTGCAGAAGCTGAGCCTATTCTACTCGGTATTACAAAAGCTTCACTTGAGACGGACAGCTTCATTTCAGCAGCATCTTTTCAGGAAACTACTCGGGTACTTACTAACGCAGCAACCCTTGGTAAAGTAGACGAGCTTAATGGATTTAAAGAAAATGTAATTATGGGTCATTTGATTCCTGCAGGCACTGGTTTGCCCAAATGGAGGCGTCTTAAAGTTGACAGTTTGGGAGCTAGCACTTCCGAGCCTATGACTGCCTAATATTGATCTTGTCATTTATGGCTTGAAATTCCTGAAAATAAATTTACTTTCGATCCTTTACCCTCAAATTTGCACTATGCCTACGATCAATCAATTGGTACGAAAAAACCGTCGCTTACAGAAAGCGAAAACGAAATCACCTGCACTCAAGGCTTGTCCTTTTCGTCGAGGAGTTTGTGTACAGGTTACTACAAGAACCCCCAAGAAACCAAATTCGGCGGTCCGTAAAGTTGCTAAGGTTCGTCTAACCACGGGTTACGAGGTGATTGCATACATCCCTGATGAGGGCCATAACCTTCAGGAACACAGCATTGTGTTGTTGCGGGGTGGGCGAGTAAAAGATTTGAATGGAGTTCGGTATCATATTGTTCGTGGAACTTTAGACTGCCAAGGTGTGGAAAAGAGACGTCGCAGTAGATCTAAATATGGCGTTAAAAAACCTAAAAGCTGATTGACCTATGTCCCGAAGACGCCAAGCAAACAAAAGAGCTGTTCATCCTGATCCACGTCACGGGAGCACACTTATTAGTGCCCTGATCAATATCGTTATGCTGGATGGTAAAAAGTCTGTTGCCCAACGTGTAGTTTATTCCGCTATTGAGAAAATGGCCGAAAAACTCGAAAAAGGAAATCCTTTAGAATTGGTATTGGGTGCACTTGAAAACATTCGCCCAAAAATCGAGGTTAAAAGCCGTCGAGTGGGTGGTGCAACCTATCAGGTGCCAATAGAGGTGGCTTTCGAACGTCAACAAAGCCTTGCATTTCGCTGGGTAGTTAATGCTGCATCTTCACGCAAGGGCACGCCTATGGCAGATGCCTTAGCCAATGAATTGATTGATGCCTACAACAATACTGGCTCAGTGGTAAAAAAACGCGAGGAAACTCACAAAATGGCACAGGCAAATCGTGCATTCGCACATTTGCGCTGGTAATTTTCATTCCGCATCATGACAGCTGTATTGGAACCCTCTTCTGCGAATTCTTCTGTTCGCAAAACTATCTTAGAGCACACCCGCAACATCGGGATTGCCGCTCACATTGATGCCGGTAAAACCACTTGTACTGAACGCGTTTTATTTTACTCAGGTGTTGTTCATAAAATTGGTGAAGTTCACGAAGGAAGTGCAACGACTGACTGGATGGAGCAAGAGCGCGAGCGTGGCATCACGATTACTTCTGCTGCTATATCCTGCGGATGGACAACTTCTGAAGGGCCCTACGCTGGTATTGATCATCGCATCAACATAATTGACACTCCAGGCCATGTTGATTTCACCGCAGAGGTGGAAAGATCTTTACGTGTACTAGATGGAGCCGTAGCAGTTTTTACTTCTGTAGAGGGCGTACAGCCCCAGTCTGAAACTGTTTGGAGGCAGATGGATAAATATCATGTGCCCCGGTTAGCTTTTATTAATAAAATGGACCGCATGGGTTCAGACTTCCTTGCTGCCCTGCAAACGATGCGAGACAAGCTTGGTGCAAACGCTCATCCATTATTCCTTTCTATTGGTGCCGAAGAAAACTTCAAAGGACTCATTGATTTAGTCAAAATGGTTGCATACATTTATGACGAGACTGATGAAAGTGGTGTTCGTTTTGATACGGTTGATATTCCAGATGATTATGCTGACCAGGCTGCGGAATATCGCGAATCACTCATTGAGGCACTCTCTGATTTTGATGATGAGTTAGCCACGAAATACCTCGAAGGTGAAGAGATTACCGAGGATGAGCTTAGGTTAGCGATTCGTAAAGCTACCATATCAATCAAGTTTGTAGGGGTTATTCCAGGCAGTGCATTTAAAAACAAAGGTGTACAGATGCTCATGAATGCCGTTGTGGATTACCTCCCTTCCCCTTTGGATTTACCTCCGATGAAAGGTGAGGACTCCGATGAAAATGTAGTCGAAGTTGCTCCTAACGATGCTAACCAAGTTGCAGGTCTTGCATTCAAATTAATGACGGACCCTTATGTTGGTAAACTCGTATTTTTTCGGGTTTACCAAGGTACATTGCAAAAAGGATCGACACTCTACAACCCTCGTACGCGCAAGTCTGAGCGAGTCTCTCGTCTTATGATCATGAAGGCTGATACGAGGGAAGACATAGAGGTCGCTTTTTCTGGCGACATTTGTGCATTAATTGGTGTTAAAGATGTCGTAACTGGAGACACCCTTTGTGACAAATCACTGGACTTGAGGCTTGAGCCACCAACTTTTCCTGAGCCGGTTATATCGATGTCTATTGAGCCTGCTACTAAGGCTGACCAAGAGAAAATGTCGATTGGCCTTCAAAGACTTGCTGAAGAAGACCCAACTTTCGGTCTTTCCACAAATGAAGAAACTGGACAAACGATCATTGCTGGTATGGGTGAATTGCACCTAGACATTATTCGCGATAGATTATTTAGAGAGTTCAAGGTGGAAGCCACTGCAGGTAAGCCCCAAATTGCATATCGCGAGACAATCACCTCTTCATCTGATGGAGTTGGTAAGTTTGTTCGTCAATCTGGTGGACGTGGTCAATACGGTCATGCTGTCATCCAAATCCAAGCACTCGAAAAGGGTAAAGGAATCGAACTAGAAAATAAAATTGTGGGTGGTGCGATTCCCAAAGAGTTTATCAAACCTACTTTAGACGGTATCAAAGAAGCCGCTCAAGGGGGCGTCATTGCTGGATATCCTGTGATCGATTTTAAAGTCTCACTTATTGATGGTTCATTCCATGATGTCGATTCATCCGAAATGGCATTTAAGATGGCAGGAATATTCGCATTCAAAGATGCGATGCAAAAAGCTTCACCTATCTTACTTGAACCTATTATGAAGGTGGAAGTATCAACACCCGAAGAGTACCAAGGTGAACTTATGGGTGATCTCAACCGTCGTAGAGGCCAGATACAGGGAATGGAAACCCGTGGAACGGTTTGTATCATCGATGCATTTGTCCCCCTTGAGAATATGTTTGGTTATTCCACCGACATGCGTTCACTTTCTTCGGGTCGTGCCGATTACTCCATGACCCCCTCACACTTCGACCAGGTTCCCCAGAATCTTGTACAAAACATTGTTGAAACATCTTCTCGTGAACCTGCCAGAAGCTAAATCATGAACGGACATAAAATACGCATTAAATTAAAAGGATTCGATTACCGAGTTATTGATCAATCTGCATCTGATATTGTAGACACAGCTAAGAGAACTGGTGCTCGCGTTGCGGGTCCTATTCCTATGCCTACAAGGATTGAAAGATACACCGTGAACCGTTCTCCCCATGTAGACAAAAAATCAATGGATCAATTTGAGCTTCGTACACACAAGCGCCTAATTGATATCATTGAGCCAACTGTACAAACAGTGGATGAGCTTAAAAAGCTCAACCTGCCTGCTGGCGTTGAAATCAACATTAATGTGTAAATTCATTTTAATATCTTACTTACCATAAACAACTAACCCCCTTTAAAGCAGGTCCATTAAAAATCCTGCCGCTTAAAGAATGAAAATCGAAATTTTAGGAAAAAAGCTTGGGATGACCCAAGTTTACGATGAAGATAATAATTTGGTACCTGTGACCATTGTTGAGGCAGGACCTTGCCCAGTTCTTCAAGTAAAATCTGTTTCTACAGATGGTTACTCTGCAGTTCAAATCGGGTTTAACCCGAGAGGCAAGACTCCCAACAAACCCAACAAACCATCTCAGGGACATGCCGCGAAAGCTGGCGCTGATACTCAACAAGTTTCTAGTGAGTTCAGGGTAGATGAGTCACACGAGCTCACCCAGGGTAAATCAATAACGGTGGCAGATTTTACAGATATTCCCACTGTTGATGTTGTTTCCACTACAAAAGGACGAGGCTTTCAAGGTGTTGTCAAACGTTGGAATTTTGGGGGCGGACCTGCATCTCATGGCTCAATGTTTCACCGCCGTGGCGGATCGTATGGTTTGTGCCAATGGCCAGGGCGGGTTTTTAAAAATAAAAAGATGCCAGGTCACATGGGTGATGTTCAAAGAACCACTCAAAACCTCAAGGTAGTCAAAATAATTCCAGAAAAAAACCTCATTTTAATCAAGGGAAGCGTTCCCGGACATAAAGGTGGAATTTTGACTGTTCGTATCGCCAAGAAAAGCAAAGAATCCAAGTAAATAAGTTGATATGAAATTTAAATTATTTAAATCCGACGGTTCTTCTTCTGGTGAAACAGAAATTGATAACTTTCCTACCCTAGAGGACGGGAAGGGTGACGATGCTTTGCGCCAATGCATACTTGCTGTAAGAGCAAATAAAAGACAGGGGAATGCTTCGACCAAGACACGCGATGAAGTTTCTGGGTCTGGTAAGAAGATTTATCGCCAAAAAGGTTTAGGAACTGGTCGTGCTGGTGATAAAAGAGCAATCCAACGTACAGGTGGTGGTGTAGCTTTTGGTCCAAAGCCTCGCTCCTACAGCCAAAAAGTTAATAGTAAAATGCGCCAGCTTGCACTCAAGAGAGCATTAGTTAACCAAGCATCTGAAGGTACAATCTCATTGATTGAAGAATGGTCTTTGAAATCTCACAAAACAAAAGATTTCTCCCAATTGCTTACTCAGTTAGGAACAAGCAGAAAGACGCTTATCATCGATGAAAGCGTAGAAAAAAATCTTTTTCTTGCGGCCCGTAATTTGTCCAATGTGAAAGTATCAACTTCTTCCACTGTAAATGCTTTGGACATTGTAGGCGTGGATCAGGTTTTATGTTCAGTTGCTGGCATTACTTCACTCGTTAGCAAATTTTCCACTCAAAACTAAGTAGCCATGAACGAAGCAGTTAATGTATTAAAAGAGGCCCTCCTCACGGAGAAGGCCACCATGCTTTCAGCGAATCTCAATCAGTATGTTTTTTCAGTCTTTCCGGATGCTACCCGGACCAACATCAAAAATGCAGTTGAGCAAACTTTTGGAGTAAGTGTGATCAAAGTAAATACTCTTACGCAGAAACCAAAAACCAAAAGGGATCGTATGAGAAGAGGAAAGCTTGGACATACGGCACTGGCTAAAAAAGCAATTGTCACCCTTAAAGCTGGTGAGAGCATTGACCTCGCTTAATTAGGAGAATTTTTTATTATGGCTATTTTACAACAAAAACCTGTTACCCCAAGTGGCAGATTTTATCTTAAAAATAAGCAGGAACTGTCTACCAAGAGACCAGAAAAGTCTTTAACTTCTGGTTTTCACCGTAAAAAAGGCAGAAATACTTACGGCAGAATTACTAGCCGGAGAAGAGGGGGCGGACACAAACGACTGTATAGACAAATTGATTTTCGCCGTAATCGGTTGGATGAAACAGCAGAGGTAATTGCAATCGAATATGATCCAAACCGCACTGCGAACATAGCTCTTCTTCAATATAGTGATGGTGAGAAGTCATACATACTTGCACCAGAGACCATTGTTGTTGGAGACAAGCTTGTGAGTACGGACAAAATGGTTGATTTTAATATCGGAAATGCCATCCCCTTGAAACTCATGCCATTGGGGACCAAAGTCCATTGTATCGAGATGTTACCAGGTGCTGGTGCAAAAATTTGCCGATCCGCTGGCAGTTCAGCGCGTCTCATATCCATTGATGGCCCTGATGCTTCCCTTAAAATGCCCAGTGGCGAGATTCGTATTGTTAAATCCAACTGTCGTGCAACCATTGGTTCGGTCGGAAACGGAAATCATCAAAAAGCCACTATCGGAAAGGCTGGAAGGAACCGCTGGAAGGGCCGTAGACCACGTGTTCGTGGTGTTGCTATGAATCCGGTAGACCATCCAATGGGTGGTGGTGAAGGCAGAACTTCGGGTGGTGGTCATCCATCATCCCCATGGGGTCAGCTTTCCAAAGGCTTCCCAACACGTAAAAAATCTAAACCATCGAACTCTATGATCATTACCCGTCGTAATGGTAGAAGAGTGAAGTAATTTTGTTATGACAAGATCAATAAAAAAAGGCTTCTTTGTTGACCCTCACTTGATGAAAAAGGTCCAACAAGCTCAAGACAAAGGTGACCGCAAGCCTATAAAAACATGGTCCCGTAGATCCACTATCACGCCAGATTTTGTTGGCTTAAATTTTACTGTGCACAATGGAAAGAACTTTTTACCAGTCTATGTAACTGAAAATATGGTAGGTCATAAACTTGGTGAGTTTTCTGCAACTCGAGCATTTAAATCACACAACCCGCACACCCAGAAGTAACATGGAGATTAAATCTTATTCTAAATATATGCGGATTTCTCCCAAAAAAGCCCGAGAAGTTGCCCGCATCCTTCCTGGTCGTAGTGCAACGGAAGGTGTGTCTTTGCTCAAGTATATCCCTCGAAAAGCCGCCCGCATGTTAGACAAGACCTTAAAATCAGCGATGGCAAACGCGGAAAACAATGCAAATCTTAATGCTGATGATCTTATCATTCGTGAAGCAATTGTTGAGGAAGGCCCTGCGTTGAAAAGGTTTAGACCCTGTGCAAGAGGTTCCGCTCATCCTTACAAAAAAAGAATGAGTCACCTCCGTATTACTTTAACCGACGAAAAAATTTAAGTTATGGGTCAGAAAGTAAATCCAATTGGTTTTCGTTTAAGCGTCCGCAGAAACTGGAGTGCCCGGTGGTACGCCAATAAATTTGATTATTCAACCTTCATGGAGGAAGATAATTTGATTAGAGGTTTCTTGGAAAAGAAGCTGCGATATGCTTCGGTTCCCCGAATTGTTATTGAACGTGCTTCCACAAGGACTCGTGTTACAATTTGGACTGCCAGACCGGGTATCGTTATCGGCAGAAAAGGTCAGGAACTTGATTCTCTTCGAGATTCTTTAAACCGCGTGGTTGGAAAAGAAGTTCGTTTGGAAATTCAGGAAATCAAAAAGCCTGATCTCGTGGCATCCTTGGTTGCCGAGAGCGTAGCCCTCCAACTAGAACGCAGAATTGCTTTTCGTCGTGCTATGAAAAAAGCTGTTCAAACGACTATGTCTATGGGTGCAGAAGGGATTCGTATTCAATGTGCAGGCAGGTTGGCAGGTGCAGATATTGCCCGGACTGAACAGTTGCGTGAGGGAAGAGTTCCTTTGCATACGCTTCGAGAAAACATTGATTACGGCTTAGTCGAAGCCAATACGGTCTACGGCATCATTGGTATCAAATGTTGGATCTGCTTAAAGGACGAAGATAAAATTTTCTAAACTCTTAGTATTATGCCAAAGTTATTACCATCTCGTACAAAATTTAGAAAGGTTCACAAAGGTCGTATCCGTGGATCTGCGTCTAGGGGAAATACTGTTGCTTTTGGTGAGTTTGGGATTCAGACCCTCTCCCGCGGCCGAATGACATCCAACCAAATTGAAGCTGCTCGTGTTGCAATCAACAGACATCTTAAAAGAAAAGGCAAGGTCTGGATACGTGTATTCCCTCACAAGCCTGTCACCAAAAAACCTGCCGAAACACGGCAAGGAAAGGGTAAGGGGCCGGTTGACCATTGGGTTGCTGTAATCAAGCCCGGTCATGTCTTATTCGAAATTGCAGGCTGCTCCTTAACCTTAGCTAGGGAAGCCCTTGGTCTTGCGGATTCGAAATTGCCCTTCCGCTGCCGATTGGTAAGTCGCGAAAGAAGCTACTAATTATCTTATGAAAATGTCAGAGATCAAAGACCTTTCTGTCGCAGAAATTGACAAGAAACTTCGTGAACTTGGTGATGAACTTTTACAGTTACAGATCCGCAAGCAGACCGGCCAAGTAGAAAAGCCTCATCTTATTAAAGAAATTAGACGAGACCGTGCACGTCTTTTTACTCAACTACGTACATCCAAGTCCGCGTCCTCCTGAGACCCCTATTTATGAACAAAGAATCTTCAAGAAATGAACGTAAGCAATTGATTGGTGTGGTTCGCTCCAAGACTGGTGATAAATCCATCAAAGTTGTTTATGAATATAAAATACCCCACCCTCTTTATAAAAAAGAAATTAGGAGAAAAACAACTGTTCATGCACATGATGAAGAGAACCTATCTAATGTGGGTGACAAAGTAAGGATCATGTCTACCCGCCCTCTTAGTAAAATGAAGCGCTGGCGTGTAGTTGAATTAGTTGAAAAGGCACCCGTAGTTTAACCGTCATGATTCAATTACTTAGCAGATTGGAAGTAGCCGACAATACCGGTGCTAAACAAGTTCGCATGATTAGACGCATTGGCCAACTTAAGTCAACCGCATCGGTGGGTGATATTATTGTGTGTCATGTAAAAGAAAGCTCAGTAGACGCTTCCGTTAAAAAGGGCAGTGTTGTCCGTGCAGTTGTTGTCCGAACCAGGGCACCAATGAGAAGAAGAGATGGCAGTTATTTACGATTTGATGAAAACGCTTGTGTGATTGTCAATAATGATGGCTCTCCTAAAGGTACTCGTATCTTTGGCCCTGTCGCTCGAGAGCTTCGCCAAAAATTCATGAAGATTATTTCTTTAGCTCCTGAGGTACTTTAATTATGGCTATTAAACTTAAGAAAGGGGACGAGGTAACTGTTATTGCTGGAGACCACAAGGGCAGTAAAGGTAAGATTCTAGAAGTCATTCGTAGTAAAAACCGGTTACTTATAGAAGGTGTTAACCTTGTTAAAAAGCATGAACGTAAAACACAGGATAACCCTCAGGGCTCGATCGTCGAAAGGGAAGCACCCATTCATGTGTCCAATGTGTCTAAGAACAGCTAACTTTAGGAACCACTAAGATGTCAGAGCTAAAAAAAGTTTATTTAGAAAATGTAGTCCCTTCTTTAATGAAGAAAATGGGTTACAAAAATATTCACGAAGTACCCAAAATTGAAAAGATTGTTTTAAACTCTTCTTTTGGTGCGGATATGGACAAGACAGGTGTTGCAGATTTACGCAACGATATTGCCAACCTTTCTGGACAAGCCCCTGTCATTGTTAAAGCCAAAATCAGCGTGTCCAACTTTAAGCTCAGGCAAGGAATGCCAATCGGGGTGAAAGTGACTTTAAGAGGAAACCAAATGTGGGAATTCCTTTATCGATTAATTGCCATCTCTCTTCCTAACATTCGTGACTTTAGAGGAGTTCGTTCCAAACTCGATGGTCGTGGTAATTACTCTCTTGGTATTACAGATCACAGCATCTTTCCAGAAATCAATGTGGAAAGGCAAAGGGTGAATGTGGGTCTTGATATTTGCATCACCACCACAGCTTCCAATGATGAAGAAGGGAGAGAATTGCTTCAACTTTTAGGAATGCCTTTTCGCAAACAAACAGTTCAACCAGTTGAGCAAGCCGCATAATTCAAAAACTTAATTTCTATGGCTAAAAAATCTGCAATTCAAAGAAACTTAAAGAGAGAACGTATGGTGGCTCGTTTTGCTGCCAAACGTGAGGCTCTTAAAAAGATTATCTCTGACCCCAATACTAGTGAAGAGGATTTCTATGCTGCACAAGCTAAGTTAACTAAACTTCCCAAAAACTCTTCCCCTGTTCGGCTAGTCAAAAGATGTTCTCTAACAGGTCGTCCGCGCGCCGTTATCAGAAAATTCGGATTATCACGAATTTCGTTCCGTGAACTTGCTTTGCAAGGAAAAGTCCCCGGAGTCATTAAGGCTTCTTGGTAACCACTACCCCCTTTAAATATGTCTATACACGATACTATAGGAGATTTTATTACTGTTATTCGTAATGCTGGTCTCGCAGGTAAGGATAAATGTTCTTATCCACACTCAAATTTACGTGCAGGTATTGCAAAAATACTCAAACAACGGGGCTTCGTTTCCGATTGTCGAGAGTCTGATAATGAAAACGGTTTCAAGGTACTTGAAATTGATCTTAAATATGTCTCTGGCAAACATGCTATCAAAGGAATAAGCCGTGTCAGTACACCAGGTCGTCGCTCTTATTGTGGGTACCGAGAAATTCCAAGTGTTTTGGGTGGGCTAGGTATATCTATTATCAGTTCCCCCAAGGGAATTGTAGATGACAAAACCGCCAGAAAAGAAAAGCTTGGTGGTGAGTTACTTTGCAGTGTTTGGTAAGGATTTATTATGAGCAGAATAGGAAATTTACCAATCAACATACCCGCCGGTGTCGAAGTATCAACAAATGATGGTTCGGTTCGGGTTAAAGGACCCAAAGGAGAATTGATCCAAGAGTTGAATGACTCTGTAACCTTAGAAATCTCTGACAACGAGGTCGTTGTTCGTCCAATTGATACCAATCGCCAAACACGGGCACTTCAAGGAACCATTCGTTCTTTGGTGGCTAATATGGTCACGGGTGTGGTTACTCCATACAGCAAAGACTTACTCATTGAAGGAGTTGGCTTTCGGGCTGCCGTAAAGGGAACGGAGGTTGGTCTTGAGTTGGGATATTCGCATCCAATCAATCACCCTATTCCTGAAGGTGTTTCTGTTACCGTTGCCGACAATGTAAAAATACATGTTGAAGGTGCTGATAAACAAAAAGTTGGGCAGTTGGCTGCCGATATTAAAAGTTATTATCCTGTTGAGCCTTACAAGGGCAAAGGTGTTAGAATTCTCGGTCAATTTGTGCGGAGAAAAGAAGGTAAGAAATCCGCTTAACCTATTTATATTATGAATCTTGGTAAGAAAAGAGAGCTTTTACAGAAAAGACGTTGGCGTATAAGAAAAAAAATAATTGGTACAGCTGCACGACCCAGGCTAACGGTTAGGTTTACTAACAAAAATATTCACGCACAATGTATCAATGATGAACTTTCCTCTACATTGGCAGCAATTTCAACGAACGAAAAGGAACTCAAAAGCAGTCTTCCAAACTTATCCGGATCCGAAAAACTAGGAGCAATTTTTGGCAAAAGGCTCAAGGACGCTGGTATTGATACCATCGTTTTTGATCGTGCAGGAAGGAAATATCACGGCTGTATTAAGGCTTTTGCCGAATCAGTCAGAAACGAAGGACTCAAATTTTAATTTATTATGCCTGATACAAAGAATAAAAAGCCTAAAGCTTCTGAGAAAGTTACCTTAGACGAAGAAGAGCTTTTCGAAAAAGTTGTCCATGTAAACCGATGTGCCAAGGTAGTAAAAGGTGGTCGCCGTTTTAGTTTTGCCGCCCTCGTGGTTGTTGGTGATCAAAAAGGAAATGTTGGTTTTGGTTACGGGAAGGCACAAATGGTCCCAGACGCGATTCGTAAGGGTACTGAACAAGCCAAAAAATCTATGCGTCCAGTTTCTCTTGCTGGCGAAACCATACCCCACCCTATTCTTGCAAACTTTGACGGCGGTAAAGTCCTGCTCCGTCCAGCAAGAGAGGGAACGGGTATCATAGCAGGTGGTGGCGTACGTGCAGTTTTGGAAGGTGCTGGTATTAAAAATGTACTTTCCAAATCCTTAGGTTCTAACAACCCATTATCTGTCGTTGGAGCTACCATGAAGGGGTTATCTGATCTTCGCTCTGCGGAAGAAATTTCACACATTCGTGGCGAAACAGTTAAAGGCCCTAACTTCACTGCTACAGCATCAGCCTAAAATTTAATCGAAATGAAAGAACACAATTTACCCAAAGGGGCTAATCAGGAAAAAAAGCGGTTAGGGCGAGGTGAAGGCAATGGTCATGGTAAAACTTGTTGCCGTGGGCACAAGGGTGCAGGTGCCCGTGCTGGTTATTCCCTGCGTGCTGGTTTTGAAGGTGGGCAAATGCCACTTTATCGAAAGCTGCCCCAAAGAGGTTTTAATCGCACTCGTTTCCAATCAGACATAGCCATCGTAAATGTTGGAGACTTAGAAAAACTTTCAACCGATAAAGTAAACCTTGAAACTTTGAGCAGTGCTGGCTTGATTCGCCCAAATGCCAAAACGGTCAAATTACTTGGCACCGGTGATGTCTCCAAATCTTTTGCAGTGGAAGTTAACTTTTCCTCTGCTTCTGCTACGAAAAAAATAGAGGCTGCTGGAGGCTCAATCAAACTTGCCTAAACTGCCATGCTTTCTGCATTCACCAACTCTCTTAAAATACCTGAATTAAGGCAGAAGATTTTCTTCACCTTAGCTCTTTTATTTATTGCTCGGGTTGGTGCGAATATTCCTTTGCCTGGTGTAGACCCTTCACCAATCAAAGAATTTTTCGAATTACGGGAGCAAACAAGGACTGATTCTGGCAGCAATGACATTTTAGGGTTTTACAACATGTTTACGGGTGGTGCCCTTCTCAATGGTGCCCTCTTTGCATTAGGAATCATGCCTTACATTAGTGCATCTATCATTATGCAATTAATGGGGGCTGTTTTTCCACACCTAGCAAGGTTGCAGCAGGAAGGGGAACCAGGTAGGCAAAAAATATCCCAATATACCCGTTACCTAACGATTTTGATCTGTTTGGTTCAGGGCGGTCTACTCGCAGTGGCATTACGAGATAGTCCGGGTAGTCTCATTATGGGATTTAACCCTGCTGAGCTCGGATTGGACGGACAACCGTTGGGAGATATTGTCGTCTCCTCATCTCCCTCTTTATTTCTTATCAACTCAATTGTCTTCCTGACAACAGGATCTCTTATTCTTATGTGGCTGGGTGAGCAGATAACCCAGCGGGGGATCGGGAATGGTATTTCCCTGCTTATAACTGTTGGTATATTAGCTGACTTACCCAAAGCCTTAGCGGATGCTTACTCGCTTATATTTTTAGCTCCTGCGGATGATAATTTAGTTATTATAAAAGCTATTTTGATGATCGGCCTGTTTTTATTGGTTGTGGGTGGTATCATTGCTGTTACTCAGGCTCAAAGAAAAATCCCAGTACAATACGCCAAGAGAATGGTGGGGAGAAAGGTGTTTGGTGGGCAAAGCTCCTTTTTACCTCTAAAAGTAAATTATGCAGGGGTGATGCCAGTTATATTTGCGAGTGCGATTTTAATGTTTCCTGCTCAACTTCTTAGGACTCTTGGTGCTGCTATCGCGGACGCACCTAATGAAACCAACTGGGCAATAGACCTTGCCAATGCTTTCGCTGGAAGAGGTTGGTTCTATTATATGGTCTATGGGGGCTTAATTCTCGTATTTAGTTATTTCTGGGTGTCTATCATGTTTAAACCTGTTCAAATAGCGGATGATTTGAAGAAGAATGGCGGTTATGTTCCCGGTGTCCGTCCTGGGGAACATACAGCCCGCTTCTTAGATTTTGTTATGACTCGGCTTACTTTAGCTGGAGCGGTTTTCCTGACCATCATAGCCGTTTTTCCTGATTTTATTTTTAAAACTGCCAATGTTTCCTACAATGTAGCAACCTTTTTTGGGGGTACGGGCATGTTAATCATTGTCGGAGTTGTTTTGGATACAATGCGCCAAATAGAAACCTTTCTCTTGCAGAGACATTATGATGGTTTTCTCCGCAAGGGTAGAATCCGCGGCCGTTCAACAACTTCCAACCGAGGTATTGAGTCTTTGGAATTAAAAGATTTCGAAGCCCAGTGGAGACCACTAATTATTATTTCTATCGCGCTCTTTGCTTTTGGACTACTTGCATACTTTTTTAAAGGAGCTTAACACTTAAAACTTTTTATTACATATTACCATGGCTAGATTATTAGGAGTAGATATCCCAAATCGTAAAAAAATCGCATACTCTTTGCGTTATGTTTACGGAATTGGACCAACTAGAGCCCAAAAAATTCTTGATGATACCGGAATTGATCCCGACAGAAGAACTCAGGATTTATCCGAGCAAGATCTAAGTTTGATTAGTAACTACATCATCGACAATAAAATCATGGTTGAGGGTGATTTGCGCCGTCAAATTACTAACAATCTCAAGCGCCTCCAAAGTATTCGTAGCTACAGGGGATTAAGACACCAAAGAGGGCTCCCTGTTCGCGGACAAAGAACCATCACCAATGCGAGAACTCGTAAAGGTGGACGCAAGACAGTCGGTGTTGTACGTAAAAGCTAGTCAAAAATATCCATTACCAGATTCATGAGCGAAGACCAAGACAACCAAGTTGAAGAAGTTAAAGAACCTAACTCTTCTGATGAAAATGCTGCCCCTGCTGAACCAAAGAAGGAGAAGAATGTAGCAACACCCGAAGCAAAGGAGGAAGAGAAACCTGTTAAAAAAGAAGAAACAGCAGCCGACCTTCTTGGTGCTAACATTGAACAAGTCAAGGTTCGTAAAGCCAAAGGAAGTAAAAATATAACCTCTGGGATTTGCTATATTGTTGCGACCTTTAATAATACAAAAGTTTCTTTCACTGACATTAAAGGGAATGTAATCTCTTGGTCTAGTTCGGGAAAATGCAATTTTCGTGGATCGAGAAAATCTACTGCATACGCTGCTCAAGTGGTAACCCAAGACGCCGGTAAGGTCGCTATGTCTCATGGAATGAAAGAAGTTCTTGTGAAGGTGAAAGGTCCTGGAATGGGTAGGGATTCTGCGATTCGTGCCCTGCAAAGCTTGGGCTTTAATGTATCTTCGATCATTGATGTCACCCCTGTTCCTCACAATGGATGTCGCCCGCCTAAAAGACGTCGTGTTTAACCCGTAAATTTTTAAAAATGTCACGCTACACTGGTCCAACTACCCGCATTAATCGCCGTTTTGGTATGGCGATTTTTCCTGCTAATAAGTCTTTCGAACGCCGCACCTACCCTCCTGGTCAACATGGACCTAGTTTTCGTAGAAAAGTAAGCGATTACGGTGCTGGTTTGCTTGAAAAACAAAAACTTCGCATGATGTACGGCTTAACTGAAAAACAGTTTCGCAATCTCTTTCAAAAGGCCAAAAGAAAACAGGGGATTACTGGAGACAATTTCCTTTCCTACCTGGAAACAAGGCTGGATAATGTGGTTTATCGTCTCGGATTTGCCAAGACTCGCAAATCTGCCCGACAGTTTGTCAATCATGGTCATTTACTGATCAACGGTCATAAGGTTGATATACCAAGTTACCAAGTATCCGTCGGTGACGATATTACGGTTCGTGAAAAAACTTCCTCCCGGCAGGTTGCGACCCGTAACCTTGACGGATCCCAATACAATAACACTCCACCCTGGTTGGAAGTTAAAGCTGATTCTTTACAAGGAACCGTTTCAAGAATGCCCCAAGCAGATGAGTTGGAGCAAAGCATTAATGTACAATTGGTTGTAGAGTTCTACAGTCGCTAAATTTCAAATTATAATCATAACCGATTCATACCATGGCTACTAGACTTGGAAAATTCGAACTACCTAACCGCCTCATTAAAGAGGAGGAAACAGCTAACGATAAGTTTGCAAAATTTATTGCCGACCCCTTTGAAACCGGCTACGGCCACACCATTGGAAATGCATTCCGCCGCGTGCTCCTCAGTTCTATCGAGGGCGCTGCTATTTCCTCTCTTAAAATGGATGGTGTACAGCATGAGTTTCAAAGCGTGGATGGTGTCGTTGAGGATGTGACGGATATAGTGCTCAACCTCAAGAAGGTTCTCATTATCAATCATAAGGCTGAAAATGCTGTCATTACACTCGATGTTGAAAAAGAAGGCACAATTACAGCCGGTGATATTTCCCCATTGGAAGGAATCGAGATCATCAATCCGGAACAGGTAATTTTAACAACTGATAGAAAACAAAAGGTGTTTGCTGAAATGGATGTTACCGTAGGCAGAGGCTTTTGTTTGGGTGAAGATAGCAAGCAGGACAACCAACCTATTGGCATGATCAATGTGGACGCCCTTTACAGCCCCGTTAAATTGGTCAAATACGATGTACAAAACACACGTGTTGGTCAAATGACTGACTATGATAAGCTGATTTTGGAAATCCATACAGATGGCAGAATCACTCCTGATGATGCGTTAAAACAATCGGCAGCAATCCTTCGTCATCACCTAGATGTATTTGACCAAATTAGCGAAGAGCAAATTG
>JAYOTQ010000014.1:15699-27450 GCA_038150505.1 Opitutales bacterium | reverse complement strand
GTCTCTCATCCGCCCCAGCGCCAATCCAAGCATCGCACAAAGGCACACTTGGGATGAAAATGCTTTGGTGGAAGCGACTCCTATTTCGGGCCCGACCCTCTGATAAACACCACCATCCGTTTCGCGTGCTAAAGAGGAACCAACCACATTAGTAATTCCTAAAGTGAGCAAACCTTTAGTTTTCGCCTCCCTTACAGCCTCCAGCGTATCTAAAGTCTCACCCGATTGGCTCACTGCAATGACTAGCGACCTTCCAGACTTAGGAGAATTTCTGTAGCGAAATTCTGAAGCATGCTCAACTTCCACAGGTACTCGAGCTAGTTTCTCAATTAAATACTCGGCAACCATGCAAGCATGTCGTGCCGTTCCACAGGCTACAAAAATAATCCGGTCTACATTTCTTAGTTCTTCTTCATGGCCTTCTAAACCGCCCAATTTGGCAGTCGTCTCATCGTCTCCAAATCGACCGCGAAGAGTATTTTTTAGGGCACTGGGTTGCTCATAGATTTCTTTTTCCATGTAGGAACCAAAATCCCCAAGTTCCACTTCCTCTAGTTTTTGATCTAATGGCTGAGCAACGGCATCACTTACGTGCCCTTGCTGGTTGGTAATTCTAAATTCTGTGCCTTGTAAAATGGCAAGTTCACCGTCTTTTAAAAAGACCGCTTCCTTGGCACGACCGACAAATGCAGACGCATCGCTTGCAATGAAATTGGCATCTTCGCCAATACCAACAACCAAAGGTGAACCCCGGCGAGCACCAATCATCATATCTGGGTTATCTAGGCTAATCACAGCAATACCATATGCTCCACGGGATTCGCTCAGGGCGGTACTCACAGCCTGAATAAAACTGTCCTTGCTTGGGGAAAGAGTGGAATAATGGTAGGCAATAAGATTACATAAAACCTCCGAATCTGTTTCTGAGCAGAAATCAATTCCCTTTTGAATAAGAGATTTCTTAAGACTAGAAAAATTCTCAATGACTCCATTATGGACCAAAGCAAATTTCTGATCGTAGCTCAAGTGGGGATGAGTATTGGCAACAGTTACGGCTCCATGAGTTGCCCAGCGTGTATGGGCAATACCCAAAGAAGAACTGCTCCCTTTTCCTTGGAGAGCAGTAGCCAGGTTCTCCACTCGCCCGGTTTCACGGGCTAATGTAAAGACATCTCCGTCATGAAAAGCAACTCCAGCGGAGTCATACCCTCTATACTCGAGACGGCGCAACCCATCAATGAGGGGTTCTTGGGCAATACCATTACCTAAATATCCTACTATTCCGCACATAATCCATTGAATAAACTAATCCTCCAAGTACTCAAGCAGATGTTTCTTTGTTCCTTTGATCAGATCAACTGCGAAGATCTTGAAAAATGTTCGCCAAATTTATCATCATCACCAAAAATTCAATGGATGATCCCAAGATCACTCTACTGGTCTATCTTTTTCCTTGTAATCATTAGAATTGCATGGAGTGAACAGGCATCCAAGTTGCCAAATTTTCTTATTTGCGTCTCTGAAAGCCATACAGCACATCTATTCGGATCACTAAGTCGCTATGGTTCTGAGCTCAACCCAACACCAAGCTTGAGCAAAATTGCTCAGCAAGGATACTTTCATGAATTAGCCTATTGCACCAATGCAAACCAAAGAAGCTCCGCCTTTTGCCTTCAAACTGGAAAGACGAAAAACTTTGATTTAGAAAATTATGCCAAGCAAGATTTTCTTGCCCAGCAGCTACAACTCCTAGGCTACGAAACTGCTTTTTTTGGTGGATGGGAATGGGGTGCCTCTCCAAATGAACTTGGCTACTCCAGTTGGGGAACACTTGAGAACAATCATATTTTCTACAACCCAAAGGTGAAAACTCCTCAGGGAAATTACATTCTGGAGGGCTACAGCACCGATATTATTACTGACCTCGCAATTAGATGGATGGAGGAAGATAGGGACTTGGAAAAGCCTTTCTTTGTGGTGCTTTCTTACCAAGCTACCCAAAGACCATGGATTCCGCCCGTCCGAATGGTCGAAAAATTGAATAATGAATGGTTCGACACCCCCGGTAGTTTCTTCACAGATTTTTCTAACCGAACACCATCGAACAAATACCAGGATATGAACATTGCTCAAAATTTGCACGAGATTCATGACCTTTTTTTAGTGAGGTGGTTAGATGAAAATGAATCAAAAAAAACGACATCTATTCTAGAACAAAATTTAGAATCAATGAATGACGAACAGTTATCTGCATGGAAACTATCCTGGAAACCTCAAAATGAAGCTTTCGCTCGTGAGTCATACGACCCGGAATCCTTATCCGTCTGGAAATTTCAGCGTTTCTTTAAAAACTATCTACGGTGTCTACTCACAATCGATGAAAATATTGGTCGGATTTTTGATAAGCTTGCATCAAAACCAATTCATGAGACACATTTCATCTACACCTCTGAAAGAGGTCGGTTTTGTGGAGAATTTGGATGGTTTGGCAGTCAATGGATGTACGAACCTAGTTCAAGGATACCTTTTATATTTACGAGCTTGAACGGCGAATCTTCCCCTCCGCTTGATCCGAATCAGATTTTCCTCGATACCGATGCATACGCCTTAATCAAAGACTTAACCCAAGACGGAGAACCCAAACATCTTAAAATGGCACGGGAGCAACGAACGAAAAGGTCTGGCACAAACTCCCTATTGTTCGCCCACGATCGCTTTCCAGGTGAGTATAGGGTAACTCCGCACATTGGGCTCCTCCATGGAAAGTTCAAAATAATCCATTATTACCCTTTTGATGAATGGGAATTTTATGACCTAGAAAAGGACCCATTCGAAGAAAATAATCTTTATGAAAATCATTCCCAACAAGGTCTAATCACTTCATATAAAGAAAAGCTTATACAAGCGGCAAAGCTTCAATACTTGGATGAATACACCTTCGATTATTCAGAAAATTGGAAAAGACAACAGAGAAGCCCAGATCAAAAAAGTCGATAGTTTTTATTATTTTTTTAATAATATTTTATTGCTTTTACCCTTATCTGTATCAAAGATTATTTTTTCGGATTACATGTTAGAGGCATCGCTTGGGAGGGCGATGCCTCTTTATTTGAAAGTGTTTTACTCCATGCCATCCTCGATAATCTTTTGGCTTTCAAGCCCCATCCACTCAAAAATATTCCACCGTTTAACCAACACGCGATACCTAGATGCACGAGGACCGAAAGTTGGTTCATAATCCGTATAAAATGCAGTGAGCATGTTTCCGTATTTATCTAAAGATACGGAAGATGGGTACCCTAGATCTTCAGCCTTTTGCCCACATTGGTGAATCGTCCAAGGTGGCAACCATGTCTTTCCTTCATTCAGACTAATCCGAGCTGCAAGCCCCATAAGTCCACGGTTTCTGAGCCCATAGGTCATAAGCAAGCAGTTTCTCCCCACATGAATCAAATCTGCAGGATGTTGCATGGGTAAGGTGACCGCACCTTTTTCATACCAACGTTTGGTTTTGAGCGAAAACTCACAGATCTTTAAGTGATGGTCCACATGAGTTCGGACTGCGGCGAGTATCCTCGAGCCAGATAAAGGACACAGAGCAACTTCGTTGGAATCATTGTTTCCGAGTTTGTAAAACTGATCCCATGTCCGGCCATCATCATTAGAAAAGCAGACCCACGACTCAGAAGGTTTTCCCCTGCCCTGGCTGCGATAACATGAATAAGCTAATTTGTTTTCTCCAACAGATACGATCCTGCCATAAGGAATACAATTCCTCAATTTCCGAGGCACACTTGGGTCTTTTTCCTCTGTCCAATTAAGCCCCCCATCCGTTGATCGAGAAAGCCATTTTCCTGCAAAACCAACAAATTTTCTTTTTTCCAGGATGAAGCCACTACTGAAACACAGAAGATCTTTGTTATGAGCCTTGCCAACTGCCAAATGCATTCGGTTCCCACGGGCTGGTTTTTTAGACACAATCGATCGCTTGGACCATTTTTTTTGCCCCGATATTTGGGCAGAACAAATTAAATCACCTTCCAAAAGACCATGGCTGGGAGCATTAAAATAAGTGCAGATTAAATCTCTGTTTTCTAATTGAGTGAGGTTGGGCCAACCACACGCATGAGTGGCAACTACAGAAAGATCAGATTTTGACATGAAGGCCTCTAAAACTGGTCTTTTCTTAGTGTCGTACAGAATTGAATAAAAGATTGAGCCTGCTCTTGTAAACGAATGGCAGTTTCTTGGTCATTCAAACCAACGGAGGGATCGATCACCTTATGCGAAAAAGGGATAAATACTCGCTTAGGAAAGTTATAGGCGTTTCGGTAGCTAAATACTTGCATGAGGTGTTCTACCGGTCTAAGAGCTCCAAATTGACCAGCAGCAAGCCCAACATAACAAACAGGACGACCCTCAAAACTCTCTGGAAAAGGAAGGTGATCAATAAAAAGCTTCAGAGAACCAGGCATACTGCCGTTGTACTCTGGGGTAACAATCACAAGACCGGTGGAGCTTAAAATGCGATCCGTAAATTTGAGAACTTTTTCGGGTTTATCCTTGTAGGAGTCGGGCGAAAAAGTTTCTGGAGGAAGTTCCACAAGATCCATTATTTGAGCGTCGGCTTGAAGGTCTTGGTAGTATTTTAATAAGCATTTTGCTAAGATGGATGAAGCACTGTTTCGCCTATTCGTACCAACAATAATTTCAATCATAGATCTGAATCAGTTGTCGATGAATTGATATAAAGAATCAAAATCAGTAGTTACATGAATATCGGGGTATTCAGCTGTAATCGAAGGTGGAGGATTATAAAATGCACAACGGTCCGCAGTTAAGAGCATACCAAGATCATTATAACTGTCACCTGCAGCCGTGACTTGGAAGTTTAATTTTTGAAAATACTGAACTGATTTTCTTTTGTGATCTGGCAGTCTGAATTTCACTTTTTCGATCCGACCAGAATCCGAAGTTTCTAATTCGTGACAAAAAAGAGTTGGTTGGCCCAGTTTTTTCATCAACGGCAGAGCAAACTCCCGGAATGTATCAGATAAAATCACTAATTCATGGGTTAGCCTAAGCTTGTCCAGAAATTCTTTGGCGCCGGGTAAAGGATCCATTGTCTCAATAACTTCCTGGATCTGAGATAAAGTCAGATGGTGTTGATTGAGGATACTGATTCGGTAATCCATGAGCTTACCATAATCTGGCTCATCTCTTGTGGTTCGCTTCAACTCTTCGATGTTTGTTGCTTCAGCAAAAGCGATCCAAACTTCAGGAATAAGCACTCCTTCAAGATCTAAGCATACGAGATCCATGAAAAAGTACTGCTCAAGGAAGTGAAGTCTCGCCCATCAGGTATCGATCGCACTCTCGGGCGGCAGCCCTGCCTTCATTGATAGCCCAAACAACGAGGGATTGCCCCCTCCGCATATCACCAGCCGTAAACACACCTTCTAAATTGGTAGCAAAACGCCCGTACTCAGCTTGAACATTGGATCGGCTGTCCCTGTCCAACCCGAGTTCCTCCGCAATCGTATCTTCAGGACCTAAGAATCCCATAGCTAAGAAAGCTGCTTGGGCAGGGATCTCTCGTTCGCTTCCCTCGACTTCAACAGGAGAGTAACGCCCCTTTTCTTCTTTCCATTCAATGTCACAGATTACCAGGGCTCTAAGATGGCCCTGATCATCCCCGAGAAATCTTTTGGTCATCGTTAAATATTTTCTGGGATCCTCACCGAAAACCTCTTTTGCTTCTTCCTGCCCATAATCTAATTTGTACACTTTGGGCCATTCGGGCCATGGGTTATCGGATGCTCTTTCTTCAGGAGGCCGGGGCATAATTTCAAGCTGGGTAACACTGTTACACCCATGCCTCACAGATGTGCCCACACAATCGGTTCCAGTATCCCCACCACCGATCACAACAACATCTTTGTTTTGGGCTGCAGTTTCAAATGTTGTAACATCTTTAAGCTCTAACAAACCTTGGGTATTCAATGTCAGAAACTCCATGGCGAAATGAACCCCCTTTAAATCTCTTCCTTCAATGGGAAGGTCTCTTGGTTTTGTGGCACCACAGCAGAGAATTACTGAGTCAAAATCTTCAACGAGTTTCTTGGCTGGGATATCCTTTCCGATCTCGGTGGAAACTACAAATTCAATACCTTCGGCTGCCATTAAATCTACCCGCCTCTGCACAACTTCCTTCTCTAACTTCATGTTAGGAATGCCATAGAGGAGAAGCCCTCCGATTCGGTCCGCACGCTCGTACACGGTTACTAGGTGACCCGCTTTGTTAAGCTGATCAGCCGCAGCAAGGCCAGCAGGCCCAGAACCAACCACTGCTATTTTTTTTCCAGATCGCTTAGAGGGCGGCTGGGGAGTTACCCATCCTTCTTCAAAACCTTTATCTATAATCGAGCACTCAATGCTTTTAATAGTCACAGGAGGCTCAATCACGCCCAGCACACAAGATCCTTCACAGGGTGCAGGACAAACACGACCAGTAAACTCAGGGAAATTATTCGTTTTATGAAGACGCTCAAGTGCATCCTTCCACTTACCTTTGTAGACCAAATCATTCCATTCAGGAATGAGATTGTTGATCGGACAGCCGCTGGCCATGTTGCTTAATGTCATCCCAGTATGACAATAAGGAGTCCCGCAATCCATACACCGGGCACCTTGCTGACAAATCTTTTCTTCGTCAAAAGGTTCGTGAATTTCTTTCCAATCTTTAATTCGATCGAGAGGGTTCCGATCCGAAATAGTCTCTCTTTCGTGCTCTAAAAATCCAGTTGGTTTTCCCATAATAAATGAAAGTTAAATTTTAATGACCAGCAGCAACATTCTCTTCAAATGCGGCTTGGATTGCATCATCTCCTTCAAGACCCCGTTCTTCTGCTTTTTTAAGAGCCTTAAGTACTCGCTCATAATCTTCAGGAAGTACTTTGATGAATTTTTGAGCATAAGTAGTCCAATTTTCCAGTATATCTGACGCTCTTTTCGAGCCAGTGTATTTATGGTGTTGAGTAATTAATTCTTTCACTTTGGCAATATCTTGGTCGTCACATTCAACCAAAGGATAGGTTTTGACCATCTCATGGTTCAAGCGCTTGGAAATAAAATCACCTTCCTCATCATAAATGTAAGCCACACCACCTGACATACCAGCCCCGAAATTTCTACCAGTTTTACCTAAGCAAAGAACAAGACCACCAGTCATGTATTCACAACCGTGATCCCCCAGACCCTCAACCACAGCATGAACCCCTGAGTTTCTTACACAAAATCTTTCGCCCACGACACCCGAAACGAATGCTTCACCCGATGTCGCTCCATAAAAACATACATTTCCAGAGATGATATTTTCATGGGCTTCAAACGGTGAATCTTCTGGCGGGCGAACAATGATCTTACCACCCGAAAGTCCTTTACCGAGGTAATCGTTTGTGTCTCCAGTAACCTTAAAAGTCATACCTTTTGGGCAAAATGCTCCCAAACTCTGGCCAGCAGATCCAGTAAGGTTGATGGAAATGGTATCTTCAGGCAGTCCCTCAGGTCCGTGTTTTCGAGAAATTTCTGCACCGGTGATCGTCCCAACAACTCGGTCCGTGTTAATGACCGGCAGATCAATCGAAACGGGTTGGCCATTTAAAATGGCAGGTTGGGACTGCTTGAGGATTTCTCTGAGGTCCAATGACTTCTCCAGTAAGTGATCCTGTTTCATTTGGCAGTAGGTACCTACATTATCATCAACCTCTGGGCGGTGTAAGATACTAGAATAATCTAGCCCTTTCGCTTTCCAATGCTCAATCGCATTTCTAAGCTCAAGTTTATCGACTCGACCCACCATCTCATTGACCGAGCGAAAGCCAAGGGAAGCCATAGTTTCCCGCATTTCTTCAGCAACAAAATTCATGAAATTAACCACAGCATCAGCACCACCAGCAAATTTCGCACGTAATCTTGGGTCTTGGGTTGCGATCCCCACAGGGCAGGTATTTTTGTGGCAGACACGCATCATAAGACAGCCAAGTGTGATTAAGGGTGCGGTTGCGAACCCAAACTCTTCGGCCCCAAGCAGGCAAGCAATCGCAACATCTCTTCCTGTTTTAAGTTGCCCATCCGTTTCCAGAACAACACGACTTCTTAAATCATTGAGCAAGAGCGTCTGATTTGTTTCCGCAAGACCAAGCTCCCAAGGTGCACCAGCATGTTGTATGGAAGACCGTGGTGAGGCACCAGTTCCTCCGTCATAACCAGAGATTAAGATTACATCCGCTTTAGCTTTGGCAACGCCTGCGGCAACAGTACCCACACCCACTTCAGATACAAGTTTGACATTAATACGGGCGTGATGATTTGAATTTTTGAGGTCGTGTATAAGCTCGGCCAAATCCTCGATTGAATAAATATCATGATGTGGCGGAGGAGATATCAACCCTACACCAGGGGTAGTTCCACGGGTTTTGGCAATGGGGGGGAGTACCTTGTGTCCGGGAAGTTCACCGCCCTCGCCCGGTTTTGCACCTTGCACTATTTTTATTTGAATTTCATCCGAATTGACCAAGTAAAAGCTGGTCACCCCAAACCTTCCACTTGCTACCTGCTTGATTGCCGATCTACGAGAGTCGCCATTTGACTCTGGAGTGAACCTGTCGATATCTTCTCCTCCCTCTCCCGTGTTAGACTTACCGCCCAAACGATTCATCGCAATAGCCAAGCTTTCGTGAGCTTCCTGTGAGATAGATCCATAGGACATCGCCCCTGTCTTAAACCGTTTTACGATTTCAGAAGCAGGCTCGACTTCGTCTACTGGAATAGCGAGGGATGGGTCTGCCTTAAAATCCATCAAACCACGAAGGGTAAATAAATCCCTCGACTGGTCGTTTACAGCATTGGAGTACTCCCGAAAAACGGCGAAATCACCCAATCTCGTGGCTTTTTGTAACTTATGAATCGTGGTGGGATTAAAAAGATGTTTTTCACCGTTGGCTCGCCATTGGTAAACTCCTCCGGGGTCCAAATTTTCAGCACGATTGTCTCCCCGTTCGGCAAAACCTGAAAGGTGTCGCGTTAGGGATTCATTAGCGATCGCATCTAAACCAATACCTTCGACACGGGAAGGGGTTTTGGTAAAGTAAACATCGATAAGCTCGTTATTTAAACCTATCGACTCAAAAATTTGAGCCCCCCTGTAAGAAGCGATCGTTGAGATTCCCATTTTGGACATGGTTTTGATTACTCCACCCAAATTGGCTTTTAAAAATTTGGCACAGGCTTTGTCTGGGTCACCCTCCAAATCACCAGTAGCAATTAAATGACGAACCGACTCAAGAGCAAGGTAGGGGTTAATCAGATCTGCACCATAACCAAGTAAAAGAGCGAAATGTTGAACCTCTCTCGGTTCTCCGGATTCAATAATTAATGACACTTTTGTTCTGGTGCCCTTGCGTATTAAATGATGGTGCAAACCAGAGCAGGCGAGTAGGCAAGGTATGGCTGCACGGGTGGGGGAAATGTCACGGTCTGAAAGAATGAGTAGATTTGCTCCACCTTCGATGGCTAAATCCGCCTCAGAAAATAGCTTTTTTAGTGAATTTTCGAGGGAAGATGCAGACTCCTTGGTAGTAGGGTCAAAATAAGCACCTAAAGTTAGGGATTGAAAACCATCGGGGAGATCAGCCTTGAGTTGACTAATGGCATGATCATCCACCAAAGGACTTTCAAACTTGATCATCCTGGAACATTCTGGACCTGGCTTGGTCAAGTTTCCTTCCGATCCAAGAAAGGTTACGGATGCGGTGACTACTTCTTCACGAATTGGATCAATAGGAGGATTCGTTACTTGGGCGAAAAGTTGCTTGAAGTAGTTGTACAACAATTGAGGTTTTTCTGATAATACAGCTAAGGGAGAATCGTTACCCATAGAACCTAAAGGCTGTTTGCCTGAATCTGCACTTGGACCAATCAGGAAGCGCAAATCTTCAAAGGTGTAACCGAACGCTTTTTGTCTCTGTAAGATCGATTCGAAATCATCCTCGATGGCGAAATCAATGGCAGGCAGGTCCTCTTGGTTAATCAAGGAAGAGGAAAGCCATTCTCCATAAGGTGCTTGCTTGGCAATGCTTTCCTTAAGTTCACCATCTTCGATAATTCGACCCTCTTCCATATCGATTAAAAACATTCTACCAGGCTCAAGCCTGCCCTTTTTGATCACCGAAGAGGAAGGAATGGAAGACAAGACCCCCACTTCAGAAGCAAGAATCACTCGATCATCCGCGGTTACATAGTAACGCGAGGGCCTCAATCCGTTCCGATCCAAAACAGCCCCAATTTGAACGCCATCTGAAAAAGCAATCGATGCAGGGCCATCCCACGGTTCCATCAGACAAGCATGAAATTCATAAAATTCTCTTTTGTAAGATTCCATGCTTTGATGCTTTTCCCAGGGTTCTGGGATCATCATCATCATCGAATGGGCAAGACTACGGCCCGACAAGGTCAGAAATTCAAGGCAGTTATCAAACTTTTGAGAATCAGAACCATCTGCTCTGATGATGGGAAAGATTTTGTGCACATCATCACCAAATACTTCACTGGCAAGTTGCATCTGTCTGGCATAAAGCCAATTCTCGTTTCCACGGACCGTATTGATCTCCCCATTGTGACAGATGTATCTAAAAGGCTGTGCCCTAGGCCAACTTGGAAAAGTATTCGTTGAAAACCTGGAATGGGTTAACGCAAGTGCAGATTCCATATCTGAATCACTTAGGTCCGGAAAATATTCCCCAAGTTGCTCGGTGGTGAGCATTCCTTTGTAAACAATTGTTCTCGAGGAAAAACAGCACGCATGGAAGTCGACATCGGGTCCCTGATCTAAGTACCTAAGGCGGTGGCTAATGATACGCCTGGCTAAGTAAAGCTTCCTCTCGAAAGAAAGACCCTGTTCTGTACTGGTGGGCCGATGGACAAAAAGTTGCTCCATCACCGGCTCGCAGTCTGCGGATGCTTTGCCCAGAATCCCGCTCCTAACAGGTACTTTTCGCCAGCATATCAGGTCGATTCCTTCTTCATGGAGAACTTCTTCAACCACTTTTTTCTCAATCTCACGTTGGGAGTCAATCGGAGAAAGAAATAGGAAAGCCACTCCGTAGTCGCCCGCAGGTGGCAAAGTAATCGACTGATCAGCAGATAAAACTTTGCGGAAAAACTTATCTGGAATTTGGATAAATATACCTGCACCATCACCAGTGATTGGATCACAACCACAGCCTCCACGGTGGTCAAGATTCACACAAATCTCAAGTGCACCTTGCACAATATCATGGGACTTGCGTCCCTTCATATCTACAATCAATCCAATTCCGCAGTTCTCGTGCTCAAATTGGGGGTCGTACAAACCTTGTTTTTTGGGGATGGTCATCTTGCTACAATATATAAAAGTCTGGGTATTTCAAAAAGGAATGAGTATTCTGCGCCATGCAGATATACGGTCAAGGCAGAAGGATACTACACTCAAGACTTCTGTAAACTTCAGAAGTCAGGGTTTAAAAAGTATGTTTGCAGATCTAAAGACTTCGAAAACCATTTTTTGAATGCCAAGGTTCATAGACCCGTAAAAAAATCATGAAATCCAAATAACCCAGCCTCTAGTTTTAACTTTTAAAAGATTTTTTCCAGATTACTCAGGAAGCATAAGACGAGTTTGAAAATTACCAAAAAGGCAATGCCACAAACGAA
>JAYOTQ010000014.1:0-15599 GCA_038150505.1 Opitutales bacterium | reverse complement strand
AAAAGTATGAAAATCAAAGCATATTTAAAACCGAGCTGTGGATGGAGCATGGGAGTCCGAGCCATTATGGATAAATATTCACTCACTTTCGAGGATCTTGATATTATCAACAACCAAGATTTGTTTGCTGAAATGGTTCAAAAGACTGGTCAGACCAACCAACCTTGCGTTGAAATAGATGGTGTAATGCTTGCCGATGTAAGCGGGGAAGAAGTTGAAGATTATTTAGTCTCCAATAATCTCGTACAAATAAATGACGAAAAACCGAATGCTCCTATCGATTCTGCTTGCTCTGATGAAGAACATCGTCGTATGGCTGAAGGGAATGCTTCTCCTGTTAGGTTTTTTTAACAAAAAAATATATAAATATATACCATGAGCTATGTAGTTACTGAAAAATGCGTGGACTGTAAGTTCACTAGCTGTGTTTCTGTATGTCCAGTGGATGCCTTCCACGAACTCCCCGACCGATTATATATTAATCCCGAAACTTGCATTGATTGCAATGCATGCATGGACGAGTGTCCAGTTGAGGCTATCTTCCCCGACATGGATGTTCCAGAAGAATTACAAGAATGGATTGAACTCAATGAAAAAGCCGAGGATTATCCTCAACTCGTCGGGCAAAAAGATGCCCTCAAAGGCCCTAAATGCGTCGACCCAGATGCTGACCAATAGATTGGTTTAATCTCTTATTTCTATTAATTTATATTTACTAAAATAGTCCTAAGACCACAAATTGTTTCAGTTGTCTGCACAAGCAATTAAAACATCATTCTTTCAGCCCTAACCCTAATTGCCCAATGAAAACAAAACTAAAAAATGTCGAGGTTTTATCAAACCTTTGTCGACCTGAATCTTTTCCCAAAAGCAACCCGAACTATTCATTCATTGTCTTTCACAATTCCGCTACTATTGAAGTGGATGAGTCTTTGTTTGATGTCTCTGCTTCTTCCATTTTTATTCGCAAGCCAGGAGTCTCCCTTCTGATTAAATCCCTTGGCAATTACTCCCTTTCCTATTCGGCCTTAAATTTTAGCGGTGCAGAAGCCTCCAAAATATTTTCAATTTCGAATGCAGAACCCAATCTTTTGCTCAAACCGCTTCAAATCCACTTCACTGATAGCTTGTTATCAAAAATTAAAACTGAGTTGGAACACAAGGGGATCAACTGGGAAAGCGTTGTTTGTTCTTACATACTCGAACTTTTAAGTAAAACTTTCAGGCTTTGTAATCACGACTTTATTGAGGCATTGCCTGACCATGCACAAAACCTTCGTGATCTCAGGTCTGAAATTCACGAAAATTATTTCATGAACTGGAAAATTGACGAGATGGCTAAGAAAATGAACCTTAGCACAAGTCGTTTTGCTTCCCTCTACAAATCTACTTTTAAAATAAGTCCCACTGAGGACTTAATTCAAACTCGAATCGATCAAGCAAAGAAAATGCTTTCGAGCTCCAAAGTAAGTGTGAAAAAGGTTTCTGAAGCATGTGGCTTCGAAAGTGTTCACTACTTTCATCGTGCTTTTAAGAAAAGAGCAAATTTAACACCCAAGCACTTCCAAAATAGTCAATTCGCTCAAGAGGGATCAGTATTCACTCCCGAACGTCATTTTTCTTTGGACCGATTAACTCAACAAGCTGAATACTCCGGGATCATTGAGATGATTAATGGCGAACTTAAGTTTCGTGGAAACGCCGAACACATTTCTGAGTTACTCAATTATGATCAAGCTAACATTCTCCGTGATAGACCATTCTTGGAATTTGTTGCTCCTGAAGATATTCAGATCGCAATGGAAGGTGCTTCCAAGATTCTAAAAAATAAAAATATTTTGGATCTTAATATTAGGCTAATTGCAAAAAATGGCGAAAAGATTCCTGTTCAGTTTTCTGCCCTCCTAAAAGGTAAGAATTGGTACTGGTTTATTAAACATGCTGCTGTCGCAGCAGCCTAATCCTATTTCGAAGACCAGCTAAAGTTACCGGCACCTTCGCCTTTCACTTGCTTTTCAATTCCATCATCTACAGCAAATCTTATGTGCTGTAGGGAAGAACTGTAACATCGAAAACTTTCGCTAAATGGGATCGATTTCTCCCAACCTAATTCGACATTTTTGAACTCATGAAATACCTTGGGTGACTTCCCTTCATCACTAATAATTAACCTTTCTATCGGACCAACAGCAGCCAACTTTAGAAGAGATTCCTTGGGAGAGGAAAGAGCCTGCTTAAGTTGGGCACTGGTCGAAGAGGGTTGCTGATTATTCAAATTGGTTTCCCGAACCGAGTTTATATTGGAGGTGTCTTCAGGATTTAAGACAACGGAAGGATCATCAGGGGTTGAAAAAACCCAAATCAAAAGTATGGCAAAGATAACGACAATCAAACCAAATCCGCCGACAAAGAGAATTGGTTTGGGGATGATTGCATTGGCTTGTCCCTGATGAGGCACCCTATTTTGATCAGCTGAAGAAATGTCTTTGACTGAGTCAGTACTCTCTGGAGAACCTATTTTCCCAATCGATTTCTTGACGGATTTATTTTTCCCTGAGCCGATTTCTAAACTTAAGTCTGCCACAGCAGATTCAGGGTCGATTCCAAGAAACCTAGCATATACACGAATGAAACCCCGAAGATAAACCTCAGGTAAATTAAGATCAAATTTTCCAGCCTCAAAGGAAGTTAGGAAATCTCCCCGTATTTTGGTTGATTCAGATGCTTCCCGTATGGAAATACCCTTACGGTTTCTTGCATCTTCTAGTTTTTGTCCAATTGCCATTTTGAGTACCTTTTCACATTTTCAGTAAAATCAAAGATGATCAAGTTGAGAATGCATACAATTACAAATCCATCAGGATTTCTCTTCCCTGACCAGGTAAGTCCGGACCAACCACACCCCTCTCTTCTAACTCATCCATAATTCTTGCTGCACGGTTGTACCCAATACTTAATTTTCTTTGTAAATTAGAGGTAGATGCTCTTTTGGTTGTACGAATAATTTCGACCGCTTTTTTAAGCATCGGATCTTCATCGTCATTTTCTCCATTCGATCCAAGAACATCTTCTTCCCCGGCAGATTCTATCTGCTCGCGGACTTCCTCAATAATTTGAGGAGGTCCGTTTCTTTTTAAGTAATCAACGATTCCATTGATTTCTTCATCACTTACAAATGCACCCTGTGCTCGCATAAAGGTAGCGCTCCCCGGGGGAATAAAGAGCATGTCTCCCTTTCCAATCAATGACTCTGCTCCTTTGCCATCAAGAATGGTTTGGCTATCGCGGTAGGAAGCCACCCTAAAAGAGATCCGACTAGGAAGATTCGCTTTGATCACTCCTGTAATCACATTTACCGAAGGTCTTTGTGTGGCAATAATTAAGTGAATACCAGCTGCTCGGGCAAGTTGGGCCAGTCGGGCAATACCCGTTTCAACATCTGCTTGAGCCACCATCATTAAATCTGCCAACTCATCAATGATGCATACGATGTAGGGTAGCTTATTTTCTGGTATTTCGAGTGCATCATCATCACGAGGAACTTGAATAGAGGATAAAGCAGCACGTTCTTCCGCAGTCATTTCTGCATCAAGTAACTGTGCTTTCTCCTTTTCTTCTTTGTCCTTTAAAATTTTTGCATTAAATCCGGCGATGTTTCGTACACCAACTTTAGAAAAGATCTGATACCTGCGTTCCATTTCAACAAGAAGCCATTTAAGTGCACCGGGGACTTTCTTGGGCTCGGTTACAACCGGTATAAGCATATGCGGTAAATCATTGTAAACTTTCATTTCAACAATTTTGGGATCTACCATGATAAACCTTACATCCTCCGGACTGGAGTGATAACACAGAGAAGCAATGATTGCGTTGATACAGACCGTTTTTCCGGAACCCGTCGAGCCCGCGACCAGCAAGTGGGGCATTTTGGTAAGATCGGCGACCAAAGGTCTACCACTTGCCTCTTTTCCCAAGACGATTGGAATCTCTGCATTCGCATCTGCCCAAGCTTTGGACTCTAAAATCTCTTTGAGGCAAACAGGTGCTGCACTTTCATTGGGGACTTCCACACCCACACAACCTTTACCTGGCACAGGTGCTAAAATTCTTACACTATCTGCCCTCAATGCCATTGCTAAATTTTTGTCTAGATTGGCAATTTTTTCTACTCTTACTCCGGCTGCCGGGTGAATATCATAGCGGGTAATTACTGGGCCGGTATGAACCTCTCCCAGTTCTACATCGATCTTAAACTCTGAAAGAGTCTCTTTTAGCCTTTTGGCTTTGATCATATGATCTTCATCCCCCCCAGAAGTAACTTCAGGCGGTTCCATCAAAAGGTCCAAGGTCGGAAAGTGATAATCTCCTTTTTGTTCCGGAAAAAGATCAGTGGACTTTTCCGTTTTTTCAGCCCTAACAACTTTAAAACCGTTATCTAAACTTGTTGTTGGAACTGTTTCTAACACTTCCTCCTCGGCCTCTGAAGACACCTTAGGTGCAGCACTGACTTTTTCTTCAGCAACTGTATCGGCCTTCTTGGCGGGTTCAGGAGTTGTCTTTTTACTCTTCCTGGTGGGGTCAATGGAATCTTCTTTTATTTCTTTGAATTCGCTTTGCTGGGTCGACACATCGCCAAATAAGAGGTCTTCTTCCTCTTTGGTTCCCGGCCGAGGAAACAAGGATTTTAAAATAGGTTTTTTACCTCTTTTCTCAGGGTCTTGGTCCCTTTTTTCAGGTTGTGGATGGACTTGGGCTTTTTCTTTGCCGTGATCTCTTTTAAAAAGATTTAGTGTTTTTGTAAGCACCATTTTAAAATTTGCTAATTGGGGAGTACCAAATGAAAAGTGTACTGCAAGGGATACGATTAAAAGCACAGATGCAAACAACCAAGAACCAACTTCTCCAATCCAAACCCTCAAAAAACCACCACTCCCAAATTGAGATGCTTCCATAAACGGCAAACCAGAATATAACCAAGCACCAAGACTGCCACCAGCACCGTGCTCAAAAGTAGATTGGTCAAGCAAAGGAGTGCCATCCTCCATAACCGATCTATGGTCTCTCAAATTTGCCATGATGGATACTGCGATAAGAATGAAAGGTAAAGGAATGAGCTTTTGTAGCCTTAATTGCCGGGTGGTTGGCGTAAAAAGTAACCAAGCCCCCACTCCCAAAAACCATGGAATCAGCCAAGCGGATAGACCAAATAGAACGAAAGCAAATCTCCCCAGTTCGATGCCCACTTTACCAAGCAAAGGGGCTTCGCCTGCAGGAGGATAAACATGATAGTTTGAGGGGTCATAATCGAAAAGAGCGATCAAGATAAAGATACCTAGGGCAGCTAAGAAGATGCCCCACCCTCCTTTTTTGACGGGCGAAAGCTTCGTCAAACCACTTTCCTTGCCTGTTTTTTCAGATACGTTTGCCACCCGTTTAAAGATAGCGTACAAAAGCTATATAAATTCCTCCACACATAAATACCTATTGAAACTATAAAAGGTGATGATTTTCAAGTTTGAACCTCATTATTTTGAAAGAGTATGGGGCGGTCAATCCCTCAGAGAGATTTTATCTCGAGAAATACCTAAGGATCAAAAAATTGGAGAGTCTTGGGATTTAGTTGATCGAGATGATTATGTATCGACGGTTGCCCAACCCGAAAATGACCAAAGCACCATTCGGCATTTATTAAATTCAAAATCGGATGAAATCATGGGTCCTGGATGGGACAACCACAGAAAGTTTCCTATTTTAGTAAAGTGGCTTGATTGCTCTGAAAGGTTGAGCCTGCAAGTTCACCCACCTGCATCCGTTGCAAAAACTTTAGGTGGTGAGCCTAAGACAGAAAATTGGTATGTCTTTCATGCGAGCAAAAATGCAGGCTTGTTTTTGGGACTTAAAAAAGGAAAGACAAAAGAGGACTTTCTTGAAGCATTAAAAAATGAGAACCTTGAAATTGTTTGTCATTATGTGAGCTCAAAGCCAGGAAACTCGGTTTTAGTCGAAAGTGGACGGATGCATGCCATAGGTGCTGGAAACTTAATTTTAGAAATTCAGCAAAACTCAGACACAACTTATCGCGTTTATGATTGGGGAAGAAAAGACAAGCAGGGGCAATCCAGGCAACTTCATATAAATGAATCATTGCAGTGCATTGATTTTACCGATTCCGACGCAAGCCTCCTTGCTTCGAGTCTTTCCGACATACAAATATTGGCAGAATGCGAACATTTTCGTATCAGAAAATTTAGACTAAAGCCCACTCAGAACCTGGCATTAAAAAATAAACATGAACAGTGTATGCTTATAAATGCACTTGGTTCCCCTCTTCAAATTGGAACATCTTCTCTCGATTTTGGTCAGCTTGCTCTCTCCCCATTTTCCGAACCCTGTACCATCACCTGCAACGAAGAAACAGAATTAATTGTCACTGATAATTTTTACACCCCCGAACCCCATTAAATTGTAGAAGTATTCTTTTCTGCCAATCATGTTGACCTAGATTTCGTGGATGCTTTTATTTATCAGCCATCAAACAAATAATTTAAAATGAATACCAAAGAAGAATCTGCAAATCCTGAAACAAAAGATGTAAACTCAGATACTGAACCAAACATTCAAGAAAATGAGGATTTAACGAATGATTCGGCAGGAATCGAACAACGACTCTCTGAAGCCTACAGTAAAAACGAGGACTTGCAGACAAAATACCTGAGAACTGTTGCAGATTTAGAAAACTTAAAGAAGCGGTCGATTCGGGATAGAGAAGAGGCAATCAAACGGGCTAGGCAGCAACTTATTGAAGATTTATTACCTGTAATTGATGCCTTTAAAATGGGCATGGATGAAGCCATCAAGGCGGACCCAGAAGGGCCAATCGTGAATGGTTTTAAGATGGCGATTAACCAAATGGAGAAGACATTTGAAGAATATGGCCTCGTTTGCATCGATGAAGTTGGGGGTGCTTTTGATCCCAAAGTACAGGAAGCTATCGGATATGAAGATGGTGAGGAAGACGACCTTGTTCTAAAAATCATTCGTAAAGGTTATCGGCTCAAAGATCATTTAATTAGGCCTGCATCCGTTATCGTTTCACAAAAAACAGAAAATAATCAGGATTCCTGATTTCAACTTATGGCAACTACTGACTACTATCAGGTTTTAGGTGTAAGCAGAGATGCATCTGATTCAGATATCAAAAAAGCTTATCGTAAACTAGCTATCCAGTATCATCCTGACAAAAACCCGGGAGATTCAGAAGCAGAGGAAAAATTCAAGGAAATATCAGCTGCCTTTGATATCTTGAAGGATCCCGAAAAACGGGCAAAGTACGATCAATTTGGCCACGATGCATTTCGGGGTGGTTACTCTTCAAGTGGAGTGGATCCTTTTGATTTGTTCAAAGATGTATTTGGGGGAGGTGGCAATTCAGGTGGATTTGGCAGTATCTTCGAAGACTTTTTTGGCGGTGGGTCAGGAGGAACAGCTGATGGAATCAGGGGGAATGATTTACGAGTATCAGTCTCAATCTCCTTAGAACAAGCTGCCAAAGGTGTTGAAAAGGAAATTAAATACTCTCGACACAAAGAATGCTCAAAATGTGATGGGTCTGGTTCCTCCGACAAATCTTCTAAAACGATGTGCACTACTTGTGGTGGTGTCGGGCAAGTCGCTTCCAATCAAGGGTTTATTAGTATTCGTAGAACCTGCCCAAGCTGCAATGGGTCTGGTGTAACGATTGAAAACCCTTGTAAAAACTGTCATGGACAGGGCCGGGCTAAAACTAGTGATTCTGTAAAAGTAAAAATCCCAGCAGGGATCAATGACAACTCGAGGTTATGTTCTAGAGGCAGAGGGGACGCAGGTCCTCGTAACGGACCATTCGGAGATTTATATGTGGATGTACAAGTTAAATCACACGATCTTTTTGAGCGCGATGAGGACGATCTTTTTCACGAAATCTTGATTCCGTTCACATTATCAACCCTTGGGGGAACAATTGATGCACCAACCTTGGAAGGAAAAGTAACTCTCAAAATTCCGCCCGGCACACCATCCAACAAAACTTTTCGCATTAGGGATCAAGGAATGCCCAATCTCCGGTCTCCGTCCCACAAAGGTGATTTGTACATTAAGACTGTTATCCATGTGCCTAATAACCTTACCAAGGAACAGAAAGAGAAACTTGTTGAATTTGGTTTAGCATGCGGGGACAAGGATTTAGAAGAAGAAGCAAGCTTACTAGACAAAGCAAAGCGTTTTTTTGAAGGAGATAGCTAGATCGTGACTACTCCAGAAGCTTTTGCCGAGAGCATTTGCAGTCTTGATGATGCCTGCGAAAAAAGAATCCAAAGTGCTCGCAAAAGTAAAAAGATCGTTCTCACGAACGGCTGTTTTGATCTCTTGCATTCTGGGCATATTCACTCACTAGAAAAAGCATCCAAGTTTGGCGATGAGCTATGGGTTGCACTTAACTCAGATTCTAGCGTGCGTGCTATAAAAGGTTCTAATCGACCCATTTATTCTCAGTACGAGAGAGCGTACATGCTCAGCTCCCTTCGTTTTGTCTCACTAGTTTTTCTTTTTGAGAATGCTGATCTTTCGGATGAGATTTTAAAGCTTCAACCGGATGTATATGTAAAATCTGGTGACTATTCTGTAGACACTCTAAATGTAAATGAAAAGTCTGCGTTGGATCAAGTCGGTGCGAGGATTTGTTTTGTTCCTTTTTTAAAAGGTTTCAGCACTACACTAAAAATAGAAACCATCCAAAATTTAAAAAACTGACCCATCATAAAATATGAGAACTATAATTTTAGGTTCAGGAAAAGGCTCAAATTGTAAAGCCATACTTGATGCGAGCACCTCTGGACTTTTAGGCTCTGCGGAGATTGTTGGCGTGTGTTCGGATAAAAAAGAGAGCGGGATTTTAGAAGTTGCCAGATCTGCATCTGTACCAGATTTTTTTTTAGGAAATTACGATAAATCAAAGGATGATCCTTGGGTAGAGAAACTTACAAAACTCAAACCCGACCTAATTGTTTTAGCAGGGTTCATGAGAGTGCTGAGCAAAACCTTTATTGATTCATTTTCCTCAAAAATCATTAATCTTCACCCAAGCTTATTACCAAGCTTCCGGGGCCTACATGCGATCGAACAAGCATGGAATGCAGGTGTGAAAATCACTGGTTGTACTGTTCATTGGATTTCAGCCGAGTTAGATTCTGGTGAAATTATCGCACAAGCCCCTGTTCGAATCATGTTCGGTGATACACTTGATTCAGTTGCTGCAAAAATTCATGCTGCAGAGCATATGTTGTTGCCCACTGTAATTTCTCAACTGTCTCAAAAAGTTAGCTCCAATGAGTGAATCGCTTTTAAAACACTCATCCAAGATTCAACCGGAACATGTTGATCTCATTGAGGGCTATCTTTATGAAGAAGCCCCATCTCCTTGGGCATTGGAAGTTAACCATGTCAATGGTCTTGGTGTTCTTTCTGGTTTCTTCTCGAACAAGGAGGAGTTAGATAAACACCAAACTCACATAACCTCTTCGCTCGGACAATCAGTGCAGTTTCATTTTTCAACGGAATCGATATATGAACAAGACTGGAAGGAGGCATACAAAAAGCATTTTCAGCCATGGAGCTACAAAGGCGTGAACCTGATTCCACTATGGTTAAAAGAATCTCACCCAGTCGCAGCAACAGATATATCTATTTATCTCGACCCTGGCATGGCATTTGGTACCGGAAACCATGAGTCGACCCGTATGTGTCTTGAATTTTTGATCGAATGCAAGGGAGATCTTTGCATGGATGGTAGTTTCATTGATCTTGGTTGTGGGTCTGGAATTCTTTCGTTGGTCGCTAAATCAATTGGATTTCAAAATGTTTTAGGCCTTGATAATGACAATGATGCAGTTCGTATTTCTCATGAAAACGCATTGCTCAATGACCTAAAAGGTTCGATCACCTTTACCACTCAAGATTTAAACAACCTTGATGATTCAATTGGTAAATTTAATTTTGTTATGGCTAACATTCAGGCAGATGTACTCATTTCTTACGCGGATCTTATCATGAGCCTTACTGATGAAAATTCCGTGGTTGTACTTTCTGGTATTCTAACTCAAGAGATCGCTCAGGTGTTAGAAAAGTTTAGATCCTTAAACAAAAGTTCAGAATTTAATTATACAACTAAAGAAATGGGTGAATGGTCTGCTGTTAAGATTTACAAGTAGGATCAATCAGGTAACATGCCCACAAAAAATCGGGCCAATCCTTAAATTTAAAAAAAGAGGATCATCCACCAAGGTAAGTTAATGCCTTGGGAATAGGGAGTGTATAAAAAGCAAAACGATCGATATTCAACAATTGTAACTGGGCCGCAACCTTATCCCTAACAGATTCAACTGCAGATGGAGCCAGAGATGTGTAAACCAATGCCCATTCTTCATTACAAGGGTCCGTATCGGACCTGTTTTGATCGGCCATCACACCAAAATTTGTACTTACACCAGGAGCCCCTGAGTCAAGAATTGAATCATAAACATCGCTGTAGTGATCGCGAGGAACAACGCAGTAGAGACCCACTAAATCTTTAAGAAATGTTGTATTCAAGGTTGCGGATTTATTATCTGCTGTAGTTCTCCAATCTTTTGAACCCTTTATTTCATCTAGAACCGATATTACTTGCTCCATACTTGCTCCATGGGAGGAGCTTGCAACCGTACTACTAACATTGATAATACCATCGGATACAGGTATGGAATACATAAACCCTCTGCCTGGTTCGGTAATTCTGCCTGCTCGAGCCATATTGGTAAACACCTCATTGGATTCAGCACGGTCAACTACACACCAAACAAACTCCTTCTCAGGACCCTTCGTCATGCGCAATAAGGGAATTTTATCCCGTATTCCACCGCCTTCTCCAAAAGTAACAGTTGGCCCAGGTGCACCCGCAGACAATGCTGCTTGGGCAATATCTTCAGCCACTCCTTTTTCACAAATACAACAAATTGCCTCTAATGCATTTACTTCGCTTGTTAGAGAAGAATCATCATTTCCTCCAGTCAAAGGAAAGTTTGAAGTGAAATGAGCATTATTGCAGGAAATACTAAATATCGCTCCAGATCCCACTTTATCTAATCGAGCAGATGCAATAGCGGCATCAGTAATTCTTTGTTTTTCAGAATCAGGAACCAAGAATTGAACCAAGCATTGCTCGGGGGATGGTGGCGGAAACATCTTGGACAATAATCCACCTTCGTTAATAATCGATCCACGGGCAGCGATATGAAACACTCCCAGTGCTCCAGCCTTTTGCAATTCAGATACAGCCGAAGACAAAGAATCCTTTGGCAAAATAAGGTTCACCAAGGAAATATTGTTTTTAATAGTTAAAGTACTCATTTATGCAGCCTCCATTTGTTGTTCGGTTGAGGAGGGATCTTTAGGTTTTTTTCGCACTAATAATCCAACGGTAAGAACGGTTATTATAGGTCCAACAGAAGCGAGTGATAATACACCAAACCCATCGATTGCTCCTGTTTTGGCACCAATACCTAACCCCATTGCTAAAACAAGGGGCACAGTGATAGGACCCGTGGTAACCCCAGCACTATCCCAACCAAAATTGACAAAATCTTCACTGGAAATAAAGGTAAGAATAAGGAGCAATGTGTAGGGAGGAATAAGCAAATACCAAAGTTCTAAGTTAAACGCAATTTTTGCTACACCAGTGGCGATTCCGAGAGCAACTCCAGTTGCAACAGCTTGCATCAAGAGGTTTTTCTTAAACGCCCCAACGGTAATTTTTTCAACCGTGGACCCCAATGCATTGAGTGCCGGTTCTGCCAATGTTGCTCCATATCCCAAAATAAAACCAAACAATATAGCAAGGCATTTTCCTACGGTCGAAGACTGAAAGATGGGTTCAATAAAACCTTCAGATTGCCATGGTTGTATCGATGCAAAACTCGAGACAACATTTCCGCCAAGTTGCTCGCCGAGAGGTGTCAGTCCAAGAGAAATACCCAGGTTAAACAGGCACATCCCTGTAACCGCACAAATAATCCCAATGATGAGCTCATCCATATGTTTGGGTTTTTGCCTAAGACCAACAAGGAGAACAAACAACAAGATCGAACACAAAGGAACAATTGCCCAAATGGCACCTTCGAGAGCTCCTCGGTCTTGGTCTGGCCCGCTCAATATTCCATCTGTCTTTGAGTAGTTGATGGAACCATCCGGTTCAATGCTGTAAAAATCTTCGCCGGGGTCCGCCTTTCCATTGTTGTTTTTGTCTATTTCCTGAGGTTTGAAAGTATTAGGAAAGAAATCAAATTTGTTGGAAAAGGCAGAGGCGATATCGGCATCTGGGTTCCAAACAGCATCTGGGGCTTTGTATCCCTCTCTAACAACATATGCTTTGGCTCCCCGCACTTGTACATTTTCTCGTTCGCCGTTGGATAGAGGGGAAGGAACAATTGAGCCTTCCGCAACTTTAGTCTTGAGTGTATACCCTTCTGGAAGAACATTGTTTTTGTTGAGATATTCCTCCACCATTTTTCTCTCATCAACGGACAAGGACCATGAAAGCTCAGATTCTCCAACACTCGAAGCAGACTCGATTTTAGATCGAGCTTTCAAGTCACCAAATTTTTGCAAATCTACAGGGTAATTGGTTCCATATTTTCCTGCTTCTGTATGCCAAGAAGCTTTTGATTCACTCGCGAAATAATAATTATCGGTGTTGAAAAGGTATAGGGCATAGCACATTACAGCTAATATCGGAAACAAGGAAGCAAGGGTAACAACACCAAAACCAGTGTTGCTCGACCCTCCTGTTGAAACAATGCGGCAAACTCCGATACCAAGAGCAAGAACTAGAGGGACAGTAACAGGGCCGGTGGTTACCGCACCACAATCCCAGGCTAAGCCCAAGACATGCTTGAGCCTATCATCAGAGAATTGCATATATAGTGTAATGCAAGATAGAATAATTACCCCAGCATAAATAAAAGGCTTTAAGGACCAGCCTTTGTAAAACCTGAGTACACCTAATAGTACAGCGATTCCAACACCAACACCAACACAGTTAACTAAAAGCCCAGCACCGGTATTTAAGATGGTCCACAACAATGGAGCCGCAGTGGGGTCTACCCCAGCACCTGCTGCTCTCAAAACACCAATCGCTGGCTCTGCAAAAGTTGCGAATGCACCTAACACAAACCCAAAGGCCAGACTGGTGGGAAGGCAAGGGATGCCAAGGATCTTTTTCCTAGGTAAAGTGGACCCAAGAGCTTCTCCTAAAGGCATAAGTCCCAAGCGAAGACCTTCCATAAAAAAGGCTAGACCTACAATCACAATCATAATACCAGCCGCAATCATTAAGGAATAAACAATCGGCAAGCCTAAGACGAGAACTTGAAAGACAATGAGGTACAAAATAATGAACCATACACATTGTATTTGTTCGACCACTTTATCCTTCGCAAAGGATAAAAGGATTCCAATTTTTTGTTGGAAAGTGAGTTGTAATTTTTTGCTATCTGAGGATTGTTCGTTGCTCATAGGGAAATTAATTTGTAGTAAAATCTACACTTATATTAGTCCGAGTAAAGGTTATAACTATTCGCTCCAATTCGCGTTTGCCAAGGTGAGGGAAGTTTTGTTTGTACCAGTTTTCAAGCGAACAGGCACATTCCATACGGCACCAATTTTACCGACTGGTGCGGTTCCAACCAAATAGTGAGTGCCGGTGCGCAAGTTGGTAAAGTTAGCATATCCATCAATGTCAGTACGAATTCTATAACCGTCGCCTTTTTCAATTTGTTCTAATAATAAATTCCTGATTCGCTTGTAAACACCAGGGAAGGCAAAAGGAGATTTTCTCGATTTGGCCCAAAGTTCTTCAAAGGATCGGACTTCAGGGAAATCCTTTATGAAAATGCCCCCGCTGTACAGAAGGTCGGGTAAACTTTGAGAAATAAGAAAGAATTCAGTGTAAAAAACTTCCTTACTTTTTCCATTGAGCAGGGTAACCACCGCATCAAATTCCAAACTGCAGGATTCGAAGGAAAAGCCATCTTCAGGTGCTTGGATCAGATCAGGGCTCGAAATCACTTCCCCACGATTACGGTTAGATCGTGGTAGTTCTGGGGATACAAAACTTCGAGAAACAACGCGAGGCTGTAGGGAATCTATTCCACTTTGAAACTGATTATTTCTTAGCCTGAGACCGTCTATTTCCTCAGATTTTTGCAAGAGGCTTTTTTTAAGAACAGCTATTTCCTTTTGTAAATTTTGGAGGTGACTATCAGAATGATATTCTTCCCGGTAATAGCTAGCGGAAGGAGCTGGAGTTGGAGTTGGAGATTTAGGTCTCAATCGTTGAATTTCGGCAATCAGTTCCTCGTTTAACCGGGTGAGTGAAGCGATTGTTTGGTCTTTACGGATATTTGAGGCACGAAGTTCGTTCAGACTAATTTCAAAGTCACCTACCTGCTTATGAGAATCAATTTTTAGAGAAGAATCGTCGATATCTTGAACACCATCTAGTGGAGTAAAATCTTTTTTCCCAAACTCTTCCTTTATTTCTTCTACTGGCTCATCAGATAAGCCTTTATAAGAAGCACCATCGGTAGCATCGATTGTTTGGGCACTTGCTCCTTGGTCTAGAAATGATGCAAGGTCCTGACCGCCACCCGTCTGGCTTGCTACCAAAGACGCAACATCAGGTAGTGAGGTAGGATTTGTGTCTTCGACTTGCTTGTTGCCGGATCGATCAGAACAAGCAGCGAAAAGTAATAAAACACTTAAAACTTTCGAAGTCTTTAGAATGATCATAAACCTTAATCTTAATTGGGTAGGCTACATTGGAAAGTAGAGCAAGGTTCTTATTTACACCTTTTACTTTTTTTGACAAAAAAAAAGGATGTCTCCCCTACCCCCTCTTGAGACTAACTCGCATGAACGCGAGTTAAACTTTCTGAAACAAACTATAAGTTCTCTTCGAGATCAACTGGATCATAGTTTGCAACTTCATGATTTAGAAGTTCAAACATTAGAAAAAGAACACAGGAACCACGAAGTTAACCTCCAGAAAGTCATCGAAAAATTAAGGTCTGAATACGAACAGCTTTCGATACAAAGTTCCGCAGATAAGCAACTTTTGGAAAGTTCTTTTATCGCCGAGCGCAATGGTTTCTCATCTTTGGTTGAGGATTTGAGGTCACGCCTAGAAGAATCCGATAAAAAAATATCAGATGTTAAACAAAAAGCTCTCTCCTCCAAAGAAACAGAAATTCGTGAACTTCAAAATGCTATTTCAAACTTAAGAAATGAGCTAGAAGCAAAAGAAAACGAATCCTACAACGAGAAGCAGAAAGTTATTCAAGAAAACCAAACTGAGATCAGGGACTTACAAACTCTCGCTTCCAATCTTAGAGTTAAGGTTTCACAAATTGAGATTAAAAAGGATGAACAACTGCAGAAAGTTCGTTCTGATAGCGATAAGGAGGTAAAATCTCTCCAAAATGTTATCACGGACTTACGCCACAAGTTAGAGGAAGTACAATCCGAAAAGGCCA
>JAYOTQ010000013.1:0-28043 GCA_038150505.1 Opitutales bacterium | reverse complement strand
TTCTCCAGGGCAGGCTGTTGACAGCATCTGCATAAGAATGATCGAGCCAAAAATAGGTACAGAGCTCGCTTTCCGAGAGGGTTTCTCCACCGGCGAGGCACCAAAAAAGCTGCCCATCAGACCATCTTATTTTTACCAAGCTTTTTCCGATTACACCTATCCATTGTTGCTTCTTTTGAGAGATCCAGGAAAAACACTGCCCTCCCAGCAAGGTCTCCTCCACTCCCACTAAAGAGAACGAATTTTTAGCTCCGATCTTTTTCCACCGGTCGCTCATTTAACCGAAAAATAGATTTTTTATTTGGACCACAGAAAACTCTGTGTCTGTGCAATAATCTTTTCGTCTGCGTCCACTAAAGCAAGAGACCATGCAATTGGCTCAACGGAGGAATCCGGCCAGTCCGTTCCGGTAAGGCCGATAAAAACTTCTTTACCTGAGATATTTTGATGAGTTAGGGGGACTTTTATCTGCTGAGCAGCTGGATCAAGTGAAGTAATCCAGTTCAATCGCCAATGTGAACCAGTACTAAGTTCAGGCACATCCCCTTTGACCTTGACCACAAAATAAAATCCATCTCTTTCTTTTGGGTTTGTTCTACAATAAACTTTCCACCCAGAAAATTCCTTACCCGTAAAAAACTCAGGAATCCTTTTAAAGTCTCGATCAGAGAAATAAGATTTATTTCTAAGGTCGAGCCGGACTTCCGCATACAGATGGGCGGAGAATCCTACCCATAGGCAGGTAAGAAAAGCGGGAAAAATTAATATTCCCCGCATCTAATGAAATTATTCTTCAGAAGGAGTGGATGCCTCTTTGGCCTCAACTGCTTCCTGGTTTTCAGCATCCGGACCCAACACATCCGCGGTGGTGGCCTTGTCAGAAGACTTCACTTCGGAAACCGCACTGGTGGGTTCCACTTTCGCCGCAGGCTTTTTCGGTACAGACTTGGATACTTTTCGGGCCGGCTTTGCTTTCGCGGTGGTTTTTTTAGGGGCGGATTCTGCAAGAGCCTTTTTACGGCGTGCCAAATAGGCGGCACGACGACGGCGCTTGATTAATTTATTGTACTGTTTGCTCATAGTTAAGGAGACATGATGAAAAAAACATCATCAATTGGCAAGCTATCTAGGCGGATTTTTCAGGAATCAATTGCAATCGGTTTTCCCAACCGTGCGGACTCGTAAGTCGCATCAATTATTTTCATCAATGCCAAAGCCTGGTCGGGAGTGTTAAGCGGTGCTTCTTTACCCTGTAAACACAGGGCAAAATTTTGAGCGGACCGGATTCTGCCCATATCCTCACACTCCTCCACAACAATGGACCGGTTCACCGAGCGTCCATTTTCCTGAACATACAGTTCGCAATCATCTATGGCGGTGGCATCGATCCCGTCTCGCCCGAACAACCTACGGACCATTCCCCCAGCCTTCGTCCCCTGAAAGGTAACCGAGACTTCCTCCCGCTTATTCATCTCTGCCCAGGAGACCTGAAAGTTTAAAACCTGCCCACTGGCAAAACGAACGAATCCATGTGCCGCACTCTCCACATCTGTTACACCATCTGCTACATCGGGAATACCCCAAGGCCCTTTAAAGCCTTTATCGGTTATGAAATGATCGAATGTTTGTGCTAATACATGGCTGGGTTCCGGGTAGTCCATATAAAACATGGCCAAATCGATCATGTGCAAAAGATCGATCAGTGGTCCTCCTCCAGATTGTTCCTTGTTCGTAAACCACCCACCAAATCCAGGAATACCCGTTCGGCGAATCCATTTTGCTTGAGCGGAATTAATCGTACCAAGATCTCCAGATTCCAGGTATTGACGCATCGCATAAGACTCTGGTCGAGCCCGGTTATTAAAATTAAACATCAATATTTTTCCCGCTGCTTCGGCTGCCTGTTTCATTTCCGCAACTTCGCCCGCATTTAAGGCAGGGGGCTTTTCACAAAACACATGCTTGCCTGCCTGGAGTGCTTGAATCGCAAGGGGTTTGTGGGTGCGGTTCGGGGTAATAATACTGATCGCATCCAGCTCGGTTAATTCATCAAGCATCTTTTGCGAATCAGCAAAAATATGTTTGGCTCCGTAAGTTTGGGCCGCCTTTTTTGCTGCCTCCTGATTCATGTCGCAAATCGCAACAATCTCCGCACCGCCCGCTTTAAATCCGGGAGCGTGGTACTGCAACATTCCTCCGGCACCGATAATACCAATTTTCTGTGTCATAATATAGCTGTGGGTAAAGATTACTTGGGGATCGAGGGAAACTTTACCCACTTTTGTTTGGAGCTCGAACTTTTAACAACGGTTTCAATAAAGGCCATTCCGATGATACCATCTCGTATGTCCGGATAATCGTACCCAGACTTCCGCGGAAATTTGCCTGAAATTTCGTCCCTTATGGCAACCGCAGCTGAATTATAAACATTGGCAAATGCTTCAATGAAGCCTTCTGGGTGACCAAAAGGAATTCGGGTATGGTCGGCTGCCGCTCCGGTAACATATCCATTGCCCCTTCTGTATACCTGCCTTGGTTCGCGGGCATCTTTAACGATCAGATCGTTTGGTTCTTCCTGGTGCCACTCGATAGACTTTTTCGTTCCGTAGACGCGGATATTTAAATTATTCTCATCTCCGTTGGAAACCTGGGATGCATATATGATTCCTCTGGCTCCTCCTTTAAAGCGAACCAACACATTGCCATCATCATCCAGTTTTCTTCCAGGAATATTAACGGATAAATCTGCGCATAAAGAATCGATTTCCAATCCACTGATGTAGTGAACAAGGTTTTCCGCATGGGTGCCAATGTCTCCCATACAATTAGATATACCCGCAACCTTGGGGTCTGCCCGCCAATTAGCGATGGATTTATCCTCTCCAGTAAGAGCAGTGATGGCATATCCCTGGGGGTATTCGCAAACGACTTTAATAATCTTGCCCAGCTCCCCTTTTCGCACCATCTGCCTGGCAAGCTTGACCATGGGGTAGCCCGTGTAGTTATGCGTAAGTGCGAAAACCTTTTTGGTCTTGGTAATGATTTTCTTAAGCTCCCGCGCTTCGGCGAGGGTGAAGGTTGCAGGCTTATCGCAGATCACATTAATTCCTGCCTCCAAAAAAGTTTTGGCCACTTCAAAGTGCAAATGATTGCGCACCACGATGGAAACGAAGTCGATTCTTTCGCCCTCAGGCAAAGCAGACTCGATCTTGGCCATTTCTTTGTAAGAAGCATAGACTTTGGATGAATCAATGAAGAAATCTTTGCCGGATAGGGCCGATTTTTTGGGGTCCGATGAAAAAGCACCCGCAACCAAATCAATCTGTCCATCAAGAGCGGCAGCTCTTCGATGAACCCCACCAATAAAGGCACCCCGACCACCGCCGACCATGCCCATTCGTAATTTTCTATTTTTCATAATTTTAAATGTTTACTGGTTTTCCTGATCAAAGGCAGAATCAAACGCCATTTCATTCGGTTTAAAATCGAGCTTTTTTACGAAGGCACAAGACTCTTCCGCTCCATGAAAACGATCCATACGACTGTCCTCCCACTCCACCGATAGGGGACCGGCATAACCTATGTCATTAAGGGCGATTATAATTTCTTCAAAGTTCACATCTCCACGCCCAATAGAACGAAAATCCCAATACCGTCGTGGGTCTGCAAATGTGGTATGTCCTCCAAAAACACCCACGGAACCATCACCATGCCCCCACCAAGCATCTTTCATGTGGGCATGATAAATACGGTCTGAAAAAGTTCGGATAAACTGAACATAATCCACTCCCTGGTACCCGAGGTGGGAGGGATCATAATTGAAACCAAATCGCTTGTGCCCCTTCACCGCTTCCAGGGCACGCTGGGCACTGGCTATATCAAAAGCAATCTCCGTGGGGTGAACCTCCAAGGCAAAATTCACATTTTGTTTATCAAACTCATTTAATATAGGACCAAACCGTTTGGCGAAATCAGCAAAGCCCTTGTCCCAGTAGGCTTGGTCGGTGGGAGGGAAAGCATAGATAGAATGCCAGATACTCGAACCGGTGAACCCGTTCACCACGGCAGGGAAATCGTCTTTTTTACCTCTGCCGGGCTTGGCATTGATAAAGTTTCGGCATGCTTTTGCGGTTTTAGCCAATTTCTTAGCGGCACGTTTGCGAACCTTCTCAGGATGCCCATCCCCCCAAACATCTTCAGGCAAAATCGCCTTGTGCCGTTCGTCAATCAGGTCACAAACCGCCTGCCCCACCAAATGGCTAGAAATGGCAAACGCAGTTAATCCATGATCACTGAGAATTTCCCATCTTTCCTGGCAGTACTTTTTAGAAACTGCTGCTTTATCCACATCAAAGTGGTCTCCCCAGCAGGCAAGCTCCAGTCCGTCATATCCCATTTGAGATGCTTTTGCGGCAAGATCGGGTAAAGATAGGTCGGCCCATTGACCGGTAAAAAGAGTAACATTTCTAGGCATGGCGGATTAATTATTTAGGGTTTGAATTAAGGGTAGGTTTGATTGTTTCACAAAATCATAACTTTGGGGGCAACCACATTTTTTACAGTTTGTCCGATCCCTAAGGACGAACCAGTATTTTCTCAGCAGTCTTGGATCCAATATTTAGCAGACTCTTCAGCCCAACTTTTATTTCCATAGAATCAGCGATCGGGTCGGATTTAAGTACTTGGATTTTGCTTCCTGGAAGAAGTTTATTTTTCCGGGCAAATTGAAGAAATTCCTTACTTTGATCCTGTATCGATTCGATCTTGGTGGAACACCCAGGCTCACAACCAAGCAGGGTTAAGTCGGATACCTCTGGCATTTTACCTTGGCCCGTTGGGATAGGATCGCCGTGGGGATCGTGGGTGGGACGACCAAGAAATTCGTCCAGTTTCTCAAGTACTTTTTCTGAAATCGCATGTTCCAGTTCCTCTGCTTCGTCATGAATTTCCCCCCAATCCAGACCAAGCGTTTCTACCAGAAATGTTTCAAGTAAACGATGTCGCCGAAGCATGCTCATTCCGAGCTTACGACCGGAAGCAGTCAGCTTAACACCCCGGCGCGGACGATACTTCACCCATCCTTTTTTCTCCAAACTTTTAATCATGGTTGTGGCTGTGCCTGGAGTGACTTGTAAACATTCCGCAATTCTTCCCATAGTTACCTCACCCAATCCTGAATGAAGGGACTCGATTAGGATCTCCTTTAGGTAATTCTCAACGGTTGAACTAGGCATAGGCTTACAAGATTCCTTCACCCTGTTATTGACTCACAATTTTTCAAGCATATAAAATAATACTTTGATTAATCAAAGTTTACATTTTTATAGCTCATTTTTTCTCATGCTTAAAATATTTAGTCTAACCAGCATGGTTTTGCTTTTGATGAGTTGCTCTGGTCCGGAAACCATTGATTCATTGGACTCTGAGATGCCTGTTGTTGTTGCGACAACCACCCATTTGGCCGACTTAGCCAGACAGATTGGCGGACAGAGCATTCAGGTGGAGGCTCTTATGAAACCGGGGGTTGACCCACATTCCTATCGAGCTACTGCTCATGACATCACCCTGCTCCACCGAGCAGACCTCATTCTTTATCATGGTCTTTCTCTCGAAGGAAAACTATCCAGACTTCTCGAGGGCGATCCTGCGAATGAAAGGACACCTTTTTCTCCCTGTAAATTGATTGCTAAAAATGAATTAATTTTTACCAGTGAAGAAAACAGTCTGGTCGACCCCCATCTATGGTTTTCACCAAAACTTTGGGGGGAATGCGGTTTGCACATTCGGGATCAATTGTGCCAAACATTTCCCGACCAAGCAGAGCAGTTCCAGGCAAACTTTTTAGTCTTTGAAAAATCTCTGCAGGAGATTGATCAGTGGGCGAAAGCAGTGATCGGTCAAATCCCGAAAGATAAACGAGTCCTGATTACCAGCCATGATGCCTTCCAGTATTTCGGTAAGTATTTTCAGATAGAGGTAGTCGCCCTGCAAGGCATCAACACCAATGTGGAGGCTGGCTTGTCCGATCGGGCTCGGTTCACTTCCATCATCCGCAAGTACCAGTCTCCTGCCCTTTTTGTCGAAAGCAGTGTAAACCCAAAAGCCCTTCAAGAAATTGCCCGGGAAACAGGTGCAATCATTGGAGGCACTCTCTTCTCGGATGCACTAGGACCTGTTGAACAATGGGCCATAACAACAAGCGGGAAAAAATACTCCACGGGCACCTGGCAGGGTATGATGATACATAATATTCAAACCATTGAAGTTGCCTTGAAGAAAGCACGATGAAACCGCCCCTTCTGTTGCCCTTAGAAATTCATGACCTCACGGTCGCCTACCAAAGGAAACCGGTTCTTTACGGCATTGATCTTGAGGTTGAAGAAGGCTCATTAGTTGGAATCATTGGACCTAACGGTGCGGGTAAATCGACTTTGCTTAAAACCGTCATGGGCATGATGAAACCCGAAGATGGATTTGTAAAAATTTTTGGAGAAAAAAACCGGCGCTCCCTAAGCAGGGTTGGATATGTTCCCCAAAAAGAAAACATTGACTGGGATTTCCCGGTTACGGCGATGGATGTCGTTCTCATGGGAAGAATTGGTCACACTGGCTGGTGGAAAAGATTCAGCAAACGGGATCGTTCCTTTGCCTCCGAATGCCTGGAGCAAATGAACATGCTCCCCTATGCGGACCGTCAAATTGGGAACCTTTCTGGAGGGCAACAGCAAAGAGTATTTCTTGCACGTGCCCTGGCCCAGCAAAGTGATTTGTATTTAATGGACGAACCTTTTGCCGGGGTCGATTCAGTCACGGAGCGTGCGATCATTGATCTGCTTAAACAATTGCGCAACCAGGGAAAAACAATCCTCGTTGTGCATCATGACCTTTCCACGGCATCCCAATATTTTGATTACCTCGCCCTATTGAATTTTCGCCTCATTGCCTACGGTCCCAGCAACACTGTTTTTAATCATGAATTGTTACAAAAAACTTACGGGGGAAAACTTACGGTTCTATCGGAAGTGGGAGAAAAAAAAGTGGTGGGAAGCAAGCCAGAGTCCAAACTGTTGTAAATGGTGGCCAGCAACCGATTTTTCAAACTTGGAGCCATCCTGACTGCATGGGGCCTCACTGCAGGCAGCCCACTCCAAGCGAGCACTGGTTCCACAGCTGCAAAAATTGATTGGGCGAGCAAGACTGTAGAGTTTTTAAGCTTTGGGGATCCCTCCATGCAGGTGATTGTTTTTGGGGTTGTTTTAATTGGGCTCAACTGTGGGCTGATGGGGGGCTACATAGTGACCCGAAGACTGGCCATGTTCGGGGATACGCTCTCGCACGCAGTACTCCCTGGAATTGCAGTGGGTTATTCACTCAGCCAGGCGAAAAACAATTGGTCTTTAATGCTTGGTGCCACTCTTTCGGGCTTCGCTGGTGTATGGATTATATCCTTATTAACGCGGCACACTAAGATCAAGATGGATAGTGCGATGGGCATAATATTATCTGGTTTTTATGCTCTGGGAATCTGCCTGATCTCCTATTTGCAAAAATCTTCTGGTGGTGGAATGGCCAATTTAGAAAATTATCTCTTCGGTTCTTTAGTTGGGCTTTCGCAAGATGATTTGTTTCCCATTCTCCTATGCTTGGGCTTAGTGGTCTCTGCATTTGTTTTTCTTAGCAAAGAACTGCTGGTCACAGGGTTCGACCCTGGCTATGCAAAGTCGATTGGTTTACCAGTTGGTCTGCTTGAATTTTCCTTATCCGCCCTCCTTGCTTTCTGTATTGTGTCTTCCCTGCAAATTATCGGTGTGGTTTTGGTCACTGCCCTACTCATTATTCCCGCTGCATCTGCTTCACTCATCACCGCAAAGATGTCCAGATTGCTTCTTTTATCTGGTATTCTCGGTGCAGTTAGCGGGTTTATCGGCTGTTTCGTTTCTTTCCTAAAAGCTGGGCTGCCAGCTGGTCCGGTGATTACCCTTTGTTCCGCTTTCATCTTTCTTGCCTTGTTATTCCTGCATCCTGCACGCGGAATCATTCCGTTATGGATACGCACGCTTAGGCGAAGCCAAAAAATTCGATTAGAAAATACCCTAAAAGCTTGTTATCAAGTTTTGGAAGATTCTTCTTTCAAGCAGGATAGCTTTCCTCAAACCCTTCTAAGTAAGAGAAGAAGAAAAAGTGACGGCGAAATGGAGGGCGAAATCAATGCCTTAGTCCGCCACGGATACGCCACCCGGGTTGTATCTCCTCCTGAAGGACACTCTCCCTTACCTTCTGAAACCAGGATTGCGCTGACTCCTAGTGGGTGGGAAGTGGCATGCCGCATCATACGAAACCACAGGTTGTGGGAATTGTACCTCACCCAGGAAGCATCCTACGCACCGGACCATGTTCATGATGATGCAGAAAAAATCGAACATCTCATTGGGGAAAAAACCATTCGCCAACTGGAGCGTATACTTTCCAATCCACGCTTGGACCCTCACGGAAAACTGATACCCAGCCAGGCAGACATCGATCGTGGGCTGTCTCATACAAATTCCCCCCTCACGGAACCATGAAACAGGTAGAGGAGTTTTTAATCGGTCCGTGGGCCAGCCCAGAGTTATTTTCCTGGAATCTACAGGTTTTCATAATGGGCTGCCTTGTTTGCATTTGTTGTGCCCTGATTGGCACCTTTGTTTGCCTTCGTCGCATGGCTTTGCTTGGGGATGCCATTAGCCATGGCATTCTTCCTGGAATCGTTCTGGCTTATATATTTACTGGGAGCTTATCTCTTTTGCCCATGTGGACGGGTGCCTGTCTGGCCGGATTAGCTTGCGGGGTTTCCATACAGTGGTTGCATACACAAACACCCCTGAAGGAAGACGCTGCCATGGGCTTAACCTTCACCGCTTTTTTTGCCGCAGGCATGGTATTGCTTGGATTGAATGCAGAAAATATCCATCTGGACACTGCTTGTATTTTATATGGGGAAATTGGCTTAATTCCCTTGGAACCTGATTGGATTATTTTAGGAACCAACCTTGGCAACCAATCCCTTTGGTCCATGGGTTTAATCTGTTTTTTCACCCTGCTTTGCACCTTGGTTTTTTATAAATTTTTGCTCGTGACCAGCTTTGATCTCAGTCTCGCAAAATCCCTGGGCATTCCAGTAAACATCGTACAATATGGACTGATGCTTCTGTTGGCATTGGTGGTTGTCGCATCCTTTGAAGCAGTCGGAGTGATTTTGGTTTTGGCGATGATGATTTTACCCCCCACTTCGATGAGCTTTCTTTGCGATCGTCTGCCCATGGTTTTATGGTACTGCCTGCCCCTAAGCATGCTCTACTCTCTTGGGGGAATTTACCTGGCCTATGGTTTGAACTTTCCCATCTCTGCATCGATCGCATTGACTGCGGTCGTGATCTTCGTACCGTGCTGTCTTTTGGGCCCCAAGGGCGGAGTGTTCTCAGGTATTGTTCAATCAAAAATTGGGAAAAATATGGGTCGTTAATCTCCGCCAAGCCCAAAAAAAGCCCTCACCAAGGAGGGCTTATTTGATTAGGTGGTTGAAAGAGTTATTTTTTCGCCAACGCAATTTTGGAAGCTTTTTTGCTGGAACAATTGCAACCATCAACCGAAATTTGATCACCCGCAGCAAGTTTGGTTGGGCACTCAAAACCGTCGAGCTGTGTTTTGCTGGAAACTTTGACCTGTTTTTCGCGTTTTCCTTGTTGAATGGTTAGGGTTTTGGAGCCTGCATCAAAACTCACCACTTTGCCTTTGATGGTCTTGGATGGGCAACCTGCATGGATTGAAGCGATAAAGAAGAGACTGGCGATTAGAGGTAAGAAGATTTTCATAAGATGTCGATAGGTTGGGTTGTTGTAATTAATTGGAACTTACTTCCAATCTACTATTTCCAAAGAGACAAGAACGAATTATTTGTTTCCTGATAATTTCATTACTATGCAAACTAGGAAAAAGTTTTACCATCCGTACATTATTTGGCTGTTTTTGCTGACTCTGCCGAGCATTGGCTTGTCTCACCCAACACCAGATCTCCCTGTTTTTGGGTCCTTTGACAGCAATGGAACGGCTACTGTTATGCTTGAAATAGACCCAAGGGGGTTTGCTTCCGACCCAGAAGCAGAACCTTTCCTGACCCCAGAAATTTTCGATGAACTCAATGCATCCAGTCGAGAACACTTGCTTAAGCAAGCCCGCGAGTTAGTTGAGCAAAGTTTATTGGTTCGCTTGGGTGGTAAAGATTGGTTTCTACCAAATTTTAACTATCAATTTACCGAAAGATCCAATGAAGCAGCAGAGGGGTCTATAATTTTGGTCGAAGCCTCTGCGGAATTGGACAGGGAGAACAACTCCACTTATCAGATTAAATCAAAAGATTCTTCGTGGCTTGATTTGATTTTTACCAACCGCATCAACGGTATCGCTCATCGACGGGTTAATGTCTTGTTCCCGGGAGAAGAAAGCTTTGTGTTGCAACTGCCCAAGGTTGATTCCCCAACAAATCCCAATCTTTCAAAATTTACTAATCAAGGCCGAAAAGAACAAGGGAGCTCCGATATTGCCAGCACATTAGTCTCTTTTCTTAGGCAAGGGTTTGTACATGTATTACCCCTTGGGTTAGATCATATTCTTTTTGTGGTCGGGATTTTTCTCCTTTCGCGAAAATGGAAACCATTACTCTTTCAGGTATCTGCATTTACCTTAGCCCATACCCTTACCCTGGGAATGGCCACGGTCGGATGGGTGTCCGTACCATCTACCATTGTAGAGCCGATCATAGCTGGAAGTATAGCGTTTATTGCCCTGGAAAATATTTTCTACCCTAAGTATCAGGCACGCCGTTTACTCGTCGTGTTCTTTTTTGGACTGATCCATGGACTGGGTTTTGCGGGAGCACTTTCTGAACTTAGTCTCGACCCCACCGTCCTGCTTATCTCATTGGTTGGATTTAATCTTGGCGTAGAGGGCGGACAGCTTGCGGTGATTCTTCTCGCTTTCATCGGAGTATATCCTTTCAAAGATGAACAAAAATACCGCCGGGCAGTGGTGGTTCCTGTGTCACTTGGAATCGCAGGGCTTGGTCTTTATTGGATGATTGAAAGAATCGTAGGGTAAAATTCACTTACCTTCAGAAAACTTTTTGCTAGTTTTTTATTTTTTTCGCGTGCAAATAGACTTTTGCGGAATTAACTGATAATTATTCCTAATAGCTCTAAAATGACACGCTTATCAATTGCCCTAATTTTGACTCTACTCTCTGGTCCTGTGATGGTTGGGGCAGAAGAATACGGATTAAAGCTCTCATCTGCCCAACTTTTAGAGGAAGTATCCCGGATAGACCGGATGCTGAATAAGGAGCACGGGGAAAGAAAAATTAAAATCCCTGCCAAAATAGATGAGGGGTTGTTGGTCCGTAGAATTTATCTTACCGCAGCAGGCCGAATTCCTACTTTGGAAGAATACCAAAAATGGCTAAAAAGAACCAACTCACTTGAAAAAGAAGATTTAATTGATCACTTGATTTTATCGAAGGCATATTCCAGCCAGATGTTCAACTGGTGGGCGGATCACTTACGGGCAAAATCATACATCATGGGCCAGGCAAACCAGATAGGCGCAGGCTTTCTCTATGTGGATTGGTTAAAGACTCAGGTCTCGAAAAATGTTCCCTATGATGAAATGGCCCGGTTAGTGGTCGCATCGGAGGGATACCCCTGGGAAAATGGTGCGGTCGGATATTACCTGAGGGACGATGGTATGCCGCTGGAAAATATGTCCAACACCGCAGAGCTTTTCCTTGGCACTCAGCTTGTATGTGCCCAATGCCACAACCACCCATTTGATAAGTGGACACAAATGGAATACTATCAAATGGCTGCCCATACCTATGGAATGGTAACCCGAATGCAGGGAAAAACGGTGGATGGGATTAAGAAATTAGCAAAGGACTTCAAAAAGCGCGGAGAAGGCATGCAAATGATGTCCATGTCTTCTAAACCGGGTCAGGCAGAGAAACAGGCACGGGCCTTTCGTCAAGCCGTGCAGGATATGTTGCTACCCCTTCAATTCGGAGCAAAACACAAGGATCGTAATTTAAAACTACCTCACGATTACAAGTATGATGATGGGAAACCGCATCAAGCCATTCAACCGGGAGTCATTTTTGAAAATGATGGGAATTTTCAATCTTCGGGATCGTATGATCTGGTGAATCAATATGCCCATTGGATGACATCTCCAGAAAATCCCCGGTTTACCAAAGTGGTTGTAAATAGGATCTGGAAAAAAATATTTGGTCGGGGACTGGTAGAACCCCTGAATGATTGGAGAGAAGATACCAAAGCCTCCATGCCTGAGCTCCTTGAGCATTTGTCTGGTCTACTTGTTCGCTTGGATTTCGACCTTCGGGAATTTCAAAGGGTTCTTCTCAACCTGAGTATTTTTGAAAACCAAGCCTTTGACCAGGAATTGGACCCCTTAGACCCTTACTACTTTCAGGCTCCCACTCTGCAAAGAATGTCAGCCGAGCAGTTGTGGGATTCCTTACTTACTTTGGTTGTTCCAGAAATTGATCACCGTCGGCCCAAAGAAGAGGTTAGCTTTCTTCAAACCAAAAAGGAAAACCTCGAAAAGTACCGATTAAAAGTGGAAGGGATGTCGTCCGAGGAATTGTTTGGTGTCATCAAGGATGGACGGAAAAAAATTGTGGAAATTCAGGAAGAAATGAACGCCATCAACACTCAAATGAAAGAGGCGGTTGAGCAGGATGATCGCGAAGTTCTGGGTAGGCTCAAGAAAATACAAAACGAAATGCGGGACAACCAGCGCACTGCCCTCGCCACTCAGATCATGGGAGATGGATTTAATGTTTATTCATTATACAAAAACTCTCCCCAAAAAAGAAAACGCCAACTTTCCGACAATGAGAAAAGATACCCCATTTATTTACGCAGAGCATCAGAACAAAATTCGCCTGCAAATGCGGACCATTTTCTGAGGGAGTTTGGCCAGTCGGACCGTGATTTAATTGATAACAGCCGAAAAGAAGCATCGATTCCCCAGGTTCTTAATCTAATGAATGGAGGCCTTCGCTGGAAATTAATCGATAAGCACTCTCCCCTTGCGAAAGCGGTCATTCAAAAAGAAACACTGGAGCATAAAATTATTACCATCTATGAGGCCATGCTCCACCGATCTCCCACCGAAACGGAGATGGAACTTTGTTTGAACAGCCTGCCTTTTCCGGATTTTCCCAATGCTCCTGTTCTCCTCGATTCCCATACTCCAAAGCAGAAGGAACAAATTCTTAAAAAAACGAAAAAGCAAAAGGAGCATTACCAAAACCGGGTGCACAACGAACTACGCCACCTTGCCTGGGCATTGCTTAACACCCGGGAATTTTCATTTATCCAGTAAACGCCATGAATACCCAAAGTTTTTTTCAATCCGAACTAAACCGTAGAGCTTATTTGAGCTATGCGGCCAAGGGCTTTCTTGGCGTTAGTATACTGCCATGGGCAACCCACTCTCCAGCCATAGGTGCAGGCTTGGGACTGAACCGTCCGGTAAACTATGCTCCAAAAGCAAAAAATGTGATCTACCTCTACATGTCCGGCGGCATGAGCCATCTGGATACTTTCGATCCCAAAACATCAGAGGTACAAGGTCCGATGGGGCAGCTGAAAACCAAAACGGACGGCCTTGTCCTGGCTGAAACTCTTCCATTAACAGCAAATCACTCCAACAAAATTGCGGTTATCCGTGGGCTTACCTCAACCAAAGGAGCTCATGAGCAAGGGAACTACTTCATGCACACGAGCTACGATAAAAGAGGTACAATTGTACATCCAAGTATGGGCTCCTGGGTAACTCGGCTAGATGGAAGGTTCAACCCCACCCTGCCTGGAGCAGTGGTTGTCGGTACAGGAAACCAACACCCACTCTCCGGTTTTTTATCCACCCAGCACCAACCCCTAAAAGTTGGTGCTCCCGGAAAAGGGCTGGCCAATTGCGAACACCGAGGGTTTGACGAAGATACCTTCAACCGGAATTTGAATTTATCAAAAAAGCTAGACCATGCTTTTGTGCAAAAATACAACCTGGCAAAGGTACGCTCCTATGCGGATATGTATGAAGATGCCGTCCGCTTGATGAGGAGCAAAGACTTGGATGCGTTTGATTTAAGCCAGGAAAACCAGGAGGTGCGCAATGCCTACGGGCGTGATAATTTTGGTCAGGGAGTTTTATTAGCCAGAAGATTGGTTGAGAAACAGGTTCGTTTTGTGGAGGTTCAGCTTGGAGGATGGGATACCCATAACAACAATTATGAGCGTGTGTTTGAAAGGTGCGATATTCTCGACCAGGCACTCTCTGCCCTCTTGGACGACCTGCACAATCGTGGGATGCTCGATGAAACACTGGTGGTGCTAGCAACCGAATTTGGACGCACTCCCGATTACAATATCAACGAGGGAAGAGACCACTACCCCAAAGCCTTTTCCTGCATGTTGGCTGGTGGAGGCATTCAGGGAGGACAGGTATGGGGAGCCACTGATGAGGAAGGACGCGAAGTGGTTGATGGAATCACACAAATACCTGATTTTAATGCTACGATTGCTTACGCCCTGGGCTTGCCCTTGGACGAAATTGTGTTTTCTCCCTCCCGCAGACCTTTTACTTTGGCAGACAAGGGGCATCCTCTCACCCAGCTTTTCTAAAATAAGTTACTCCCATCCCTTATCCATAATCCATTTGGGCTCGACCTTTGGTCAGCCCGGATGCATTGATTAGATTTCGATTAATCCAAATTATTAACCTACTAGTATGAAGTACTTCGCTTATCTCGCGCTCTTGCTTCCATTGATTGTGTCTGAAGCCAAAAAACCATCCCCTTCCTCCGATAATGTCATCGTCATCGAATTAAAAGACGGTCCAGTTGTAATTGAGACATTCCCAGATGTCGCTCCAAAGCATGTTGAGCGCATCACCAAGCTTGCCAAAGCTGGAAAATATGATGGCGTCGCCTTTCACCGAGTCATTGATGGTTTCATGGCCCAAACCGGTGATGTGCAATTTGGGAATGTAAAAGATTTCAGCACTGCTCGCGTGGGAACAGGGGGTTCAGACCTTCCTGATCTTAAGGAAGAATTTAACGACAAAAAGCACGACAGAGGCACCTGCTCCATGGCACGGTCTTCCAGCCCAAACAGTGCAAACAGCCAGTTCTTCATCTGTTTTGAACCGGCCCCGTTTTTGGATCGTCAATACACGGTATGGGGACAGGTAATCGAGGGCATGGAGTATGTGGACAAAATCAAAATGGGGTCCAGTCGCGACAATGGCTCCGTCAATGATCCAGACCGTATGCTTAAGGTTACAGTGGGGAAACCTGTAGAAAAAAAGGAGAAACCCAAAGAAGGGTAACTTTTTATTCCGGCCCCAATGGGCCTATGGAGATGAATCGATTAATTGGTCGCACTCCAAGTGATAGAGTCCGACAAAAAATTCTTCATCCCATCTTTCCTCTACGGTCAGTGTTCCCAAAATTCGGATCACCCGGTCCATGCTGACTTCAACCCCCTTTTGCGAGCGGACAACCACCCAGCCATTCGCTTCCGGTGCTTGTCCGAAACAACAGCTCAATTGATCGGGCATCAGTAAAAGTTCTTTGACCAGGTTCTCTTCGTCCACAACCGTTGGTACCATGAATCCCTCAATGGCAACCTTTTGATTCGAAAGCTTACGAATTTCTTTGGGCACACGGGCAGCAAAAGCTGAAAAATCAAAAGCGAACCCATCATTTTCCCAGTCAATTTCATATTCGAAATTAGTGAGGCTGGAATAACTTAACTGCTCATAACCACTTGTGGGGTCATGCTCCGGTAAATTACTAATTATGGGAGATGTCTGGTTTCCTTCGGTTGAGAGTAAGGTTTGGCCAAGCACTATTTTACCCTCAATCACTTCTTCGGTTCCTTCCTCTTGCTTGCTCAGTTCTTCGGGGGCAATGTTTTGTGGTTCTTCCAATGGTTCCGCCATGGGGGCCGAAGGGATGGGGTCTTCCGTAGGACCCATGATTGGTTCTCCCACTTCACTAAACACTTCAAGATTTTCACTCTCTCGCTCGGGGGAGGAGCAGGAAAGTACAACCAGCGAGAATGAGAAACATAGAGAGTATATTCCCCTTAAACTCATCCCCTTAAATAGGCTCTTCCAATTCATTTCCTTATTCTTTCTACCCATGAGGGTTTAAGGATTCCTGCAAATGAGCCCGGTAAAGCGTACGAGCAGGCAACCAGGCACTGATCAAACCAAGCAGAAGGATCCCAAGAAAGGTTTGCAAAGAAATCAGATCAAAAAGCGGGTATCCCATTGCTACCCCCATTTGTAATTTAATCATGGAAGAAACCCCAAGGGATAGAAAGGTATAAGTGAGCAAGGAACCAAGAGCACCCAAGAAAGAAATGAGCAAGGATTGGCAAAGGATCGCTCCAGTGACCACCAGCCTGCTTGCCCCCATGCAGCGAAGGACGGCAAACTCGCGCTTTCTTTGGTGCAAAGTGGACCGCAAGGTAGCCAGGATGATCAGTGTACCAACCAGGGCCATCAATAAAGCCAATCCTGCCACTGATTTTTCCAGCCACTCAAACCGATTGAAGAAAGAGGCAAGAATGGCGGGCACGGGCCATGCAAGAGTTGCCTGATCCCCCTGCTTGTTATATTTCACATCCAAAGCCAAGCCGGAAGAACCCTTCAAGTTCAAGAGAACCCCACTGATTGATTGAGCAGTACTTGGATCATGACCCTCCATCCTTTGTACCCCCATGAGCGGAATCCAGATCACTTGATCTGTGGGCGTGCCCGTGGTTTCTAATATGCCTACCACCAGGTAAATATCCTCATGTTTAGTGTCCGGATTGTACTCTAAACCATGATAAGGATGAAAACGATCCCCCAGCTGGAGGCCAAGGTGGTCCGCAACCTGAGACCCAACCAATGCCTCCTTCGCATCATTGGAAAAAATTCTGCCAGGTGGTTGAACCTGGTAATGCCTGCCTTGTTTCCATTGATGCTGGAGAAACATCTCCGGATCTGTTCCGACAATGCGGTAGCCTAAATAATTATCTCCCAGTGCAAAGGGATAGGCCTCAGAAACACCTGGATGATTACGAATGGTCTCATAGTGATCCCAAGTTAAGTTGCCCGGAGAATTCTCTATATGAAATAATGCATTGAGTACGAGTTGTAACTGGGAACCCCTTGCTCCAAGGACTGCATCAAAGCCACTGGCCGAGTGAGCGAATGCCTGCTTCACTGATTGTTTAGTTTTCCATGCCCCCATGAATAAACCGCCGGATAATGCTATGGTAAAAATAGCAATCATACTGGTTAATCTGTTTTGGTTGATTGCTCTCCATGCAAACCGGAAAGAAATGTAAAACGCAGACATTTGTGTTTTTTGCTTCCTCCTAAACAAGTGGCTGTTTCGCTTTGGCCTGATTGAGCTCTTCCCAATCTACTTGATGGTCAAACTGCTTTATGACTCCAGGATCATGACTGACAAGGATGAGGGAGCTGCCCCATTGCTGACACAAGGATCGCAAAAGGGTCAGGGCATAATCCGTATTGGCAGGGTCTAAATTACCAGTGGGCTCATCCGCCAAGACAACCTTGGGCTGGTTGACCAGTGCCCGTGCAATTGCCACGCGCTGTTGCTGGCCGATTGAGAGCTGACCAGGTAGGTGATGGTGGCGTTCCGACAAACCTACAGCTTCGAGCAGGTCTAAGGCCCTACCCTTATCAACAACCCCATTTATGTTCATCGCCATGATCACATTTTCCAAACAGGTAAAGCCATGGAGCAAATTAAAGGACTGGAATACATATCCAATTTTTCCGGCACGTAGTTGATCCCGTTGAGACTCATTTAGCGATGGCAATGAGTTTCCATCGACCACAATTTCTCCTTCGTCCGGACTGAGCACCCCTGCCAATAAATGTAAAAATGTGGTTTTGCCACTACCACTTGCTCCCTTTAATGCCACCTGTTGATTTTCCAGCAGCTCAAAAGATTGAACATGAACGATGAGCTCTTTTTTTCCATTGGGTGAAAGAAAAGATTTTTTCAGGTCTTTGACACTTACTAAGGACATGAACACCTTATCCATTAGGCGATGGAATGTTTTGGGGCAAGCTGGATGGATCGAACTGCCCAATTTAGTTTTCGAACTTTACAAAATATTTCCCTGTAACATGAATGTGGGTAGTTTTGAAACGGCGGTGGATTTCAAGAAAGTAAAACCAAACTCAAAGTGGGGAGTTATTCCTTACAGAGTGCTGGAATCTGGAAAAATTGAGGTTCTGATCATTTCTACCAGACGCAAGCATTGGAGCCTGCCCAAGGGAAACCTTATTAAAAACATTGGCCCTCAAAGAACTGCCTTGTTAGAGGCTTACGAGGAGGCTGGCATCGATGGCAGTCTTCAACCCAAACCTATTTTATGTTCCATGGGCCGTACCTGTATTTATTTCTTTCCGATGGAGGTTAAAAAAGTGTACCAAGACTGGCCAGAAGCCAATTTTAGAAAAAGGAAGTGGATCCAGCTAACCAAAGCAAGGGGCATGCTACACCACCGTGCGATGAGCAAAATCCTGACCAAATTCTTTACCCAAATAAACTGATTTTCTTTGGCAGGTAAGCCCTCTATTTTTATAAGATAAATATGAGGCATCAAAAATTTGAAGCAGGAAGAAACCCTCCTTTTATTCGTCCTCCTAAATATACAGGCATCACCCTGTCCTTGCTCTCAATTTTTGTTTTAGTCAGCATGCTCGCGGTCTGGGAAAAGATGGCCCATGTTCCCAGTGTGCCCACCTTACAAATTTTAGCGTGGGATCGTTGTGAACTGCCTCTCGAAAAGGTTAGAAAGATCTATCAAACTGAAGCCCGCTGCATCGTAACGGTTCAATATGAAGCTCAGCAGAAAATCATGGAGAGAATCAAGCAAAGTGATGAGTGGGATATTTTAATCATCCCGGACAGCCAAGAACTAGCCGAAACTTTGCATAATGGGCAGTGGTCCAACCGTGGAGTTATTGCATACAGCAAAAGCTCCCTGCCACCATCCAGTTTAAATCAAGAAAGCAATCGATCTACCCCCCTATTCGGTTTCTTAAAAACCTCCCACAAGGAAAGCGCTCCTGCCCATTCATTCTTGAGGTATTTACAGGCACCCACAAAAGGACAAGTGGAATTCGCTCTCGAAGGATGGACCGGGGTAAGCGAAGACCACTGGGACCAATCGCCCAAACTCAAAATTTACAGCACTCAGGAAAGCAAAAGTTGGATAGATTCCATTGCTCAGGATTTTGCTAAACGGGAAGGGCTCGAATTAACCATATCTTTCATGGAGAAAGAGAGTCTGGAGGCGAGTGTTCAGCTACTCATTCAAGCAAACAACCAAAATTACTTCCCCGATTTAGTCGGTTTGCCCCATGCCCTGATAGCACCAACATGGATAGCTACTCATTATTACAAGTTTGAAGGCACTCTACAGGAAACCAAGCCTGATTTTTCTTTTTATATATACAAACAGTCTCCGTTGATAAGAACCTGCAATAGATTCCTTGATCACCTCAGTAAAAACAAATAAGCCAATAGGCCACCTAAGATATTTTGTTCTTTGTCTGTTTGTTGCATGCAGTCTTCCCGCAGTTGAAACCGAGGAAGAAAATTCAAATGTTTCGGCCCAGCGCAATAGCTTTCCAAGCTCGGTCAGCGAACTGGAAACCATCCAGGCTCGCATCCAATCAAGCCTTGCCAAGGTCAAACATACGGTTGTATCGATCGAGGCAGAAGATGGTGCTGGCAGTGGCGTTTTAGTTTCATCGGATGGCTTAATTTTAACCGCCGCTCATGTAATCGGAGAAAGCGGCCGGGAAATGAAAGTTGTTTTTGAGGATGGCACCGAAGCAAATGCACGGAGCCTGGGCGGGTCTGAGCTTTCAGATGCCGGAATGCTGCAACTTATGGACTCCCCCAAAAAACCTTTTGCCCATATTGCTGAATCATCCCAATCCAAGGTGGGAGATTGGTGTTTTGCATTGGGGCATCCTAGTGGCTTTGATCAAGAAAGGGGGTTGGTGCTGCGAGTCGGCCGGATCATTCGTAAAAAAGAAGAAACCATGCAAACGGATTGCCGCCTATTGGGTGGTGACTCCGGTGGTCCCTTATTTTCAATGGATGGCAAAGTGATCGGTATCCACAGTAGAATTTCCCATGATCCGGAAGAGAATTTTCATACAACCATTGAATCCTTTCGTTCCAATTGGGATTATTTTTTAAACGAAAAACTGCACACCTTTCAATCCATGCAAAACGGAGGGTTTTTGGGAGTTTTCTGCGAAGAATCCAATGATGGCTTATTGGTGTTAGAGGTAGTGCCGGATACCCCGGCCGATAAGGCGGGTATCATGGCAGGAGATGTTCTAACCCGACTAGACGACAGTCCTTTAGATACCCGGGAAAAACTAACCATAATGGTCAGCAGTAAACGCCCGGGTTCCAAGGTTGTACTCGACTACTTACGGGATAGTTTTGAGATTTCAATTCGCCTCGAGTTGGGGGAAAGGGATTCGTTGTGATCCCCAACCCAATTCCTTTCTTCGCCTTTTTTGTGTGTGCTTGCTGGCTGACCGGAAAAATAAAGCAAAACGATGAATCCCTTCCGTCGCACCTCCGGTTAAATGGATCATCCATTGGGAATACTTTGGGGAAACATAAAGAAGATGTCCTCCAACCAAGTGTCGGGCTTTACCGAAATGATAAGCTCATTGCTCATGGGGTTCTCGTTGACCGCAAAGGATATCTTTTATCCAAAGCCAGCTCGAGCGTTGGTGCCAGAACCATCAGAACATCCAACGACCAATCCTTTTCTATCCGAATCAGAAAGCGAGATGAGCATACAGACCTAGCCCTCTGGCAAATTACAGGATCTGCTCAAACATGGAAAACCGTACAATGGTTTGATCAAAACAAAAGTGCTGGACTGGGCACATGGTCGGTTTCTCCAGGAGCAGAGCTCAAGGATATAAAACTGGGGGTTCTGTCTGCCAATCCCCGTGTAATTTTACGTGAAGGTGGAGTGATGGGAGTTTTGCTTGAAGACACCAATTCTTCTGTTGCTGGCATTACGATTACAGAAGTGCTCCCACAATCTGCAGGAGATCGGGCTGGTTTAAGAATTATGGACCGTATTCTCAGATTAGATAGGCGTACCGTCCGAACGACCGAACAAATCAATCAACTTCTAAAAACCAAAGATCCCGGGGACTTGTTAACTTTACGGGTCAATCGTAGAGGTAAGGAAATGGATATTCGTGTCACCCTTGGACACCGCTCGGTCGCTTTTGATTTATTCAACCGTAACCTATTGATGAGTGGCCCGGTTTCTAAGAGGAAAGATCATTTTCCTCTAATCATCCAAAATGACTTGCCGTTACATAAAGAAATGATGGGCGGAGGCCTTTACAACCTGCGAGGCGAATGCCTTGGCATCAATATTGCCCGGGTTGATCGGGTGACCACCTACACCCTGCCCTACCCGATCATACTCCCTATCCTGAGCGGTTGGCTTAACGAACTCCTCTAAGCCCTTAGCGCAGAGGAAGTCCCAAAACATAGCGAAATCCAATTTCAGAACCGCGGTAGGATGCTTCATATTTCCACCTTGTGGCAGATCTGCATAGATGGGCCGTGCGGATAAAACTCCCTCCCCGGACAATCCGCCTGCTTCCTCTGATTGGACCAATTGGATCGATCCTTGTCAGGTCATCATCTGGATAAGGACCGTAAAAATCATAGCACCACTCCATAACACTCCCGTGCATGTCATAAAGACCCCAATTGTTGGCTGGATAAGGGTGGGTATCATTGCGTAAAGGTAAAAGTTCTTTGCGCCAGAATGGGATGAATGAAGAACCTAAACTGAATTCCGTTTTGGGTCGTTGATCAATCACATAGCCCCTCACCGACCCATCTATGTTTGCATTCTCGCCGGAGAGATAGTTTCCTTCACCAATTCCACAAATCCCTGATGTTCCTGCCCTACAGGCATATTCCCATTCCGCTTCTGTGGGCAAACGATAAACAAACGGACTGGGCAAATTTTTGCTCAACCTTTCCCTTTGCGTTTTTTCCCAACAAAAAGCTACAACCTGCGAGTAGGATACATGGGTTAAAGGAAGCATTTGATCCAGCCGCCCGACTGTTTTTATATTTTGAGATTTAAGAAAGTTCTGCAGTGTTTGCATATCCTGAAACTTTTCACCCTTTACTTTATATTTTCTCGGTTTTTTTGCTGTAGTCCAAGAACCTTGAGCAAAGACTGCTTCGGTTAAGGAAATGTCCGTAGAATCTCGCTCTAAGTTTTGAGCAATAGAAAAATTTCCTCCCGTATAACCAGATGATCCACACATGGTTTCTATACTTTTACTCGACAATGCATAGACAAGGGATCCGATCTTTCGGCTTTCAGGCAAAAACTCATTCCATTCAGCTCGGGTGACTTCAAACTTTTTGATCCAGAAAGCCTGAGTAATTTCTACTTCGCTAAGCTTCTCATCTACACCTCGACCCACTTCATCATCCGGGCTACCCATAAGAAACTTACCGGATGGAACAAGAACAAGGCTTTCTTTTTTGGCAAGGTTGACCAAAGCAGGACTGTTCACCTGATGGGTACCCGGCATTTCAAAAAAAGTTATCCCTTGATCCAAGCGTTTTGTTTGATGGTCGCTCGGCTCCCCACACCCGAGAACAAACAGACTAAGTAAAAATAAAAGGAATTTTATTTGGTGAGATATTTTAGAACATTGGGTCATTGCTCCATTTTTTGCTGTTCCATGGGTAACTTGATGTAAAAGGTCGTCCCAATCCCTTCTTTGCTATCAAACCAAATTTGCCCCTGGTGGGACTTAACAATGACATTATGGGCAATCGCTAGGCCCTGCCCTGTCCCGACGCCAACTTCTTTTGTGGTAAAGAATGGCTCAAAAATACGAGCCTGCACTTTTGGAGGGATGCCCCCTCCGTTATCAGCAATGGCAATAATGACACAACCAGCATCTGGGTAATGACGGGTCGATACAACGATGTTTCCTTTTTGACCATCACTAATCCGGTCACGAATCGCATGGGCACCATTCACAATGAGGTTTAAGACAACCTGATTAATTTCTCCAACATTACAGGGCACCAAAGGGAGATCTTCCTGCAGGTTCAGATCTAATTGCGCATGATATTTCCATTCATTGGTCGCTACCACCACAGTCGAACGGATCGCTTGGTTTAAATCATTGTTTCTTTTGGCAGATTCAGCATCTCGATACGCAAAGTTTTTCATCGACTTTACGATCGTAGTAATCCTGGAAATCCCCTCAGCTGCCTGCTCGACTGCTTCTGGTGCGTTTTCCTTAAAAAAATCAATATCCCCATCATCCGGTGCATCGGGCGACTGGTTTAATTTTTTGATGAAACCATCGGTTGCATCCTTGAGAAACAATATATTGTCATTGGCAAATTGAGACGGTGAATTGATCTCATGGGCGATGCCTGAGGCCAACTGGCCCACTGCTTCCATTTTCTGAGCATGTACCAGTTGAGTCTCGAGCTCTTTTCTTTGCTGCATTTCAAGCTGTAGCCTTTCATTGCTTTTTTGAAGAGCTGCAGTTCTTTTTTTCACTCTAGACTCCAGCCCATTGATAAGTCCACGCAGGCGTTTGGTAACTGATCGAATCTCATAGGGTCCAGACTCTCTCAAGTTAAAGGGCTTATTGCGATCGATCGAATTTTTGGCAGCTGCCTCAAGTTTTCGGATGGGACTGGCAAAGCTTTTGTAAGTTATGAAAGCGAGTATACCAACCAGCACCAAATACATGCCGCTCGCTAAAAAAAATAAAATAGTATTTACCGACTCTTCCTCTCGAAGAGTATTTAACTTCTGCTGCAAAGATTCCTGAGATTTCCATTTTCTCTGTTCTGCTTCGGATTCAAGCTCGTTTAGAAGTTTGGAAAGCGTTTCCCTACTCTCTTGAAATGCATTTCTGGCTGACTGAATTTCTGAAGCTGCATTTCCTGTTTTTTGAACTGCAGCTTTCTCCATCCTTACTACTGCATCTTCTAATTCCTTGATCCCTGAAGAAAAGGGACGCAGAAAATCCTCGGAATAATTTTGTGAATATTTGGAAGAGATAAGATTCAATCCTTCTTTGCTTTGGACCAATCGATCACGTACTACTCCATAAATTCCGGAAAAGTTTGGGGGATAAATTTCAAAGGCTTCAAAGCACCCTCGAGTCGCAGATAAAAAAGATTGAATATCCAAATATTCTCCGGAAGAGGAACCAGAATTTCTGCTTTCTTCCTCAAGTTCACGGTTGGATTGATTAATGCCCGAAAGCATCCACCACCCGAATAGTCCCACCACAAGTGCACCACCCAAACTACCCGAGGACAGCAAACCGATGTAAGACTTTACCTTCATAATCGAAACTCTATTCGATTATGGTTTTAAATCTTAAGCAACAGGATTTCTCACCTTAATTTTTTGGGGAAAAGGAAAATCCGTGTAGCAAGAAATATAATTTCTGATTATTTTTAAAAGTGACCGGTCCACATCTGCCCCAGCAGATGCAATTAGCATGGACTCCTCAAGCAGTAAATCTTCCTCCAACCGCATCCCTTCGGTAAGGTCTTGGGTACTAATTTCAACAATTGAAAAGCTGCCAGATTCTACAAGTAGAAATTCGGCCAATGCTTCCACCACCTTCGGGTCGTAGTTATCTGTTCTCAATCGGAAAGTTTCAATAATTCTAGAATCTAAATGCCCTTGCTCCTTGTAAAAATCATAATCCAAGCATAGGCGAAGGATGGATGCTGTTGTACGAATCCCACTCCCATCATCCACTTCAAACTTAGGCTGTACATCAATCCTTTGAAGAATTTCCTTTATATCTTCCAACCCAGGAATGAGTTCCAAGATCTTTTGGGTCTCCTTCGGCAAATCAAGCACCAAGGCCTTTAATTCCTGATTCAGTTCTTTTTTGTGGTATACAGTATCAACGAATTGCTGCGGGATGGAAAGATAGGGCAGTTGAGAAAAGATTGCTGCGATTCCTACACGCCATGAATCTTTCAATTGAGTGAGTTCGGCAATCTCATTAGCCAACCGCCTCACTCTTTGGGCTCGCCCGAAAAAAAGTGGCTGCGAAATTGAGAGGGACTGAGCCAAGGCATCGACCGCCCCCCGTAAAGTTTGATCCAAGAGCAATCTCTTACTGACAACCAAGTTGTATTGCTCAAGTGCATCTTTAAGGGTTTTGTTTAAGATGGCTGGCGGGCATGGTTTCGAAAGCATGCGAAACACATTGCCATCATTTACCGCTGACATAGCTGACTCAAAATCGGTATGTCCCGTCAATAATACAGTCACCACCTCAGAATCGATTTTCTTAATCTCCTGAAGCATTTCAGACCCACTCATCTGGGGCATCCTCATATCGGAGAGGACAACAGCAAAACCACCTTCCCTCTTAAAGACATCCAAACCCTCTCTGCCGTCTGAAGCAAAGTGAAGTTCGAAACTATTACGCAAATTCAGTTTGAAACCACGAAGAATCGCTTCCTCATCATCTACGCAGAGTATTTTATTATTCACTTTGTATGAGTAAGAGTGATCAAATTCAGGGAGCTATTTTTTTCTAAACTTAGCAATCTTGTTCAATACTTGCTGTTTATTTTTCCAATTTTCAGGTTTGGGAAAGTCCTGGTTTTGCAAAAGATCATCCAGTGTAACTTCTCGGCTTGGAACACCCTCGTTCGGGATATCAACCTTCGCAATCCAAGCAATCGCATTCAGCACCAATCTACGAGCATCTAAAGATGCCCAATTTTCATGAAAGTGTGCTCCGGTAAATCCAAAACCCCTGCCGTAATTATAATCAGCACCACGTTGGTAAGCCCAAGCGACATGCTGTGCTTCTTTGCGCTTAAGCACGGCTTCGGCAACACTTGGGTTTCCATGATGAGGATGACTTTCCACCCCAGGTTTCAGTCGTCTCATCGTATTTTCTGGCGGGAGTGCAGAAAGAACAGGGGTGATCGTTCCTATGGCGGAGGTCGCCTCACGAAACCTCATATGGTAATACCATTCATCCTGCATCTCAAAAGGCTGGACTCCGCGAGCAATTGGATGGTGTGGCAACAGCTTAAATTGGGCATTCCACACTGGATTGACCGACCAATAAGGTTCAAAATATCCTCCGATCCACTTCAGGAAATGGTCACCAGCAGGACCCTTTGTTGTCTCTACGCCATAGTGAATGCACGCGAGACCGACCCCTCTTCGCATAACTGCATCAAATTCGTTCAGGTTTTTATTGAGCAAGTGGCGAACCCCACCATCACAAGCCACCACCACTGCCGCTGCATCATTGAAAACAGACGGGTCCTTGGGGTAACCCCCATCCGTAACCACAACTGTTTTGATCCCTATATTTGCCGCTTCTAAATGGTCTGCAAGCAACTTGCATCCAGCGGCATGCTCATGGGCAAAAAAACCGTGGCTTTTGGGGCCGGCAACAAAGACCACCTTCTTTTGTGCGGCAAATGCACCCAAAATGAATAGGTGGGAAATGCATAAGATTAAAATTTGGACTACTAATTTCATAACGGAATATTTTCTGATAATAATGGGTGCCAAAATTGCACTTTGTGAAGAAATTTGAAACCGTTAAATAAAGAAAAGCTAAAATTATAAAAACGATGCTTTGATGAAAAAGTTTTGCACTTTGAGCAGGAAGCCCAATGAAAACTTAATTTTCGGTATTGTGAATCTCTTTCAGGGAGAGGTAAAAGCGGTAAAACAATGGATCTTTTTCTGCGATTTCTGCAAGAACATCTTCTCCCATAAATTCAAAGGACGACCCTATCGTTAAAACTAATTCTCGGTTGCTTAGGTTGGCAATTTCAGGATCTTCTGCATGAAGCTGGCGGTATTCACGAACAACATCACATTCAAAGGTTGGCTCCGTTTGTGAAATGGACTCCCCCCCTTCCCTTGCCCCTGCAACCGAACGGTTCAGCTCTATGATATCTGAGTCATCTATCTGGGTCATTTCCTCCTCGTTACTATCCGTATTGGTTGAAGCTTGACCCGTGGAATGTTCAATCTTTTCAGAAATTTCAAGGCAGGTTAAAAAATAAGAAACTATATCTGATGAAAGGGCAATTTGTTCAGATTGGTTATACTTAAAAAGAAGACCTGAAAGCTTGGAATAATAAATGTTTGGGTTATCTCGATTGGCACGGACCCTGTCCACCAGAGACTGCTCGATTTCGGTGTTATCGGTGTTTTGGCTCCAAAGTGCAAGAAACCAGGGAACAGATGTGCTCGTTTGGTTGTTGATCTCCTTGGTTGGATTTTTCACCGCAAAAGAGGTTACCAAACCACTTTCGCCCTCGATCGCTTCAGATGCTACGGAAACAGCATCTCCTTCTGCATAGAGAAATATTTTTTCAGCAAAATTGGGATGTTGAGACTTTAAATATCTAAGCTCTGATAAAAATTCACTGGATGATTTTGGTGCGAGCAGAAGACAGGCAATGCCATGGTTGAGCAAAAAGGAAAAAGGCCCTTCTAAGCGGGAAAATTGTGATTCATAATGATCTCGCGAGCCATGAGGACTCAAATATATGAATAAAGCATTAGAAAAAGGAACCGGAAGCCCTTCTCTGCGGGCGAGACCAATCTCGACATCCATTGGGTTTGCCGGACGTCTCGTTCCAGGGACAACCATACCCTTTATCATACCCAAATCTATAATTTCAAAATTTCTTAACGGGTTTACTTCTTTAAGTAAATAATTGTAGTAACGATCACGAGTAGGACGGTTAAAACTGGTAATTTTTTGAGCATATTCAAATTCTTGCTCCACGGCACTTCTTTTCCCGTCATAATGATTTGATT
>JAYOTQ010000012.1:3574-28453 GCA_038150505.1 Opitutales bacterium | reverse complement strand
TAAGCTGTATTTTTTGTCTAAATGCTTGTATGTTATCAATTTAATTACACATTCTTAACATGAGAATTATCTTCATACGCAACCCCACTTTCACCATAAGTAAATACAACCTTATTACTAAAAGAATAATTATTAAGCGGTGTATTATGGGATAAACTCAAACCTTTTTGAGTATTATACACCCAAGGGGCATTTGTATTTATGATAGTAAAATTCGCTTCATTACCACTTTTGAGTGATGGAGGATTTAAGCGTAGTATTTTATGTGGATTATACGACATTTTTTCCGCAACAAGATTATACGAAGCAGCACTTTGAGTTGCTTCTAAAAATGCAAGCATCGCAGTTTCAAGACCTATGGCTCCGGATGGAGCTAAATCAAACTCTATATTTTTATGATGTTCAGCATAGGGTTGATGGCTCGAATTACATGCATCTAAAGTTCCATCCATCAAACCATTGACCAATGCAAGTCGGTCTTCTTCTTCCCTTAAGGGAGGATTGGTTTTCGCATTTGTTTTATAATCTGATATCTCATTTTGATTCAAAAGCAGATGGTTGGCTGATACATCAGCAGTAATTTTGATTCCTGATTTTTTTGCATTTTTAACGAGTCTTACTGAACTACCGCTTGATAGGGAGCTTAAGTGAATAGCGATTCCTAAATAGCTTGAAATTAGGATCGATCTTTGAACTGCAATCTCTTCCGCCAGCCTTGCATTTCCCGCTAATCCCATTTTTAAACTCAGTGCACTTTCATGTACATGAGTTTTGTTGGTCAAAAATCCATCTTGGGGGAAATCGATAACAACGAGCCCGAACATATCAGCATACTTAATTGCGTTTAATAAAATCTGATTGTTTTGTGGTGTAGACGGGCAGTCTGTCACGGCAACCACCCCGACATCTTTTAATGAACCAAGGGGAGCCATAGACTCACCTTTGGACTCTATAGTTAATGAGCCAGAGAGGTAGACCTTTATTTTCGAAGCCTGGTTAACTCGGTCCTGGATGTATCTAATGGTCGCAGGATTGTCACAATGCGGACTAGTGTCGGGCATTGTTAGAATCGATGTAAATCCGCCCTTTGCAGCCGCTTGAGTGAGGGATGCAATCGTTTCAGCTTTGGCATCTCCTGGTATACGGCTGTGGGCTCTTAAATCCAAAAGGCCGGGCAGCACTATGTTGTTTTTACCACCAATTACTTTGTCTGCTTTTTCATCAGTCGGTTTTTCATGGTAGAGCTTTCCTTTTCTTACATAAAGATCAGAGATTCTATCAATTCCCGCATGAGGATCAATTAACCTAGCACCTATGATATCGATGCTCTCGTGCATATCTCCTATCATAATCTTTTTCCTGCATGTGCCGATATGCATAAATGCATAATCGCCATTCTAACAGCAATTCCATTAGACACTTGTTCGAGGATAACCGCTCGAGAAGAATCTGCCAATACTGACTCTATTTCCACTCCCCGGTTCAACGGTCCTGGGTGTAAAATAATCGCATTATCTTTCATCCATTCAAGAGAATCTGACCCCAGGCCAAAAATATTGGCGTATTCTGACAAGGACGGAAAGTGGGATGCACTTTGCCGCTCATGCTGGATACGGAGTAGCATAACCGCGTCCGCATTTTCCAATGCGTTTTGAGGGTCATGGGTAACTCTTGCTCCCATCTGCTCGAATTCCTTGGGCACTAAGGTTGTTGGACCAGCAAGAGTAACTTTTGCACCTAGTTTGGTTAGCCCCCATAGGTTTGAACGAGCTACTCTACTAAAAAGAATATCTCCAAGTATTGTTATCTTTTTGTTTTTTAAATCTCCTAATTTTTCTCTTAGGGTAAAAATATCCAGTAACGCTTGGCTGGGATGTTCATGGGCCCCATCTCCAGCATTAATGATAGGTACATCAACCATTTTCGAAAGAAATTGGGGAGAACCAGGCGATGAATGTCTGATTATAATTGCATCCGCTCCGAGTGCCTGAACATTCATGGCGGTATCTTTAAGGGTTTCTCCTTTGGTTAAACTGCTGGCTTCCCCGGTTATCGTAATAATATCCGCCCCCAAAGATTTGGCTGCGACCTCGAAGGCAACACGAGTTCTGGTACTCGGTTCCATAAATAAATTAATGATCCGTTTGCCTTGAAGAGAGGAATGGATGGGGTCTTGTTGTCCGGTTTTATTTTTAATCAAATCCGCTTGGTCTAAGATAAAGCTTATTTCTTCGGCACTTAACTCCTCGATCGTTAGTAAGCTTTTTCTTTTCCAATCCATTACTGCCAAAGGGTTTCCTGTTTTCCGGTTTGTTCCATTTTGGGAGCATCGCTCTTCGGCATATGCTTAGGAGCTGATTGCGTGTTTTTCTGAAAGCTTTGCTGTTTTTTCTCAATCATTGTCGACACAATTTCTCTAACTTTTTGCTTCATCCACAATGAGGTAGAGGACTTACGGGAGTAGTCTGCGGGACCATTATTGTGCACTCTACCGCTTTCAACAAGCTTACAGGTTTGGGCAAATTCATTCTCATCATCAGGGTCATACACTGCATAAGTCTTACCGCCCATTTGCTTCACCACAGCAAACACAGGAACATCACTGGGACCATCTGCAACATAAATTAATTGATCAAAAGGAACTCTACGAAGTTCATGAGGCACAGAAGCATTTACATCAAGCGAAGAGTTTTTATTACAACCTTTATTGATTTCAAAAATGAATCGAGTTTTGATTGTATTATCTACAGCTAGTCCAATTTGTGAGACTTCTGGATCAATGGGCAGGGAGAGGTCGGTTTGGCTTAAATAATTGGGAGGTAAAGCAGATTCTATAAACTCAGAAGCAAAAACTCCCTCTACATAATCCGAAATCTTACTTCCTAAAATCATCTGGGCAAGTCCAGTGCTTATAATGTAATGCTCCACTTTTATGTCATAGTCCTGGAAATTAGGCTCCTGGGGGATTGACGCTATTTCTTCAAAAAACTCTGGTAAGCCTGGATAAAGTATCAATTCTTTCCCTAATTCAAAAAGCTTTTGATTTGTAAGTCCACGCATAGGGCCATTCTTAACATAACTCAAAAGGTGATTTAGGTAAATGGTTTCCCCAGATACTGTCTGATTCCGGCGTGAGTAAATTTCGGGTAACTTATTTACTTCGGACCAAAAGACTTTTTCGTTCACCCCAAAATGTTTAAACAGCGGTGTCTGCATGTATCCAGGGATCAGGGTTTTATCAAAATCCCAGACACAAGCGATCACATTGTGGGTATGTATTTGGTTGTTGTGCGAAGTTTTACTCAATTTGATGGTTTTCCTACTTTTAGTCGTTTATAAAGAAATTAATATGGAAGAGCTACCAAATATCGAACCCTTTCGAATAAGGTATGAAGAGATCGAAAAACAACTTAGCGAACCAGATGTCTTCAAGGACGCTCGTAGAGCAAGTGCATTAAATAGAGAACACACTCATATCAGGAGGATATTAGAGATTTTTGACAATGTTCACCATTGCCAACAAGAACTTTCATCTACCAAAGAATTACTCGATGATCCGGAATGGGCAGAATCTGCCCAAGAAGAAATTTCTTTGTTAGAAGAGAAAGAAAAAAATCTTAAGAGTTCTTTATTGGTAGCTATGCTTCCAGAAGAAGAAGATACTGGAAAAAACACCATCGTTGAGATTCGGGCAGGAGCCGGAGGAGACGAAGCATCTCTATTCGCAGCCGACTTATTTAGAATGTACTGCAGATATGGAGAGAATAAGTCCTGGGGCTTTGAGTGCCTCAGTCAAAGTTCTTCCGAAACGGGAGGTTTTAAGGAAGTTGTTTTTATTTTTAAAGGAGAGGATGCATGGTCTAGAATGCGGTTTGAAAGTGGAGTGCATCGTGTACAAAGAATTCCTGTAACCGAAGCAGGTGGACGAATTCATACCTCAACTGCGACTGTTGCGGTTCTTCCTGAAGCTCAGGAAGTTGAAATTGCGATCGACCCACAAGAGTTAGAAATTAGTGTTTGCCGAGCCTCGGGGCCTGGTGGACAAGGGGTAAATACAACCGACTCAGCGGTGCAGATCTTACACAAACCAACTGGCATACAAGTATACTGTGCAGATGAGAGGTCACAGCTTAAAAATAAAAATAAAGCTATGACTGTACTGCGTTCTCGATTGCTTCAAGCTAAACAAGCGGAAGAAGATGCCAAATACGCAAAAGATAGGAAAAAACAAGTTGGCTCTGGGGATAGAAGTGAAAGAATCAGGACTTACAACTTCCCACAAAGCCGCTTAACAGATCATCGAATCAGTTACTCCTCGCATGCACTAAATGACTCTATGATGGGAGACCTAGATCATTTGATTGACGCACTCATTTCTCATGACCAAGCCCTCAAACTGGAAAATCTTTTAAAAGATGGCCCAAAATAACTCTCTTTCCATTTTGGAAGTGGTTACTAAATCTTCTCTTTTTCTCAAAAGAAAAGGAGTACCTAATCATAAAATTGATGCAGAGTGGTTAATGGCTCATGCACTCGGGTGTCAAAGAATGGAGCTTTACCTGAGGTTTGGTGAAATTCTTACAGAAACTCTTTTAGAAAAAATCCGGGCCTTGGTTGTAAAAAGGGGTGAGAGGGTGCCCTTACAGCATATTCTTGGGTATGTCCCCTTTGCAGGTTTAAAACTAAAATGTGACAAGCGAGCATTAGTTCCGAGATATGAAACTGAATATCTTGTTGATTGCATTAACCAAAAACTCTCAACGAAGTTTTGCGGGAAGATTGCAGATTTGGGCTGTGGGGGAGGGGCGATCATACTCGCATTATGTAACCAAATGCCTGAAGCCTGTGGTGTTGGTTTTGACAGATCCAGCCAGGCGTTAGCCCTAGCGAATGAGAATTGTTTTTCCAGTAACCTCAAGCAGAGAGTAACTTTTAAGCACTTTGATTGGCTGGACAGTGTTTCTTTGGATTGTGAGTATGACCTTATTGTTTCAAACCCGCCTTACCTTTCTCAGAATGAATGGCTCAGCTCTGAACCTGAAGTTCAACTTCACGATCCAAAGACTGCTTTGGTTGCAGACAATAATGGGTTTTCTGACATCAAAAGAATCGTTTCGATTGCGGAAAATTCTTTAAAAAAAGGCGGTCGTTTGGCCATTGAGTTTGGCAATAAACAAGCTCCACTTGTTGAGCAACTGCTGGATGGTAATTTCACTTACGAAATTATTAGCGATCAACATTTAGTCAGAAGATTTGTTTTCGCTTCAAAAAACTAAGATTAGATTTCGGAGTCCTCTGGTTTCGTTTTGTGAGAAATTTGTTTGTATGAAGTCTGATTTACCCAATCTCTAAGAATTCTTAGGCTCTCATGGAGGTTGATGTCTAGGGATTCTGGCTGAGTAAATAGATTGATCGAATGATTAGCATCTTCTTGGGGTATACCCCGTACTGCTAATGATTTTTTCTTTTGGTCTTTCACCACCTGCAAAACGAGTTCTCGCGAGGGAAAAGACAAAGATTTTAACGATTCAAATTCATCAGTTAGGGCTTGAGATTTATTCATGTCGACGAATTTTTCTTTAAGTCTGTTGGATAAATTTAAGGATACATTTTTTTGCTCTCTTTTTTCTCTAAACCAAGAAATATTTCTTTCTAAGTACACAAATTCTTTTTCTTTTCCCTGCCTTTGCTCACTAAGCTGGCGAAGCGATTTTATCGTTGAGTCAGTGTACTTAAACTCGCCTTCGGGCCTTCGGAAATTTACTTCAGGTATTTTATCCCAGGCGAGTGCATTATCCAAGTCAGACTCACCAATGGGGAGGTATTCGTTGATCGAATGCATGATAATATCGCTGCTTACCCCGGTCAGTTGGGTGCTTTCGCCAGAAGGCAAGTAGTATTTTTGGATGGTAATTTTAGCAGCACTTCTCTTACCGTCATGCGCGCCAACAGAGAAAGGTAGATTCATAGGTACAAGAGATTGTACTGTGCCTTTTCCATGTGTTGATTGGTCACCCACTATAATTGCTCTTCTGTGGTTTTTTAAAGCTCCAGCAACAATTTCAGAAGCAGATGCACTATATCTCGAAACCAAAATGATTAATGGTCCGTCCCATGCCAGTTTAGGGTTGAAATCAAATTTCTTTCTAACCTTACCATCCGAACTCTTTACCTGTACGACAGGACCACGAGAAATAAATAAACCCGCAAGATTAACTGCCTCACTAAGGTAACCACCGCCATTCCTGCGCAGATCCAAAATCAACCCATCAATAGATTCATTTTTGAGTACTTCAATTAATTCTTCAACATCATCGGTTGCTTTGTGCCCATCCCCACTAGAACCGTAAAAGGAAGGAAGTTCAATTACACCTAGCAAGAGGTCTTCCCTGTCGTTTTCGACATCGTATAAATAGGCACTGGCTAGGTTTGCAGTAAGCTTTATTTTATCCCTGAGAATTTTAACGATTTTAGTGGAGGAAGGGTTTTTGATTGGTTTTATTTTAAGAGAAACGAGTGTGTCTTTGGGCCCTTTGATAAGGTCGACTATTTTGGAAAGCTTCATCTCAACCACATCGACGAATTCACCACCCTCTTGGGCAACTTGTAAGATTACATCCTCCGCCTCAAGTTCTCTGGATGCTTCTGCTGGTCCACCAGGCAACAATTCTTTGATGGTACAATAGCCATCTTCATCAGTTAACACAGCACCAATGCCAACAAACTCGTTGTGCATAGCTTGGTCAAATTTCTCTTTCTCTTTAATGTTTAAAAAAGATGTGTGCGGATCAAACATTTGAGTCAAAGTGGTCAAGTAAAGTTCTTGTACATCACTTGCCTCAAACTCGGTGATGTTTTTGTGCCACCTTTGGTATTTTTTTTCGATCTTTTCAAGAGCTTCAAATTTTTGTTGATCAGAAAAATGCAATTCATCGGTCAGAGTATCATTTTCATCAATCTGAGAAAGCAATTCATTGATAAATTCATGAGACAATAACCTGCTCCAAGTCGTATTCAGTTGTTCATGCGATGCAGCCCAGTCAGAATCGGAACGATCTAGCTGATAAGTCTGATCCAAATCAACGACAGGGGGGGCTGCCAACGCCTGGTTCATTGAACCCAACCTAGACAATGCTTTTTTGCGGTAAGATTCGTAGATTTCAAAGGCAGGAAATAAATTTCCCTGTTTTAAATAAGCTAGCAGGGTAGACTCATACCTAACAGTAAACTCGTTTACATCCTTCGTTGTAAAAAATAATTTCTGTTTATCTAAATTCTTGAGGTAGTTCTCTAAAAATAATTTTCGGTTGAGCTCTTGTATTGAGAGTTTTTTATAATGAGCTTTTTCTAAAGCGTTCAGGAGCCATTTCGTCTCGTCGATCATAATTGGTGTGGGAACCAGAGGGGTATATTCCCCAGGATCTGACCGGTGATCTCCTGTGCCTGCAGGCACAGGTTGAATTGCGATACAGTGGATTGCTAGAGTAGCATAAATGAACAAAGCAAAACAAAGAATTGGTTGTATGGCTTTCAAATTATCAAAAGAAGGTAGTGTGAACTTATTTTTCTAACAGCTTTTTGGCTTTTTCCAAAGTTTCTTTTTCTTCTGCAGTAAGCGAACCAAAACCTTGTTCATTAATTTTATCAAGTATTCGGTCGGTTTCGTCTTTTATGGAAGAAGGAATTCCAAAGTTTACCTTGAAATTAGTTCTTACGCTTGAATTATTTTTTCTCAGGGTAGAACTTCTGTTGTCCTTGCCTTTAAAGGTTACCTTAATTGGTATTTTAAATTTCTCATTGTATTGGAGATAATAAAGACAACCACAAAGCAACCCACCGATGTGTGCCGAGTGAGCAATTCCACCAAAGCCCTGGTATTCTGAATATAAAAATCCGTAAATCTCCAGAAACACCACAGCTGTAAGTAACCATTTGGGTTTAATCGTAATCGGTAAGACGAAAAACAACAGGAGTGTGATGGGCGAATTGGGCCTTTCTAGACAAAAGAAACACAAACAACCAAGGATCGCGGCCGAAAAACCGATTAATGATGTTGTAGATGTAAAATTACAAGCACCCCAAAAGGATACACCTGCGAAGAGGCAAACGAGAATAAAAATTTTAAAGTGTAAAGAGCCTAGTCTTTCTTCGATAGGCCTACCAATAAAGTGTAAGCCTAACAAATTCATGATCAAGTGGATCGGTCCATCATGGAAAAAACCATAGGAAACAATCGTCCACAAATACCCTGATTTCAGGTTTGCTAGGCTAAATGTAAGGTATTTGTGTACAAAACTTTCTTGTAAAACTAAACCCAAGAGTGATTGTATGATAAAACAAATTATCAAAACTATTATCAAAAAGTCGCAAATTGACCTTTTAAATATAGAGTTCGTAGAGAACATGTAATTTCTTTCGTGTAACATTTCTGAAGGTTGGAATTATATATTAAAAAATAGAAATGATTGCTTATTTTAATTCAATTTCTTTTCTGGTAATAATAACTATAATTTTTATCTTTTATACTTTTGGATCAAGCTTTGGTATAATTTATTTAATTGTAATATATACTATTTCTTTAGTTATAATTTTTATTATAGGTTATATAAATGACAATAAGGTTTATAGAAATAAAATTATATTAATAATGATTTTTAATACAATTTATTTTTTATTTCTTTCATTTGAAGTATTTACAATAAATGATAAAATACAGATTTGTAAAGAGAAGGAATTTAGAATAAAATTTTTACCTCTTAATCAGTTCGGTAAAAAAGAAGATTCATTTGGGTGTGTGGGAATAATAAAGGAACTAGTGCCGTTAAATCAAAAATGGATATCAAAAAAAGCGGTGATAAGAAAAGCGTCTATTAGAAAAACTCTTCTACCTTGTTCAGAAATAGAGATAATGGCAAACCTTGAATCTTCGGCAAAAACTGACGAGCTTTTCTTAACTAATGTTAGGGTAATCACCAATAACCAAAGAAATTCCAAACAAACTATCCATCTATTAGAAAGAAGATTCAGAGATAAACTTATCTCCTCGAATTCCGCTGCCTTTGGATGGGCAATGCTCACAGGTTCCAAAGCTTTTATTGATCCAGAGGTTTACGAAATTTTTCAAAAGACAGGAACCTTACACCTATTTGCGGTTAGTGGTCTGCACTTTGGCTTCTTGTATATTATTTTGTGTATCATTTTTTATCCACTAAAGGATCAACCTCTTGTATCTTTAACCGCTAAGCTCGCAATTTGTATGTTATACTTAACTGCGTTAGGCATGCCATTCTCAGGCCTTAGGGCATTTATGATGATTTTCTTTTATGAAGTGATGCTCCTTTTTAATATAAGAAATAGAAGTATAATAACACTATGCCTTTCATGTATTTTTATTGTTATTTTATTTAAAGAATCTCTGTTTTCTTTAAGTAGCCAACTTTCTTTTACCGTAGTTTTATTTATAATTTTTATCTTACACGATAATAAGTATATAAATAATAAAGGATTAAATATATTTTATAGAATACCTTTCTGGTTTTTTATTTCCATAGCGGCTTCTTGTGGTTCAACATTTCTCGTTTTGGATCACTTTGGATATTTTCCTTTTCTTGGCATATTTGTTAATACTATTATTAGTCCTGTTGTCTTTATTTTTTACTTATTTAACATGCTTTTCTTTATTTTTTATTTTGTTTTTAACACAGATAATTTTTCAGTTTTCTTAGATTTTTTCTATAATATAATCTATGTTTTTGTAGACTATTTCTCCTATTTATCTGATTTTTTACCTGGACAAGAAAGTCTAAATATTGAAATCAATAATTTCTTTCACTTATTAATATTTTCTTTTGTTTTGCTTAGCTTTTGCTTTAAAATTAAAGTTAAACTAAGGATTTATTTTATCTTAATCTTTTTTTCTTCTGCTTGGTTGTCTGTCTTTCTTTCTTCTCTTCACCGGTAGGATGTTTCTGGTTCTTGATGTTAGTTGCCTTCAGGTTTCAGTTAACTAGTATACCTCACCTATGTTTCCTGTAGATAACCTTGATAAGTGGCAATCCGGCAAGGGATATTGGAGCGACACCTCCGATGCCGACTGGAACGACTGGAAGTGGCAAATGAGAAATCGTTTATCCAGCAAAGAGCAAATTCAAAAGCATGTCGATCTCACTGAAAATGAATCACTCGGACTGGGTATATCGAGTTCCAAGTTGTTGGTTTCGATAACACCACATTTTTTTAATTTGATTCATCCTTCTGATCCTAGTTGCCCAATAAGGAAGCAGGTTATTCCAACATCTGATGAAGGGGTTGTTCTTGATTACGAAGATTCAGACCCTGTTGGTGAAGAGAAATCTATGGTTTCCCCAGGTTTGGTTCATCGCTACCCTGACAGGGTTTTATTTCTTACCACCGACCGCTGTGGTTCTTATTGTAGGTATTGTACAAGGAGTCGACTTGTATCTAACGCTCAAGGCTACGGTTTTCATCCTAATTTCGAAAAGAATTTAGATTACATTAGAAAACATACAGAAATAAGAGATGTTTTACTAAGTGGCGGTGACCCCCTATTACTTTCTGACCAAAAACTGTCTCTTTTAATTGAGGAGTTATCTTCCATCTCACACATTGAATTTATTCGCTTAGGTTCTAGGTTGCCTGTTTTTCTCCCTCAACGTGTAACGGGGGGGTTGATTGATGCTTTGCAAAAACATCCCAATGTATGGATGAGTATACATGTAAACCACCCATCTGAGTGTACTGTTGAGCTTAAGAATGCCTGCCATAAATTAGCTCAATCAGGTATTCCTTTGGGTAACCAATCGGTTCTACTTAAGGGAATCAATGACGACATAAGGGTCATGAAAAGTTTAATTCACAGACTTTTGATGATGAAGGTTCGCCCTTATTATCTTTATCAATGTGATTTGGTTCCTGGAAGTTCTCACTTTAGAACTCCTGTTGAAAAAGGAATTGAAATAATTAAAGGTTTGAGAGGAACTACAACCGGTTATGCTATACCACAATTTGTGATCGATGCACCTGGTGGTGGTGGTAAAATTCCCATTAATCCTAATTTTGTGAAAAAAGTGGACCAAAACCTTTGGCAACTCAAGAATTTCGAAGGAAAGGTATTCGAGTACCAATCCCCGTAAGGTAAAAAATTTTACCCTAATCTGTTCTGATTGGCATAACTACACACAAGAAGTTTGTGGGGTTTGCTTGTTCTGATTTTACTTTGAAGACGCCAGGGCTCATGTCATCCCTGAACTCAAAAACTACTTTATCTGCACTTATAGCCTTCAGGGGATCCAAAAGAAATTTTGGGTTAAATGAAACCACCGCATCATCCCCGTCATACTCTATGGGCATGGATTCACTTGCGTCACCCAAAGTACTTTGACCAAAAATTTCCATTTCATTTTGTTTTAACCTTAGGGTCACTTTTTCGTCGGAAACTAATGCTGCACGGTTGACGCATTCCAGCATCAGTTCTCGTTCGACAACCGCCATATTAAAATCATCTTTGGGAATTACCTGCTTAAAATTTGGATATTTTCCCTCCACGACTTTTGAAACTAAATAGATGGATGATGTGAATCCGTTGTTTGAATCTTTTTCTTCCGGAATGGTGAGTTTAAGAGAAACTTGACGATCTGTGTAATTCAACTCTATGTCCTCAGCTACATTAGGCAGACGTTCCAGTTCAGCGACTGTCATGGATGGTAGGATAAACTCTCCATTATTCTCTTCGCTAGTACTTTGCTGCTTGTTGGTTACGGCTAATCTTCTTCCGTCTGTAGCGACTAATGACACCGAGTCACTTTCTTTTTGGAAAAATACACCTTTTAACATGTATCGTTCTTCATTTACGGATTGTGCATAAGAAACACTCTTTAACATTGAGGTTAGTTCTTCTCTTTGTAGCACAAAGCTTTTACTTGTTTCCAATTCAGGAAGCGGGGGAAATTCTTTGCTTTCCAGACCCACTATATTGAAGATTGATCCACGGGTCGAGATTGTTGCCTTAGGAGAATCTGAAGAGGATACATTGACTTCCATATCAGCCAGTTCTCGAACGATACGCAGAAGTTCCTTCACGGGCAAAGTGACCGAACCAGTTTCTTGAACATCGGCGGTTACAGAGCATTTGATACCCAAGTCTAAGTTGGTTGTAGATAGAAAAACACTTCCTTCAATTGCTTCGATTAAAACATTCTGAAGAATTGGCATTGTCTTCCGGGACCCGACTACATTTGAGACGAGTTGCAGTCCAGAACTGAAGTGATCTCTGTTAATTTTGAAATTCATCTAATTTGTTTTGGTGTGGAATGATCAATTAAACAACATTTATTTATAAAAGAAGATATTTAAAATTTAAAAATTAGTTATATTATATTAAGCCAACAACACCAATATTATCTTAAGTAACTAAATAATAGAGATTTAAGTAAATTCAACATGTGAATAACAAACACACTAGATTCTTAAAAACTCAATCTTGTCCATAAGAAAGGGTTAATTAACAAAGAGATCACAAAAAATTACTTTTTACGAATGGAGTCTAAATAGTCCCAAAAACTTTGGTGATTTTCAATGACCGTATCTTCTGAAGATGGAAGGTTACAGCGGATCATAAAGTCCTGAAATGTATTTTTTTCCAGAATAAATTGACAGTGTAGGGCCGTCTTATTTCTTTCAAAATAAATACGAAAATCACCAAGCCTTATTCTGTAAAAGGTTTTTCCCTTTCTGGAAAACTTTCCAATATCCGAGCTATTATCCTTTAGAATTTCATTCGACAAGGAACTTAGTTTTTCAACAAGAGAAAGTTGTTCGACTTGAGGTAAAACGGAAAGCGTATCGAGGCTTTGTGTAGAAAATGTGACCTGTCTCACATACTTTCGATAAGAAATCTAGACCCCCTATGCAATACAAAGAGAAGCAAATTTACATTTATTACTTCGCACCAGGCAGACAGGTGTTATATATAATTAGGGCACAATGAATGTAAAAAGAACAGAGCTGGAAGAAGCAAAACTCGTACTATGCAAAGAAGCGAATGCAATTCGCGAAGCATGCGAAAAGCTCAGAGAAGATACCTTCACAAAGGCTCTCAATATTTTACACAAAGAAACAGGAAAAATCATTGTCACCGGGATAGGGAAATCGGGTCATGCGGGAAAAAAAATGGCCGCAATGTTAAGCAGCACAGGTTCTCCAGCTGCCTTCCTTCACCCAGCAGAAGCTGTACACGGGGATCTGGGTATTCATCAAAATGGCGATCCGGTCATTTTTTTGTCCAACAGTGGAACAACCCCTGAACTTATCTATTTGGAACCAGTGTTTAGAAGTAGAGGAGCTCAAATAGTTGGTATTTTAGGAAAGGCAAACAGTCCCCTGGGTCAGAAGGTAGATGCCTTATTGGATGCAGCCGTAAAAGAAGAAGCAGACCACCTAGGAATCGCTCCTACCGCAAGCTTTGCAGTAGCTGCAGCACTAGGGGATGCACTGGGGTCTGCTTTGATGAAAAGAAGGGGCTTTGACAAAGATGAATATGCCAAAACTCATCCGGCTGGCCAATTGGGTAGAAACTTAATACTTAAAGTGCAAGATGTATTTCACCCGAAAGAAAAGGTCGCCTGCTTACATGAAACCGAGTTGATCAAAAAGGCGGTCATAGAAATGTCAAAATACCCACTAGGAGCAGCTTGCGTTTTAAAAGAAAATAAGCTCGTTGGAATTTTAACAGATGGTGATTTAAGGCGAGCGTTACAAACCACAGATAATCTAAACGAAGTTAGGGTGGGTGATGTGATGACTCAAAACCCTCTTACTATCAGTTCCAGCAAAAACTTGGGTTACGCTTTGCAATTAATGGAAACAAGGGAACCTTCTCCAATTTCAATACTTCCAGTTTTATGCCAAGAACAACAAGTATTCGTTGGCTTGATTCGACTGCACGACATACTGACAGGATAACCAATTTCAATGATCAAAAAGAAAATATTACCCGTAGCACTATTAATATTCTCCGTAATTAGTTTGTGCTACTTAGCCTTACAGGTAAACCAAGCCTTACAGGAATATAAACATTGGAAATCAAGAGAGTCTGTATTGAAAAAAGAACTTGAGGTATTGAAAGAAGAAGCCAAAGAGCACCAGCAATTTCTCGATAGGCTTCGAAGGAATCCTGATTTTCAAGATGAAGTTGCCAGAAAAGAATTGGGATACGGTAAACCCAATGAATGGTTATATCGGTTTCCAGAAAAGATGCCTGAAAATAAATGAAAGGGTACGCGTTTGATGACCAAGACCTCCGAACATCTTTCTCGGAGGTTGGACAAGATCACATATTTAGGTTTTGGAAAGACTTAAACCAAGAGGAGAAAAAAAGATTTCTTAAACAATTACAGCAGGTTGATCTAAAGGAGTGTACAACTGCTTGGCATGACATTCACAAACCTCAAAAAAAAATAACAAACTGTGAAGCCCCAAGTGCCATCTCTTCTTTGAGCCACCACCTAGAGGACCTAAAATTATTCCGCGAAAAAGGAGAAGAAATTTTAAAAAACAACAAAGTAGCTGCTTTTACGGTAGCTGGTGGCCAGGGAACAAGACTGGGTCACGATGGACCCAAGGGAACATTAAAGTGTACGCCCTTGAGACAGATTTCATTGTTTGAGCAATTTGCAGAAAATTTAAAGTTTTACGAAAAACGATTCGGTCACTCGATTTGGTGGTTTATCATGACAAGTGCGGATAACCACCTGCAAACCCAGAGCTTTTTCCAAGAAAACAAATTTTTCGGGTTAGACAAAAATCACATTCACTTTCTCCAACAAGGAATGATGCCCGTCTTTGATTTGGAGGGTAAAATACTATTGCAGGAAAAAAACCAAATTCTCATGAGCCCAAATGGCCACGGGGGGTCTTTTAAGGCTTTGTTGGATTCTGGTGCCTTGCAAATAATGGATAATGAGGGCATTGACTACTTGAGCTATTTCCAGGTGGATAACCCATTGGTATATTGCCTTGACCCAATGTTTATTGGGAGCCACATCCAAGGTAAATCAGAAATGTCATCCAAGGCAGTTGACAAAGTAAACTCGAAAGAAAAAGTGGGAACTTTTGTTAAGTTAAACAATACATTGCAAGTATTGGAGTATAGCGACATCCCAGATGATCTTGTCGAAAAGACAACTTCTGAAGGAAGGTTAACCTATCATTTAGGCAATATAGCGATCCACTTATTAAATCGTGATTTTGTTAAAAGCGTTGCCAGTGCTAGCCAAGAACAGGCAAACAGGCTTCTTTACCATGGGGCCCTCAAAAAGGTTAAGTGCTTGGATGAAACAGGGAACACTCTTCTTCCAGATGCCCCCAATGGACTAAAAGCAGAAACATTTGTTTTTGACGCAATCCCGTTGGCTCAAAATGCATCCATTTTCGAAATCGACCGGCTAGAAGAATTTGCCCCAATCAAAAATGCAACCGGTACCGATTCACCGGAATCTTCCCGAAAAATTCAACTTTCACGAGCAAGAAGGTGGTTACTCAACGCCGGCATAAAGCCCCTTCCGAAAGAAGCAGAAATTTCACCTAGTTATGCTCCTACCCAACAGCACTTTCTTGAAAAAATCTCAAACCTTTCAATAGACCCAGCCGCGATGCAGGACCAAAAAATAATGGTTGATGAATCAGGCATTACGGCGGCACAAAAATACAACGAACAACTTATCAATGATTAAAGAAAAGATCGATATTGCTGTAAGTAAAGGAGCATTACTTACTTCCAGCGAGCACAACATCAACGAATTACTGGGATTAGAAAATTGCCCATCCTGGATACTTGATAGCCTCAAGGAATTAATCGATGGGGAGCATTGGCAAGAGTTAAACGATCGTTTTCACAGCAACCTTTCCTTTGGAACAGGGGGTATGCGAGGCCGTACAATTGGCAAGATTGTCACCTCGACCGAAAAAGGAAAAGCCAATGAAAAAGAAACGCCTGATTTCGCAGCTATTGGTAGTAATACACTGAATGAGCTCACACTTCTTCGTGCCACAAAAGCCCTCTATATTTATTTGGATAAATGGTTGCAGAGCGAGGGCATTTTAGAAACTCCCCGCCTTGTGGTGGCACACGATGTGAGGCACTTCTCCCAAAAGTTTGCTGAGCTTGTTTGCAGGGCATGGACTCAAATGGGGGGCTATGCAATGCTCTTTGATGGACCTAGGTCCACCCCACAGTTAAGCTTCACAGTTCGCAACCGATATGCCCATGCTGGGGTTGTAATAACTGCAAGTCATAACCCTTACCATGACAACGGCTTCAAGGCTTATTTCGGAGATGGTGCACAGTTGGTACCGCCCCATGACCAAGGCGTTGTATCCGAGTATGAAAAAGTAAGTTTAGATGAGGTTTCGGTATGGCTTAAGGAAGGTGCTTTGGAAAATTGCCAAGTTAACCTGCTCCAAACAAGTGATGATATGGCGTATAAAGGTTGCCTGGAGGATGCCGTTATCAACCCCGAGTTGCTCAAAAAAATCTCCCCCAAAATCGTTTTCACCCCAATACATGGAACGGGTGCAATCTCTTCTGTTCCAGCACTCTGGGACCACGGTGTTCAAGTAGCATTAGTAGATGAGCAAAGTGAGGCGGACCCTAACTTTAGTACGGTAAAATCACCAAACCCAGAAAATGCGGAGGCCCTGACACAAGGTATCAAAGTAGCAAACAAAACGAAGTCACCCTATGTTTTTGCGAGCGACCCAGATTGTGACAGAATAGGAGTTGCGGTCTTGGAAGAGAAGGGAAAATTTTCCTGCCTCAGTGGTAATCAAGTGGCATGTATTCTTGCTGAATACCGATTGCTTGCCCTTAAGTCCCAACAAGTCATTAAGGAGGGAAATGAAAGTGGCTTTGCCCTATTAAAAACCTTTGTTACTTCCCCCCTTTTAGAAAAAATAGCCCAAAAATATGGCATACGTTGTGTGAACACTCCCACTGGTTTTAAGTGGATGGCAGAGAAGATTCGCAAGTACGAGGAAATGGCTTCCTTGCGAATGCTCGAAGAGGAGGGGGTGGGTTTAGATTTTGACAGAACCGAACTTTTTGCCCGAATCGATATTTTGTCGAGGTACTCCAGCTGCGTCGTACTTGCTGCTGAAGAAAGCTACGGATACCTGCCCCATGATTTAGTTAGGGATAAAGACGGAAATGCATCCGCTCTCGCAATTGCAGAAGCATTTGCTTTCATGGAGTCGACCCACACAACCCCTCTCAAATTCCTTGACACTATCTATCAAAAATATGGGTTTCATTTAGAAAAAACCGAAAATATTTACTTCGAGGGAGCCGAGGGAAGTGCAACCATTGCCCGTTTAGTCGAAAGTTATCGGTCCCAACCCATAGAAGAAATTGCAGGAACCAAGGTCACCAAAACGAAGGATTTCTCCGGTGATGGGTATGTTGATGAAGATGAGGAAAAATTGCCCAAGCAGAATTTTATACAACTTCTGCTGGAAAATGGATTTACAGTTGCGATCAGGCCAAGTGGCACGGAGCCTAAAATCAAGTACTACCTATTTGGATGCAGTGATTCCAACCCGGTGGACCTTGCAAAAACCAAGGAAGATGTATCAAAATCCCTTGAGGATATTAGGGAGTGGTTGGTTGCAGATGCACAAGACCGGGTTAAGTAGAAAAGGTATAGGTTAGAGGACGAGTAGGCTGGCTGGGTTTTCGAGCAAGGAACCCAAAGAAGCCAGAAACTGAGCTCCAATAGCACCATCTACGAGGCGGTGATCACAACTTAGCCCAAGGGTCATGGTTTCTCCTGGTCGCACCGTTCCATTCTTGTCCACTATAGGTTTAGCGATACTAGCCCCCACAGACAGGATTGCGGCATTGGGCGGATTTATGATGCCGCTAAAAAAGTCGATACCGAACATACCAAGGTTGGTTACCGTAAAAGTAGACCCGCTCATTTCGTCGGGGGTAAGTTTTTTACTCCGAGATTTTGTGATCAATGATTTTGCAGATTCAGATATCGATCGTAGGTCTAAAGTTTCTGCATTTCGAATGACTGGCGTAACCAGACCATCGTCAACAGCTACACCGAAAGCCAAATGAACATTTCCGTGATAGGTGATCTCAGATTCACTCCAAGAAGAGTTGATCTCAGGAACCCGTAAAATGGTCTTAGCACAAGCGAGCAGGATAAGATCATTTATACTTACTTTGCTTAAGGCGGAAGAGTCTTGAGCAAGGGTTTCATTGATTGCTTTTCTGGCAAGACCAATGGGTTCTGAATTGATTTCCTTTTGAAGATAAAAATGGGGAATGGTGGTTTTTGACTCAAGCAACCTCCTTGCAATCACAGACCTCATTTTAGAAACTGGGACCGACCGACCCACCGGAGATTCACTGGTATGGGTTTTTGCGGTAGTAATTTCCGTCGAAGATGGCTTCGGAGGGCTTGGTTCAGAAAGAGAGACTACATCCTTTTTAATAATTCTTCCATTAGGACCCGATCCCTGAATCACAGATAAATCAATATTTCTTTCCCGTGCAATTTTCCTGGCTAGAGGAGAAGCGAATATGCGGCCAGTATGAGCACGCTCGGTCGTAACCTCTGGCGGAGTGACTGCGACAGTTTCCTGAACTGAAGGCACAGAATCATCCGTAGGTTCCTTAGTTACTTGGGTTGACACTTGCTGGGCGGGTTCTTGAGGGGTCACCTCAAACCCCGAAACATCTTCCCCATCTTCTCCAATGACAGCAAGGGGCTTACCTATTTCTACTTCATCACCCTCGGATGCTAGTAGTTTAAGTAAGACTCCATCATCGAAGTTCTCTAATTCCATAGTGGCCTTGTCCGTTTCAATTTCGGCGAGAATATCACCATTGGCTACGGTTTCACCAACTGACTTGTACCATTTCACCACAGTGCCAACAGACATGGTGTCGCTTAACTTCGGCATTTCAATGACTGTACTCATGATAAAGTGTTAAATGAGCTCTAAGGCTTTTGCTAAAACTCGATCGTGGTTCGGTATTTGAAAACTTTCCAAAGCCTTACTGTAGGCTTGGGGTACATCAATCGCAGAAACCCTCTTAATGGGGGCATCTAAATGATCAAACGCCTGTTCCTGTATAAGGTAGGCAATTTGGGCATCCACTCCACAAAATGGTTTATTTTCTTCGACCAACAAAACGCGGTTTGTTTTTCGAACAGTTTGAAGAATTGCTTCCAGATCAAGGGGCCTGATCGAGCGTAAGTCTAAAACTTCAACCGAAACATTGTGCTTTTCACTTAAGGTTTCAGCCACTTGCAAAGCAACCTGAACCGATCGACCATGAGCAATAATAGATAAATCCGTACCTTCGCAAGCGAGACGAGCTTTACCAAGGGGAATAATAAAGTCTTCGTCATCAGGAACCTCACCCTTGAGGTTATAAAGAATGGTATTTTCCATAACGCACACTGGATCGTTATCACGAATAGCTGCCTTCATCATACCCTTTGCATCAGCGGGCGTGGATGGGCAAATAACTTTTAGACCCGGGGTATTGGCGGCAAAGTTTTCAGGAGTGTGAGAGTGAGTCGCCCCCACATTGGTTCCGCCATTGGCCGGACCTCTAAACACAATAGGAACATTGATTAAGCCCCCGGACATGTACCTTACATTGGCAGCATTGTTAAAGATTTGATCAAAAGCTACATAACAAAAGCTCCAGAACATAAATTCGACTACAGGCCTCATTCCCATCATTGCCGCACCGACGGCAAGACCAGAGAACGCAGCCTCGCTTATGGGGGTATCAATGATTTTGTCGGGTCCAAACTTTTCAAGCAACCCCTCTGAAACCTTGTAAGAACCCTTAAATTGAGCCACTTCTTCGCCCATCAGAACCACATTGGGGTCCCGCGAGATTTCCTCTGAAAGAGCTTGGTTTAGTGCATCCCTGTAGGTGATTTCAGCCATATTGATAAAATTTATTCTGCAAGTGAAGATTCAAAAAACATTTCCCCGGTCGAAGATTTATGCTCGGGGTTGTCAGTTTCCCAATATACATGGTCCATCAACTCCGAGACTTCAGGGAATGGACTAGCGAGAGCAAACTCTGCTGAAGCCTCGGCTTCGTCTTTGGCTGATTGGTCCAAAGCTTTTGCGGCCTCTTCAGTCAATAAACCTTCAGCCAATAGTTTGTCCCGGAAAAGATTTAATGGGTCCTTGTTTTTCTTATATTCCTCAATCTCTTCTTTGCTCCTGTAGGTTTGGTCAGGGTCTGCTACAGAATGACCTCTATACCTGTATGTAACAATCTCAAGAACCGATGGGGTGGAGTCCTCCCTGGCACGAACAAGAGCATCATCCATTGCTGCACGCACCTCATATAAATCATGACCTTGGTGAACGGACCAATTCATATCGAAAGAGTCTCCCCTGCGTGCCAACGGCTCGCCTGCCGAATGCCTCGACTCAGCAGTTCCCATGGAATAACCATTATTTTCTATGATATAAATAACAGGCAATTTCCAAAGAGATGCCAAATTTAAGGACTCATAAAAAGGGCCCTGGTTTGTGGCTCCATCGCCCATAAAGCAGAGGCATGCTCCTTTAACACCCTTGTTCTTAAGAGCATACGCGATGCCCAGACCAAGAGGGGTTTGTCCACCAACAATTCCATGCCCGCCCCAGAAATTTTTATCAGGAGCAAAGAAATGCATCGAGCCACCTTTCCCCTTGGAACATCCAGTTCGCTTACCAAATAACTCTGCCATACACTCATCCATGTCCATACCGACAGCAATGGCGTGTCCATGATCGCGATAGGCAGTGATTACATGATCGTCTTCCGTCATTACCGAAACCGCCCCAACAGCAACTGCCTCTTGCCCTATATAAAGGTGAAGAAATCCACCGATATGGCCCTGTTGGTAAGCCCGTAACGACCTCTCTTCAAACCTTCTAATCCGAAGCATTTGAGAATACATACGGATCTTTTCCTCTGCATCTAATGTAGAATTTACCGAATGATCAATAAACTCCTTGCTTGGTTTAGGGGGAGGACTGGAAGGGGAGGCACCTGATGTTTTTTCAGATGACTCATTCAAGTCTGTGTCGTGGTATATACCTTCCATAATTTATTATAAATCTGCTACAATTCTATCTGGCGATGGGGGGCTCCTTCAATCTCTAAATGTGCACCAGCATTCGAACAATCAGCCTTTACGGACCAAAAACCTTCCGTTCGGCGGTCATAAAATGGCCAAACAAGTTTATGGTCTGTTGGGGGGATCGATAGTTTGTCTATTTCTTTTCGATTAAAAAACCCAAAGTGTCCCTCATTGATTTCTTCTGGTAGGCTCTTCACTTGAACGAAGCAATCAAACATAAACATCAACCAGTGTGAACTGCCTTCATAAGCTTTTTCGGATACATATCCAAAAAGTTTTAAGTCCTCATCTTTAAGTTTAAGCCCAACCTCTTCCAATGCCTCTCTTTTTGCACATTCAAACGGAGATTCTCCCATTTGCATTTCCAACTTACCCCCCGGAGGGCTCCAGGTGTTAATGTTGGGTGGCTTTTTTCTCCGAATAAGAAGGAGACGATTGGAGCGGTCACGGATAAAAAGGAGACATGATATCTGATATTTCATGCAGAATTGACTTGTTTACCCTAAGGAATGTTCTCAAGGTTTAAGTAATATTTCAAAACCAAGATATTCCCAATGAAAAAAATCGTTTCCTACCTTTTTATTTACCACTTTCTGTTTTACCTTTCTGCATTTGCTGAAGATTTCTTGCCCGACCAAATCATTAAGCTAGATGGCAAAATCACCGTCTCACAAGAATCTGACCAATGGTTTTCAATTACAGTGCCTTTTCTAGTAAACCAACATCCCGACTTGATAAGGCTTAAGGGCAAAAAGCCAGAATCGCTCGAGGAAATGTTTAACCCTGACTTTGTAAAAGGAATCAAAATTCGACTTTGGATAAGCTTCGTGAACGAATTCAACCGAAGTGCATTACGAGGAGATAAAAAAGATGTGCGGTATTTTGAGTACTTTAGCGCAGAAATTGAATGCCTTGCTTTAGAAATAGACAGAAAGACCAAAAAAGCGGTGTTTCTCTTTCCCTCAACCATTGCCAAAATGTTGGACTTAGGAAATTACCCGAAGTTAACCGGATATGTGGTAGAGTTTGTTCGAAACGGGGAATCCTTCGAGGTAACAGATCAGATAAATTTCCTCAATTATGACAAAGAAGAATTCTTAGAGAAATACCGGACGGAAGCCGTCAATAAGTCATCTGAAAACGAGGGAATTTTACTACCAGGCCATTTAATAAGTTCCAATTATTTAAACAGCTTGGGCCCAGTAATACGTAATTGATCTTAAGCGTTTTGCTATGGGAAGAGCCGGTGAAATTATATATAATTTGGGAAGCTCGCATTTGTCGGCGAGTCGCTTCAAAAAGAAATCGGATTTATTAGAATTTGAAAATTTCGAATTAATCGACCTACCCTCGGCTAATACATCCGAGGAAAGTTGGTTTGCTGGGGTGGATCAAACTTTTGGTGAGATCACGAAGAGCCATGCTTTTAAGGGAGAAGCTAGTCTGATCCTTCCAGCCAGTATTATTTTATCAAAAACCCTAAGGGTGCCCAAAGTTGAAATAAGTAAACAGAGAAAGGTGGTTGCATTTGAACTTTCCCAAAAAATGCCATTTCCCCTGGAACAACTGGTGTGGGATTTTCTAGTTATTGATGATGATGGGATTGAGCAAGAAATTCTAAGTTTCGCAATCAAGCCTGATGTGATCGAAAAGTTACTAGACATAGCATTTAAACACGGGGTTATTCCAACAAGATTTACCCCAGCACCCTCCTTAGACTACTTTTCCCAGAATTTATCCGAAGAGTCCGAAAATAAAGATATTCTTTTTCTGAATTTTGGAGCAAAGTCGACAAACCTTACTTTTATCAACGCATCTGGATACTTGCTTCGCAGTCTCAATTTTGGTGGAGCCCATCTTACCGAATCAATCTCCTCTCATTTTGGCATCAATATTGAAAAAGCCGAAGAACTAAAGAGAAAGATCAGCGAGCAAGAACAGTCGGCAAATGAACCAGATAAATCGATAAGTGATATTCAGCCATTACAGGAAAACTACCTGAACAAATATATGCAGGAAATTTCCCGATCCATCGTAACTTACAAAAGGCTTAAAAAAGGGAAATCACCGGCAGAACTTATTATTACTGGAAGAACAGTTCAGGCTAAAACATTACTGCAAAGTTTATCTCAGTCTCAGATGTTACCAATTAAATATTTTGATCCATTTAAACTGGTTACAATCAGTGGTCATTTAGAGGGCAAAGATCAATCTATCTTGCCGTTTGTAAGCAGCGAAATACTTGGACTTGCCAAACTGCTTTCGGGAGACGAAGAAAACAATGCGTTAAATTTATTACCTGAAGCAAAGTTAAAAAAATTAGAAAATAAGAAAAAGATTCCTTGGTTATTTTGCGCAACTTTAATTTTAGGATTATCTCCATTGCCTTGGTTTTTAAAACTTTACAGCACGGAAAATACTTTAAATAAACAATTAACATCCTTAACCTCTTCTGTAAAAGAAGCATCACTTGAATTAGAAAAAACAAAAAGCAGCAATAAGAACTTAGGTTTATTTGTAGAGATTAATCGAGTATCAGATCATCACTTAAGAAAACAGGAAAATCTTTCCTCCAATGTTTTCTCATTGCAAAAGTTTTTAAATGAACTGCAAGCAATTCTGCACCCCGATATAAGTGAAAACACATGGATAGATACCATGGAATTTATGCCTCTAACAATGAGTAATAATAACGGAATACTTTCTGAGAAAGTAGATTTGCAAAAGTTAAAAATAACGGGCAGATATTTGGTCAAACTCGAAAATTCTCTCAACCCGTCCTCCGCTGATGATAGAAAACTTTTACTGATTGAAGAAAGTGGCCGCAGGCAAGAAAAACTAACTCAAGCAATTACCGAAATTGATCATGTGGCAAAAGTGAATCAAAAAGTTTTCTCCATTGAAGGGAAGGGAGATTTATACAAGCGCCAATTCACTTATTTTGAGTTCGATTTACTGTTAGATCTTAAAAAATGAAAAGAATTGTATTACTTTTCTCCTTACCGGTAATGGTATTTCTTGTTCTTTTGCTATTCTCGTTCTCTTTCCAGGACCGTGTACAAGAAAAACTAAAAACACTAGAGAAATTAGACAAAGATATTATTGAAACGGATGCTAATTTAGAGATCGAAAACCTTTTTGCCAATGACTTAAGTTTGGCAACCGAGGATTTTGTAGATATTACAAGTCGAGTTATTGCTCAAAAGAAGTTTTGGAATGAATTTGTTAATCCTGATTTAAATATTGTTACAAATCATGGAATAAAAAGTTCTTCAGGAGTTAATACAGAAATTAATAAACTCCTTTCCTTCTTAAATAGAACTTTTGATAGTAGAAAAGTAAAACTTGGATTTTCTAATTTATCAGAACCTAATTTCTTTACCCCACAAAACCAACAACCCAAAAGGTATGGGTTTGGGTTCACTGCATATGATGGGTTTTGGCCAAGTTTTGAAAAACAAGAGGCGAACGACTTATTAAAACAAGCTAAAATCATCAAAGAAATGTGCGAGTTTTTACTAGATTCTTTTGATGATAATGAAAATTTTAATTTGATAACTATTAAAAGAGAAACTGCTGGCTCAGAGGACAACAAGCACATCGGGGACAATCTTTATGCAAAAAATTCTGACACCCATTTGCTCCGAGAAAGCGGCTTGGTTCAATCTTATGTCTTTGAAATTTCTTTTAC
>JAYOTQ010000012.1:0-3474 GCA_038150505.1 Opitutales bacterium | reverse complement strand
GAAATTTTAAAAGAAATCCAGTAACATGAGGATTAAACATACAGAAAAGATTTCGCTATCCATTTCTATACTTTTATTTGTTGTTTTATTTTATTTTTTTTCTTCTTTAGATTATAAACATAAATCCGACAAAACAAGTTACCAAAGATTTACATCCAAAATTAAATCTGGAGTCACTTATTTTATATTTGAGAAGGAATTGTCGGTTATGCCAGGCGACTTCCTGCATTTATATTCTCCAGATAATGAATTGGTGGAAAAGTACGAGGTGGAAAGTATAACTGTACCTTCTCGACAAGAAATTACCTTACACACAACTGGCCAATCATTTACTGGTACAACCAGGCAAGAGCTTTCGATCGAAAAAGGGTGGGAAAAATCTACCGGCGTAGTGTCCTTGCGAGATGGCAGAGAAACCCTCCAGGTGAAAATTTCTGACATCGATAAAATAAACGGTAAATTATGGTTAAGAATCAATGCCAATTTAGATACATTGAATAGCCAGAAAACAAAATTATCTTTTTACCAAAAAATTCAGTCAAATGAAGGGATTGAGTCCTCTTTTGAAAGAGTTAAGTGGACGAGCACTTCAGGTGATGCAAACCAAACTCTTTACGATATGTTTACTCCACCAATTATTTATATTCATGACGGAGAATTAACAACTAAATTGCCCGAAAAAAAAGCTATTGTTGAAGAAATTGAACCATTTGGTTTGGAACTCATAGAAGTTACAAAAGCTGAATATCCATTCCGTTTAAAAAGTTGGGTTGGGCAAACTCCTTATTTTGAGGATACGGGCACGATTGAAGAGGGGAATGGAAAAACCATTCGAAACCGTATCGAAGTGGGCAAACCTTACAAGCGAATCATCAACCGAAAACCAGGGCAACCAAGTCTTGAGGTCTGCGATGAAAATGACCCGGACAAAATGTTCATGGTACAGTTTTTTACCGTTCAACAATACCGCAATCCGGAAACAGGAGGTCTAAAACCCGTTGGTCGTGCCATGATCAAAGATTATCGCATGGATGGGGATCCTTTTGAGATCAATTCCTTAATGAAAAAAGTTTACGCCGGAAGTTTAAAGATAAGGTTCAAAGCAAGCCTACCCAACTTACCTTCGGAAGAGTTCACCTATGATAGCTCAAGTGATGTTGGGGTTTTTGATTATGGCGGGAGAAAATTTATTGTTTCAAACATTGAATTGGAAAATAAAACACTGAAGGTGACCAAACAGGATCCACGGATAGCCGAGGATAGTTTCCAAAATTTTTCTTTTTAAGAAACAAAATCATCTCTCTTTGCATATTGACCCTTTTTTAATTTCTGTATGAAATTTAGGGCTGTTGCCTATTAATTGATTTTTTTTTGTTTGATCTGATTTAAATGTTTTTTTCTGTCCCAAATAGTTCTAAGGAACTGGCCATCAATTTTGCTAAGCTTTGCATGGTTTCTATCACCCTATCTTCCCATTTGCTTTCACAGGGATTACCCCGGATAGAATTACCTGAGCAGGCTCCTCCTCCCGCCCTTAAAACACCTAGCATTTTACTACAAGCAAGTGATATAGGTCCAAATACGAATCTCGTGGTACTGTTGGATAAAATAAGGGATCTCACTGCTAAAGGTAGATTAGCAGAAGCCCAGAAGATTGCTACAACCGCCTTGGATAACCTCAACGAAAGTGAACAAAATGAGTTTTATCTGCGGCAAATAAAGGCGGAAGAAACCAAACTTTATTTCAAGCTCGCCAACCAAGCCATGATGGAGAAGCGATATTCTCAAGCGAGTCAGTTTATTGCAAGATACCGAGATAATGTAGCCGAAGAGTTAGAAAACAGAAAAATTCGTCGTGAGATCAAAACGGAACTTGGAAACAAGAAAGATGTAAGTTTGGTCGGAAGGCTTGTAGAAGAATTAGACCAAGCAAAAAAAGACCTTGCCCAACTCAGGGCTAAGAGCGGGTTGCCTAAGGATGATGCTCAACCAGATTTGGAAAAACTGGTACAGGAAGAAAAGAATAAACTGGATCGATCCTTGATGAGTGCAGAAAACCTTCTGCGTAAAGCAAGGTTTGATTCATCGCAAGGAAGGTATGATTTGGCCGATCAATACCTAAACGAAGCGCTCAATTCGCTCTCTCCAAGTGCTGGTACTATTGCGATGATCAGTGATTTGTACAAGGCCAAGCAGCAAGTAATCTGGTACCGGGTGGGTGAAGCAATGCTCAAGGGCAAAGTTGCGGAAGTCCAAGAACTTACATTGAACTACAGGGAAATTGAGGAATCTCGCAGAAAAGTAGAAACCCAAACCTTGGGTGTTTCTGCTGAAATTGATTTTGATGCCGAAATTCGCAAGGCAAATGAGAAAAACAAAGAGCAAGCTAAGTTCGCCGAAGAAATGCTCGATGAATCAAAGGATTTAATAAAAGACAAACAGTATGACCGTGCTGAAAAAATTCTATTAAAAATCGCAAACTTTTTAGAGCCAAATACCTTGACATGGCCACTTATACTGGAGGCTTCCCTAGTTAAAAACCGAATTAATTTAGCAAAAGCAGATGATGCGAGGGAGGACAAGGATTGGGAGAAAGCTAAAGAATTACTTGATGAGTTTCGGACCGGTTTTTATTCAGATCGCAATATCCAAGGAGACACCCTAACTTATGGAAGGCCAGGCCTTAAGGAAACAGAAGGTGAAGATGCGTTAGAAGAAGAATTGGCACTTGCGGATAAGGAGCTGGAGAAGATCAGAAAAGATCAAAGAGATCCTTTCAAGCGAGATATCAGTGAATTCACGCCTGAGTGGAAAGAAAAACAGGACCAACTCAAAGAGCTGCTCATGCGTGCTAAAGTACAGTTTATCAACGGGGATCTAACCGGTGCAACCGAGACCTATCGGGTGGTTGAAACTCGATACAGCGACAACTTTGAAGCAAAAGAGATGCTGAAAAGAATATCTCAGATGCGTCAGCAGGAAAGTTACCTAGGGTATATCAAAACGCGGCAGGAAATGCTTGAAGAGATTGAGCGTGAATGGGAACGACCAAAAGTTTTCGATCGACAAATCGAAGAGATCAAGGAAGTGGAAGAGGGCCCGAGTAACATAGAGGCAAAACTCAAGCTCATAGAAATTCCCGGGGTAGACTTTTTTAATTCACCACTTTCTGAGGCAATGACTGAGCTCCAGAGACAAGCTCGTCTATTCGATCTTACCGAACCTGATCCAGCTAAAAAGGGCCTTAATATTATTCCATTAATTGGAGAAGAAGAGGAACCCACGGTCAATATTAAGCTAAACGCCATGCCCTTGGGAAAAATGATCGAGTTTATTACCGAAATGGTTGGGTGGACTTTTGATATCCGGTCCGATGCTGTCGTTATTCAGAAAACCGGGGGTACTTTTAAGGGAAGACCTTTAGAAACGGAATTTTACCAAATGAATCCGGGCACAGTTCAGCGTTTGACTGGT
>JAYOTQ010000011.1:0-28647 GCA_038150505.1 Opitutales bacterium | reverse complement strand
AAAGGGAGAAAATATATGCCGCCAATTCTAAACTTATTATCCATCAGTAATAAGACCCCTTTTATTTCGCATTCATTGATTCAATGCAATTGCAATTTAAGTTTTGTGCCCTTTAGTCGAATAAAAAAGAGTATATGAGCTTAAGATTAAGATATTTTGGGGATCCTGTGTTGCGGCAATCAGGTCGTAAAATTGAAAAGTTTGATGATCAGCTCGCCTCCCTTTCTCAAGAAATGATTGAGGTCATGAGGGAGTCGGATGGAATTGGCTTGGCCGCACAACAAGTCGGAATCGCTGAGCAATTCTGCGTCATGGATGTACCTGAGCACCCCGAATACCCAATCCTATGTGTTCTCGATGGAAAAGCGTTGTCCCCTTCCCTGCTTATGCCCATGTCCCTAGCCAATCCAGTAGTCTCCCCCCTACCCAGCGATGAGTACTATTACGAGGAAGGCTGCTTATCCTTCCCAGGAATTAATGCCGATGTTGCCAGGCCAGAAAAAATATCCGTTTCTTATCAGGATATGGATGGTATAGCACATACATTGGAATGCGACGGATTGCTTGCCCGTTGCATTCAGCACGAGGTGGATCATCTCAATGGTGTACTTTTTATCGACCGTATGGAAAAAGAAACCTATGCGGAAATTAAAAAAGAGGTTCAGTCTTTAAAAAAGGAAACCAAGTTAACCCTTCAAAAAAAGAAAAAAGGTTAGATTTGCATTCATGATTCGAAAAACCGAGCAGGGAAAAGTGGTAGCAGATGTCATTGAAAAAGCTGGGCGACCGCTCACACCTCTCGAAGTACATGAACTAGCCTCCCAGAAAATCCCCAGACTCGGGATTGCCACCACTTACCGCCATCTACGCAAACTTACAGAGGATCAGCAAGTTGTCGGGGTGGACTACCCAGGCCAACCCCCCCGTTACGAATGGGCCGACGGGCAAGACAAGGTACATTTTTCCTGCCGTTCCTGTGACAAACTATTTGCCCTCGAAGATACTACTGGAGACAACCCTCCAGCAAAGGCACCTAAAGGGTTTAAAGTTCAGGGCTTTGAGGTAATGCTCTATGGAGTGTGCCCGACATGCGAATAAGGATAAGAAAACTAGAAAGAGTACCGCAACCCAACCCTCACCTTCCTGCCCTCCCCAGGGTACAAAGCGGTTCCGAAAGCAGTAGACAAGTACTCTTCATCCAGCAAGTTCTCCACACCACCAAAAAGAGTAGCACCTTCTGACAACTGATAATTTAAACCAAGGTCATATAACCAATAATCCTCCAACTTAGGCTCGGTATTTGAAAAATCACTTCCACGATAGTTTTCTCCAACATATGACCCTCCCAAACTTAGCGAAAGAGCGTCTGTGGGCCTTATTTCAAGAAAAACCCTGAGCAAGCCTTCAGGAACCAAAGGAACGTGCGATCCCGAATAGTCCCCTTGATCAAATTTAGCCCGTACATACTCGTAACTTAATCCTCCAAGCATGAACTCAGTGATATCCCAATTTACCTTTAGATCCAGTCCGGTGCGGTGGGTATCATCCAAGTTAGTATTGGAAAAAGTGGACGGGTCAAAGATGATTTCCTTCTCCATCCATTGCTGAAAAATGCGACCACTGAAAGATAATTTGTCATTGGAAAGATCAAGACCGAATTCGATCTCAAACCCGTTTTCTGCCTCCAAATCTGGATCAAAAGAGCTAGGGGGAGGCCAAGCAAGAAGGATTTCATCAGTGGCCGGATAGCGATAGAATCGACGGATTGCACCAAAAGTCCGATGATTCGTCCCCAGTTCATGAACCAATCCGATTCCGCCAGCCCATTCTTGTTGTTTTACTTCGTTTAAAACCGTATCGCCATATTTTCCGTTATTTTTAATTTCTTCGATCCGTAGGTTTGCATTCCAAATCCATCCCTGCGTAAAAGCATGACTGGTGGATGCAAAGGCTGCTATTGTCTTCCTCTGCAAATCTGAATCTTCAAAATTGGTATCTGCTGCTACCTTGTCCTCCACAAAATCCCATCCAATCATCCAATCTGCCTCCATTGATTGGTAATGAAGATTCGAGCTGTAAGAAAAGCTTTCATAACTAGTATCTGCAATCCACATCGCACTTGGCATATCCACTTTCACTAGGCTGTCCTGATACCCGAATCGATTTTCTAAGCTCCAATCTTCACTTATTTCGTAACTTATTCCAGCTCTCCCGTGGGGCGTTCTTTGTTGGCCTCGATTCTTGGGCTCATCCGTTTGACGCCGATCAGCAGCCAAAGCACTAGCATTCAAATCTCCTGGCAAACCAAACTTGGTGTCTGACCAACTCCAGGAGAAATATCCCTTTAAGTCTGACTTGCTCCCCCAGTCTAGTCTAACACCTCCTGAATCGGTCTGATGATCTCCATTAACCCGGTATCCATCTGATTGAGCATGCTCGCCAAAGAGAGTGAGACCCATCTCCCCGATCATTTGCGAATAGGCACCTCTTGCATTGAAATAACCAAAGCTTCCAGCACTGGCTTCCAAAGAGCCCGTTGGTTTTAACCTGGGTACCTTTGTATTGATTTTAATTACTCCTCCAACTGCGTGGTTTCCGTAGGTTCCAGAGTGCCCGCCGCGAATTACCTCGATTGACTCCACAAGTGCCAAGGGAATCGAGTACCAATCGATGGCAGACATATCGATCGCATTTAATCGATGCCCATCCAATAACACTAGGGTCCGGAGTTGTCCATTTTCCCCAAACCCACCCATAGAAATTGAGGATCTTGCCGGATTACCTGAAGTGGACCGCACCTGAAGGTTTGCCTCTTTGCGCAACAATCCGACTAGGTCCACTGCACCTGATTGCTCAATCTTCGCTTGATCAATGACTTGTATACTTGCAGCTAGATCCTGAGGTTCAGTCTCCAACCGGAGTGACGAAACCACCATCGGTTCAAGCTCCGCGTTCCCCAATAAAGCTGTTCCAACCAAACTACCCACAGCCAAGAATTTAAAAATATTTCCCATTCCTTAATTGATAATTGATTCTCATTTACTGGCAATATTGAAATCTTGGTTCGAGATGTTTTTAAGCAGCTAATTGATTTACAAGTTCGACTTAGAAATAAACCCAAGGTAAGAAATAAGAATGAAAATGTGGAAATTCTTCACTGGCGTAATGGTGACATTTACATCCATTTCAGAGAATGTTTCCGCTATGGAATTTGATTTCAAACCCCTTGCATCGCTCTGCCGCGTAGAGGTGAAATTATCAACAAGCTTTGGCAGCGGTTCAGTCAGGGGAACTTTTGGAAAAATCGCCGGGAAAATCGCCTTTGCCCCGGAAAACCCTCAAGCCACAAATGGCCGAATTTCTCTTAGCTCCCGTTCCTTGCGTTTTAATAATGCCAAGATTGCTTACGACAGTCACTCCCCGGAGTGGTTAAACTCCTCAAAGTATCCAGAAATTTCTTTTCAAATGAACTCTTTGCGGGCTTTCTCCTGGCATGGCAGGGAACTGAGAGCTGATGCAGAGGGAACCCTCACGATCAAAGGGAACGAAAAGGCCGTCACCATTCCTATGTCTATCCATTACTTTCGTGGGCAAAGGAGGCAATATGAAGGGAAAGCTGGGGACCTACTTAAGATCGAAGGCCTTCTCGCCATCCCAATTTCTGAATTTGGCTTGTCCGCTGGGGCGGGAATCGATGGCATCGGAAAAGAGGTAGAGGTGATGGTATCGGTTACCGGAGCATCCAATCAGGTCAGACCCCTGCTCCCCTCCCCGTTATTCCGTTAATCTTTTTTTTGCACCAACTGAAGTGCAGGCAGGTTGTGCTTAATCGTCACTTCCCCCGGTAAGGCTCATGAGAACTTGCAGGATGTAAAAAAACAGTAAGGCAACTGAAGAAAACAAAGCGAGGGAGGCGGCCACATGCTGGTTCGGGGAGTAATGGTGGAGAATGTTTGAAGTAGTGTAGAGCACCGAACCCGCGGCAAATACAACCATGACCGCGGCAAAAATTAATCCAAGAGAAAATCCAAAGAGTATACTGCAAAGGATAAAACCAAGGGCTACAAATGCCCCGACTGTTAAAAATCCACGCATAAAGGAAAAGTCTTTGCGGGTGATAAAGACAGTAGCTGTGATCCCAAGCACGAGCAGAAGTGTCATCAACCCAGCAGTGGGAATCAAACCAGAACCACCATACATGGTTGCAACAAAAAGGAGGGGTAAGAAGACAATCGCTTCGGCAATCACAAACATACCAAGTCCGAGGTACTGCATTTGCTCTGAGCTTTCAGAACGGGCCAATTTATCAGCCATGTATCCAACCGCCATAAACAGCCCCATAACGATCAGCCAACTGTAACCACTCGTCATACTCATGGCTAATTTTGCAGCGAATGGAGCATTAACCAGGTAATACTCAAGGCAAATAAATGCGAGGATTGCCACAGCAAGATGGGAGTATGTTCTACGAATGAACGCAGCACGGTCCGTGGCAGAGCTCTTGGCAGCAGATAAGGTAAAGACTTGTTCTTTCATGGGTTGTAATCAGATTAAAAACCAAGCTTATTCCAACTTTCTTCCCACTTCAAGCAGATCTGCATCCTTCTGACATCAATGCTATTGACCACTGTGGGATCGGTAGGGGTGGCTTTGGATTGCTTTGCGATTGAGGTTCTTTAGTGTTCTACGGATCGATAATCACAAACATTCAATATGCCTGAGCTTCCTTTTCTGAACCATCAAGATCACCCATCGTGGTCGCAACTGACTCCCGATCGAATCAAACCGGAGGTTACCCTTGCCTTGGAACGAGCCGAAAAAAACCTCGATTCGATCCGGTCTCTTCAACAAGAGCAGCTGAATTTCCAAAATACGGTTTGTGCATTGGAGAAGGCATCCAAAGACCTTGATTATGCATGGGGGTTGGTTTCCCACCTTGATTCGGTTTGTAATTCCACCGATCTTCGCAAAGCCCATAATGAGATGTTGCCCAAAGTTTCAGAGTTTGGGGCTAAAATCCCATTGGATGCAAGGCTGTGGAGTCCCATTTTGGCTTTCTCTAAAACCGAAGAGGCCAAGAATTTGTCTCCGGTGGATCAACGATTGCTCGAGGAAACTCTTGCCGATTTCCGGGAAGCCGGAGCAGATTTGCCCGAAGAAAAAAAACATAGGCTGGAAAAAATCTCGGCTGAACTCGCTCAGGCAACCCAGCAATTTTCCGAACGAGTTTTAGACGCAACCAATCAGTGGTACCTTACAGTAAAGGACGAAAAAGACCTGCAGGGCTTGCCCGAATCTGCCAAAGAAGCAGCCCGTATCGCTGCGATCGAAAAACTGGGAGAAAAAGAGGGTCAAAACGCTTGGGTGTTCACTCTTCATGCCCCATCTCTTGTTCCCGCCTTGCAATACCTGGACAGTGATGAATTGCGTAAAAAGATATGGCAGGCCAGTGATGCCCTCGGTTGCGTTGCCCCCTTTGCCAACCAAGAACTAGTCGCTCAAATCCTTACACTTCGCCAAGAAAAAGCCACCTTACTGGGCAAAGAAGACTTCTCTGATGTGGCACTTTCACGAAGAATGGCAAGGTGTGGAAAAGCTGCCGATCAATTTGTATCTGAATTGCACCAAAAAACCCTGCCATTTTTCGAGAAGGAAAACCGGGAACTGGAATCTTTCAAAAGTGAAAAAACGGGAAGTTCAACCGAATTACTGGAACCATGGGAAGTAGGATACTGGTCGGAAAGGCTTAAAAAAGAGCGGTATGATTTTGATGAAGAAGACTTGCGTCCCTATTTTCCGATTCAATCGGTACTGGATGGAATGTTTTCTCTGGTTGGTCGTGTATTTGGACTGAAAATCGTGGAAAGAAATACCTGCCATGACGGAAAAACTTTCCACCACTCCCAGCAGGACGACCAACCGGTGGAAGTCTGGCACCGCGATGTTCGCTTCTACGACCTTTTCGATGCAGATGAACAGAGGTTGCTCGGTTCATTCTATGCAGACTGGCACCCTCGTTCCAGCAAACGGGCCGGAGCATGGATGAATTACCTCAAAACGGGAGAGCCTATGCAGGATGGCCATTTAACGCCGCACCTTGGTTTAATTTGCGGAAACCTCACTGCACCCACCTCAACCAAACCAGCCCTTCTCACCCACTACGAAGTGGAAACAATTTTTCATGAATTTGGTCACCTTCTGCACCACCTTTGTGGGGAGGTACCGCACTCATCGCTCAATGGGGTAAATGTGCCCTGGGACTTTGTGGAATTACCTTCACAAATAATGGAAAACTGGTGCTGGGAAAGAGCAAGCCTGGATCTTTTTGCCAGGCACCATGAAACCAATCAGCCCATTCCTGAAGATCTTTTCAGCAAAATGATCCGAGCTAAGAATTTCATGGCTGGAAACGCCATGATGAGGCAGCTCGCCTTTTCGAAACTGGATTTAGAAATGCATCGGTCCCTTGCTCAAAATTTACCCGAGGATATTGAGTCAGCCCTTCAGCAAATTCTTGCCGATTATTTCCCCAAGAGAAAAACCCAACCCCGAACCATTGCGATGCGGTTCAGTCATCTCTTTGGTAGTCCCATGGGCTATGCCACTGCTTATTATTCTTACAAATGGGCAGAGGTGCTTGATGCGGATGCATTTACCCGTTTTCAAAAAGAAGGAATTTTAAACCCCGATACGGGTAGGTCTTTTCGTGAATGTATCTTAAGCAAAGGAAGTTCCAAGCCTGCCGATGAATTATTTCACAACTTTATGGGCCGCCCTCCAGACTCCAACGCCCTTCTCTTACGAAGCGGACTGTGTGAAACCGCTGCCTAACCTCTCCTAGCACCTGCTAAAAATGTCCACTAAACCACAAGTCCTTGCCTGGATTACCTGTGACAGCGTCTATGTCGACCCCGCAACTGGCAAACATACCTTGCTTGGAATTTTTTCCAGCCTCCGGGCAAAAGAATTTCCGGTAACTCACCCGCGGATGGTTTGGTTTCTCTCTTTTTCAGACCTCACCATAGGGAAGCACCAACTTAAAATGACCATTGGTTTGCCTATGGCAGAAGAAGAACCAAGGACCATTATTGATCGTGAGTTTGAATCACCCGGCCCGCAGCACCGGATCAACCTCATTAATGACATTCACCGCCTTAAATTTGATACGCCAGGGAATTATTCCATCCTGATTGAAATTGATAACCAGGTGGTTCTCGCGAGCAGTTTCCCCATTATTGAGGTCAAACCAAGGTCTTAAACCAAACGGCCCACTTTTCCTTCCCCCTTGCTTTCAACCCACCAAAAAGATAGCTCTTTTCTTTATGCCTGATTTAATACATTCCGATTCCCCCACGCCTTCACCCCTCCTGGTTGTGGGTTCAGTTGCTTTTGATAATGTGATCACTCCGCATGCGGAGCAGGAGAGAATTTTGGGAGGGGCCGCCTCCTATTGTTCCTTTGCAGCAAGCTATTACGCAAATGTCCGGATGGTGGGTGTAGTGGGGAATGACTTTGGTGAATCCGACCTCGACCGGCTCCGTGCCCGAGGAATAGATTTAGAAGGCGTAAAAAGAGACGAATCTGGCCCCACTTTTTTTTGGAAAGGAAAGTACCACGAAAACTTTAACCGTAGGGACACCCTGGATATTCGTCTCAATGTATTTGAAAATTTCCGTCCTGACCTTCCCCCTTCGTACCTGGACTCAGAATTTGTATTGCTTGGCAATATTCACCCAGCCTTGCAAATGCATGTGCTCGACCAACTTTCTGGAAACCCCTTTATTTTGGCGGACACCATCGACCTCTGGATTGAGACAGAACGGGAAGCATTGCTTTCCTTAATCCAAAAAGTCAGCCTATTTGTAATTAATGATTCTGAGGCAGAGGAAATGACTGGAGAATCCAACATTATTCTCGCAGGGGACAAATTGCGCCAAATGGGCCCCCAGAGTGTAATCATCAAAAAGGGGGAACACGGGGCGGTATTATTCCACGAAGATGGAAAGTTTGCCCTCCCCGCTTTCCCGGTTACGCAACTGAATGACCCGACAGGTGCCGGCGATTCCTTTGCTGGTGCATTGATTGGCAGGCTCGCATCAAGAAACCGGACGGATTTTTCCGCGATTAAAGAAGCCATGCTTTATGCCACCTGCACTGCCAGTTTAACCGTTGAAGCCTTTGGTTGTGATCGTTTGGAATCGGCGGGAAAATCTGAAATTGAGCAGCGGGTGAGCTCGCTTAATCAACTTATTTCTGTTGCTTAGAAATCGTCCCAAGGAGAAGAAAGATTTCGGGGTCAAACCAGTTCCAGATCCTCGCACTCAGCATCCTTTCCTATGCCTTTTTGTTTGCATGCACAGAAGATGAAATGGGGGCACATGCTCGGAAATCCTCCCATACATTGATGCGTGCGGAACTGCCTAATGCTGCATTGATCAGCCAACTGCCCGAAGATGGTGGTCCTGATTTTAACAGGCTAATATTCGAGAGCAGTCCGTATTTGCTCCAACATGCCCGCAACCCAATTGATTGGTATCCGTGGAATGAAGAAGCCATTTCATTGGCCCAGCGTGAGGACAAACCTATTTTTCTTTCCATAGGATATACCACCTGCCACTGGTGCCATGTTATGGAAAGGGAATCGTTTGAAGACGAGGAAGTGGCGCAGCTCCTCAACCAAAACTATGTCTGCATCAAGGTGGACCGTGAGGAACGGCCTGATCTCGATCATGTTTACATGACAGTTACGCAGATGATGACTGGTCGAGGGGGTTGGCCTATGACAGTGATCATGTCTCCCGAAAAAGTTCCCTTTTTTGCCGGCACTTATTTCCCTAAGTCATCGATGCTCGAGCTCCTGCCACACTTTGCTAAAGTATGGCAGCAGGAAAGAAACAAGGTCGATGAAATCGGACAGGCAATCATCGCAAATTTAGCAAAAGCGAAAGAAGACCAGTCGGGGGGTGATTTAAATGCAAGTTACTTAGACCGTTGTTTTGAATCCCTTTCCAACGCTTACGATCCTGTATATGGCGGTTTTGGTAAATCTCCCAAGTTCCCAACCCCCCATGCCCTATCTTTTTTGCTTCGCTATCACCAGAGAACCGGAAAAACGGAAGCATTGGAAATGGTCCAACACACCATTCGTCAAATCCGTTTAAGTGGTACCTATGATCAAATTGGATGGGGCATTCATCGGTATTCAACCGATCAGGAGTGGCTAGTTCCTCATTTTGAAAAGATGCTCTACGACCAGGCCTTATTCGCAATCGCTTCTCTGGAAACTTATCAGATCCTTGGGGATTCTTTTTACCAAAAGGCATGCACAGATACCCTCTCCTATGTAGAACGGGAACTTTCTTCCCCCATGGGCGGCTTCTATTCTGCAGTGGATGCGGATAGTGAGGGCGAAGAAGGAAAGTTTTATCTTTGGCAAGAAGATGAAATTAAGACGGTCCTTGAACAAAAAGACGCCGAGCTCTTTATCAGTTTATACCAGTTTGATGAACAGGGAAACTACCTGGACGAAGCAACCAGGGAAAAAACAGGGGAAAACATTCCTCACCTCAAACAATCCATTGCTGAGCACGCTCAACAAAGAGGGATTTCCCCTAGCGAGTTTAGCCAACAACTGGAAAAAATTCGCCTTCGGCTTTTTGAAGCCAGGGAATCTCGTATTCATCCGCAAAGGGACGACAAAGTATTGACAGACTGGAACGGGTTAATGATTTCAGCATTCGCTCGTGCAGGCCAAGCGTTCAATCGCAGCGATTATATTGAACGGTCGAAAAAGGCCGCAGACTTTTGCCTCCATCATCTTCGGGAAAGCTCCGGCCGTTTAATCAAACGCTGGCGAAATGGAAAATCCGGACTCCCTGCCCACCTCGATGATTATGCCTTCTTAACCCAAGGACTTCTCGATCTTTATGAAGCTGGACAGGAGTTTAAATACTTTGTCCATGCCCGCGAATTAACCGACCTTGCGATTCGTCTTTTCGAAGACAAGGAACGGGGAGGTTTTTTCCTCACAGCAAAAGACGGAGAAAAGCTCTTAACCCGGCCAAAAGACATTTATGACGGAGCCATTCCTTCCGGAAATTCGATTATGGCACTCAACCTCGCCCGAATTTGGCAAATGAGCCAGGATCAAAAATATCTCCAATGCTTAACCCATTCGTTCACTGCATTTTCAGGCTTTTTAAAAACCAATCCATCCGGAGCCGAAAATTTTCTGCACGCACTGGCTTACATGCTTCACCCACCCCAGGAAATTGTAATTTTTGGCGACCCTGAAAACCTCAAGGTGCAGGCATTTTTGAAAGAGATAAATTCCCGGTTTCTCCCTTTTAAATCTTTAATTCACATATCCAGTGAGCAAAAGAACGGGAAGATTGCCCAACAACTGCCCCACTTAGAACCTTTTTTCAGCAGCTCAAAACCAACTTTATTCTTGTGCCAAGACTATACCTGCGAAAAGCCGGCCACTGACTTGGAAGATGTCCGAAAGCTGCTTGATACAAGAACCCGCCCTGCAGCAATCAAATAACCGTTCACGCCTTTTCCGCGGTTGCCAAAAGGGTTTCAAAAAAAGGCTTTTTCTTTTCTTTGGCAACCACCTCTACTTTGGCTCCACGAAAACCACAGGCTACCATCATTCGGTAGATTTCATTCTCACCAAAACCGAGCCAATGATCTCCATACAATTCGCGAGCCTTTTCAAACGGATGTTTTTTGAGGTCGATCACAATTAACTGCCCCCCGGGCTTAATCACACGATACGCTTCCTCCAGAGCATGCTCCGGGTGCAATGCGTGGTGCAAGGACTGGCTCATGAGAGCAAGATCAACACTGTTTGCGGAAAGCGGTATTTTTTCTAAATCTCCGAGTTTATACTCCAGATTCGACAGTCCCTTTCTTTTTGCGAGATCGGTGCCCAAACGAACCATACTTTTAGAACTATCCACACAAATCACTTTCTTCGCCCGGTCCGCAAGAAGCTGGGAGATCATTCCATCCCCAGCACCGAGGTCAACTATGGTGATGGACGGTACCAGACGGAATAAAAAATGACCAATCGCTTCCCAGGTACGGCCGGGTACATAATTTTTACCAAGTCTTTCGGCAACTTCATCAAAATATCTTTCCGACTCCTGCCTTCTTCGGTCAACAATGCGGGACAGGGCAGACTGGTCGCTTTCCCAAAAGTCCTCTTCAGATTCCTCAGAAAGTGCGAGCCGTATGAATTCGTGCTTCGAGGAGGACTCCGTACTTAGGGTATAGTAAGTTCGTTTACCATCCTTGCGATCCACCACAAGGTTGTTTCTTCTCAGCAGACCAAGGTGTGAGGAAATTCTGGACTGTCCCATTTCTAGAATCTCCTGCAATTCAGCAACTGATAACTCCTCCTGACTCAGAAGCCGCAACATCCTTAGCCTGGTTGAATCAGATAACAACTGCAAAACCTCAGTAATTTTCATAAGGAAAAAGAGGTAGGTTTTCTAAGGCACTTAAGAATGGCAAACCAAATATCAACCAAGTAAGGCAAACAGGTCTCCCATCGGACCGAATCACAAATTATGACCCGTCCACAAAGACGGAACGGATGGGCTAGTTTTGATCCACCCAGCGGGACACGCCTTCGATAACCAAAGACTGCTCATTCCCTTCAATATCAATCTGTACCTTCTCCCCTACTTTCTTACCAAGTATTTTCTGAGCAAGCGGTGTAAGGTAGGAAAGGATATTGTTTTCAGGATCACCGTCCCATGCACCAAGCAGGGTGTATTTCATTTTGTTTCCTGAAACAGAATCCTTGAGATCAACAATGGTTCCAATACCAACTGAGTCTGAGGGAGCCTCTGTAAAATCGGTAGCCTTGGCACGCATCAGGTCTGCCTGGAGTTCAGCCTGCCTCGCCAGCAATACCTTTTGGTCATCCTTTGCCATATGATATTCAGCATTTTCTTTCAAGTCACCATGCTCACGGGCAGTTTCAATTGCCAGGGAGTTGGCTGGTATCTTTTCCTTGGTCAGTACATCTAAGTCAGCGAGCTTACGGTCATAACTTTCTTTAGATACAATCAATGTATCATCAACAGACGAGCTGGCAGAACCGGAAGAATCCCTAGGGCCCTCACGATCAAGCAATGACTGGATTTTCGGGAATTTTTTAATGAAGCGTGCAAGGAGGGAACGCTTGGTAAGATCTTCAAATCCTGGGTTAAGCATGAGTGCCTGGGCCAGATCCTTGGCATTTTCCTCCGAACCTTTACCGAGGATATCTGAAAGCAATTCTCGGTCATCGGATAAAATTTCTGCCAATGGAATTCTGCGACTGGTGGCATTTTTCAGGGATTCATAATCAATGGCTGAAAAAACCGCAGTTAACAAACGGGGGTTGATCATATCACCGAGCAAATCCTTGAACTTGGCGAGCCCGCGGAACTTGAGCATCCATAAAAGCACCGGGGCTTTCAGGCTTTGCTCATCCAAGCAGGTATTGAGGGATTTGATCAGCAGTTTGGACTCCTCACGATCAATCAGAAAATGGGCACATTCCCCAGAAAATTTGACCAGGGTGTTTTGTAAAAGGTTGAGCACGATCTCTTTCCAGTTGTCCGGATAAGTACGGGCAACTAAATCAAGAAATCGGGAATGAAATTTTGCGGGCATTAAATCCGCCAATGCGGGCAAATCGTCCTCACACTCCTTCAGTATGGATGCCGAGGTAGGCTCGAGTTTCTCCACATCCTCTTCCACATCACGGGCAAGGTTGTTTCTCACCCAAATACCATAAAGGCGATCTGCCTGGCTGAGGTTTTTCGCCTCCATAATCGCCACAGTTAAATCCGCTAAAACTTGGGGCAAATCAGCCTGCAAGTCTTCTTTTTCAGAAGCTAAATCAAAAAGCCTCTCTGCCAGAACAATTTTTTCGTACGATCTTTTTTCCTCAAAAAAGTCCTGTAAAATTTCTTGCTCAGGCTTGACCGGTTCATCCCTCAAGACATAAGGCTCACTCTTTTTGTTGGGCACTGCAATCCGTGGATCTTTGATCAGTACCTTCTTCGTGGCAGTCCACCAGCGCTTGGCTTTGGCGGATCCAAACATATAACCAAGGATGCGTTCTATCTCACGGCCACTCAAACAACCATCCACTCCTTGCTCCAACATTTTAATGATCAATTCAGCAGGCTCTTTTTTTGCAAGCTTCTCGATCTCCTCCGTATTTTTACGATGCTGGGTAAGGATGCTTTCCTCTGGGAGAAGTTCCAATTTATCGATACAAAAGACTGGATCCATCGCGTGACTGGTGCGTTCATCATCCTCAAAATCAATCAGGATCATGCCTCGATCTTCATCAAAACCGGCAATCAACCCAAAGCCCCAACTGCGGTGGATGCAATAGGTTCCTGGATTCATGGATTCTAGAACCGTGCGTGAGGTTTCAAGGGATGGATCTTTTTCGACCAAACGATCGATAACTTCAGTATTCATTCAGGCTAATTTGTATGTTCAGTTTCTAAATTTCAGTACTTCCAATAGTTAGCAAAACAGCAAAAAATGGCGAGTGAAAAGAACCCCTCTAAGCAGATACCAATTCTTTACTCCCCGCAGATTGTTTGACCGCAAGCAAAACAAGGGCAGGAAAAACCAGCCAAATAGCACCAATCATGTAGGCAACTGAGGACCCGTAAGTAAAGTAAATCAGCCCAGCAGAAATGGGTCCAATCGATCTGGCGATAGATCCACAGGATCGGAAAATACCGAGGTTCACGCCCTGCTCGGAATCCTTTGAGCTCAGGGATGTAAGAGCGGTCAGTGTGGGGCTAATCAGGGCTACCCCGGAAGACATAAGGAAAAGACCAGGGTAGAAAAGTGAGTAGGAATCAGCCAAGGCAATCATAACAAAAGCGAAGAAGCCTATCAATATTCCCAGATGGGCCATGTTTCTTTCTCCCGTTCGGTTCACAAACCGCCGAACGACAACTCCCTGCACCAGGATTAGAGTACCACCAATGAGCAGAAACATTTCTCCCAAGTCTTTTGGACTAAAAGAAAATCGCTCCACTGCCAAAAAGGTAAGAGTAAATTCCATTCCTGAGAACGAAACCATGTAAAACAAATAGGTCAGGCAGGTTCTTCTCGCATCTGGACTGGTTACCTTGGCCATTCGAAATACTGCCGGTAAAAAAGTGGTCGATTTGCTTCTTTTTTCTTCGGAAAGGGTTTCTGTAAAACCAATCGCTAGCCAAAGTAAATTAATGACAGCCAGGCAAAAACTTATGGTAGCTGCAGCAGAAAAGGGGTGCATGCCAAAGAAAACCAATTCAGAACCCGACCAATCCCACTGAGAAGCCAACCCACCAATTGCTGGACCCAGTACAAAACCTAGGCCAAATGCAATCCCAACAAATGCCATTCCTTTGGAACGCTTTTCGCGGGAAGTAACATCGGCGATCGCTGCTGTGGCCACCGATATATTTCCTCCCGCCATTCCTCCAACCACCCGGGAAAGAACCAAGAGCCAAAAATTACCCGACATAATCCAAAGAAAATATCCCAAAGCTGTACCCAAAAGAGTAAACATCAGGATAGGTTTACGACCATAACGATCGGACAGACCGCCCCAAATCGGAGCAAAAACAAATTGCAGGGCTGCATAGAGCGATCCCAGCACTCCACCAAATATAACCGTCTCCAAACGGAAACTGGGGCTGTTGATCGATGCCTGGTTTGCAAATCCACTTACCCAGGACACAAAGCTGGACACGATACCACCTCCCATACTTTGCTCCAAAAACAGATAATGATCCAGCATCGCAGGAAACAAAGGGAAAATGATCGAAAACCCGACCATATCTAAAAAGATGGTCAAAAAAACGATCCCAAAAACGGATTTCTTCGATCCCCTCATCTGCTTTCGCCCGACCTTTCCTTGAGGGCAAGCCTGACATTTTCTGGAACCAACCCGGTCTCCTGCCCACCATAGCGATGAACCTGTTTGATCAGTTGGGAACTGGTAAAGAAATACTTTTGGCTGGGCATTAAGAAAATAGTTTCCAAGCTCGAATCTAAATGCCGGTTCATCTGAGCCATCTGAAATTCGTATTCAAAATCGGAAATCACCCGCAAACCTCGAACCAGCACCGTTGCCCCTCTTTGGCGGGCATGTTCAACCAGCAAACCATCAAACAATTCAACGGTTACATTGGGAAAGTCCGCGATGTTTTCTCGGACCATCTTAACTCGTTCCTCTGGGGAAAACATCGTGCTTTTCGCCGAATTACCAGATGCCACCGCAACAATAACTTTTTCAAAAAGTCGGGATGCCCGGGATAAAACATCGAGGTGTCCGAGGGTTACGGGATCAAAGGTGCCAGGATACAAAGCAATAGCCATTACTCTCTCTTTATCAACTAACCCAGCTTAAGTCCATAACCAAGGAAGCCTTGGGTTGTGGTTGCCAACCGTAAGCTAAAGTTCTAAAGCGTTGCACAGCTAATGAACCTGCCAAACCTACTTACTTTATCTCGAATACCCTTAATGGTGATCGTGGTTGCCCTCCTCCACCCATGGGATGGAGAGCCTCTTCCATGGGCGTGGACAACCGCCTTGTTGATGTTTTTATTCGGTGCTTTGACCGATTGGCTGGATGGTTGGCTGGCCAGAAAACTTGGACAGGTTTCAGACTTTGGTAAGTTTATGGATGCCCTCGTCGATAAAATTTTCACCATGGGTACCTTTGTTAGTTTGCTAGCTTTAGGGATAGTCGGGTTGTGGGCACTCTTCCCCATTCTTCTTATCCTTGCTCGTGAATTTTTGATCACCGGTCTCAGGCTGGTCGCAGCCGCTCAGGGAAAAACTTTGGCAGCAGAAAAAGCGGGAAAGGTAAAAACCGTCATGCAAATTACTTCAATCTGTTTATTCCTTGCCCATGGAGCAATCCTGCACGACCTAAGCAAACTCGAAATGTGGGCGGGGTTATCCAGTTGGGCAGAACCCATCAACCAAGCTGCACAGATCAGCCTGGTTTTCGCCTGTTTTCTTACCGTTTATTCGGGGTGTAATTACCTCGTGAAGTACTGGAGTGTTTTCACAGGCAATCATTCCTAAACTAGATGAATAAAGCGGTTCTTTTCCTTGCCACCCTTGGACCTATTGGGAAAAACTTGCCCGCACCTGGCACAATGGGCTCCCTCGCCGGAACCATTCTATTTGGAGTGCTTACTGTGGGAATGGGATGGTCGGTTCAATTAATCGCACTTTGCTTTCTTCCCCTATTCCTCCTTGGCATTCCACTTTGCACGAGAGCCGAAATTCTGCTCGATCAAGACGACCCGGGTGAAGTGATTTGGGATGAATTCTGCGTGATTCCATTTGTTTATCTCCCCCTGTCCTCTTTTCTGGAACAACCCGTTTCCCAGGAAACTTTTATTTGGATAGCTGCAGGTTTTATTCTTTTTCGTTTTTTTGATATATCCAAACCATGGATCATTCGTTCCGTCCAGAAGCTTCCTCGGGGCTGGGGGGTGATGATCGACGACCTGCTTGCCGCAGGTGCAGCTGCTTTGGTGCTTTGGGGGGCCAAAACTTTTTCTTTGTCTTTTTTCCCCGCAGCTATCTAAATCGTAGATGTGAGTGAAGAATTATCAGCAAATGCCCATTCTTTTACCTTAGAGGTGATCAATAAAATGGGTGTGCATGCCAGGCCTGCAGCCATGATCGTTCGTATATCCTCCAATTTCTCTGGCGAAATCTGGGTAACCAAAAAAGACGGAGACCGGGTGAATGCAAAAAGTATTATGGGTATCATGATGCTCGCTGCCGCCCGTGGGTCTCAATTAACTTTTGAATGTGATCCCGCGGATGCTCCTGAATTAGAGAAGCAGATGACGGAACTTTTTTCTTCCAAGTTCCAAGACGAATAAGTACAGCCCCCTATACTTGGTACAGTATGCTATACTGTTTCTGAGATTCTCGCTTCGTAAAAATCTTTGATCAATTCCTTCACCTCAGAAGGACGATACTTAGTTTCGGCATCGAGAGTGATTTTTTCAACATCCTCCAAGGAAAAACGCCTGGCAAAAAACTTCAATTCCGAGACCATGGAGGCGGATGCGCTAAAGGAATCAAAACCCAACCCGATCAAGAGGGGCAGAAAGTGCGGATCTCCCGCAATCTCTCCGCAAACTGTAACAGGCACACCCTTTTGGTTCGCCACAGTAGCCACCTGTTTGAGGGAGCGCAGCACAGCGGGGTGGTGTGGCTCGTAAAGAAAGGCAATTTCGTTGTTCACCCGATCCACGGCAAGGAGGTATTGCACTAAATCATTTGTACCAATGCAAAAAAAGTCAGACTCTTCGGCGAGTAGATCACAGATAGACACCGCGGCAGCAGTCTCTATCATACACCCCAGTTGGATATCTGGATCATATTTTTGCCCCCTTGAATCCAATACCGACTGTGCCTCCGCAAGGAGCTCTTTGGTGCGGACCACTTCCCCAACCCCGGTAATCATGGGAAGCATAATACGTACATCCCCATGGGCACTTGCCCGCAGGATAGCCTGGAGTTGTTCCAGGAAAATCTTAGGGTTGCTTAAGCAATACCGAATTGCCCGAAATCCCATAAATGGATTCGCATCTTTTTGCTGGCTCCAACCTTCTAAAAGCTTATCTCCGCCGAGATCCAATGTGCGGATAGTAAGTTGCTTCCCTTCCGATGCCTCAACCATTCTGAGGTATTCCTCATATTGTTCATCCTCAGAAGGCATCGAGTTTGTTTTAAGAAAAAGAGATTCTGTGCGGAAAAGCCCTACTCCTAAACACCCTAAGCCAATTGCCTTACTCACTTCTGCTGGAGTATCTGCATTCGCCCAAATTTTTAACTGCTTACCATCAGAAGTTTCAGCGGGTAGTTCCGCTTCCCCATCAACCAGGTTAAGAAGTTTTCTTCTTTGTACATCTACTTTTCCATACCTAAAGAGGGTGGTTTCGCTCGGATTAATGATCGCGACACCTTCGAAACCATCAATCAACAATTCATCGCCATCTTTTAATTTATCGGTCAACCCACGCAAACCGACCACAGCAGGGACTCCGCTAGCGCGTGCCATAATCACCGCGTGACTAGTTTGTCCTCCTAAATCTGTGGCAATTCCCAAAATTTTGGAGCGATCAAGAGCAGCGGTATCAGACGGGGTAAGGTCTTCCGATACCATGATTTTTGGTTCATCCAAAAAAGCAGTTCCCGATGCAGTGGTTCCAGACAAGCAACGCTGTAATCTTCTCGAAATATCCCGTAGATCAACCGCTCTTTCCCGTAAATACTTGTCTTCCAGTTGGTCAAAAAAAGCGAGGTATTTTTGCGTTACCCGGTGGACACACTTTTCCACATTCTCACCAGACTCCCTAACCTCCTTTTTTACATCCTCGATTAATGCACGATCCTCAAGCACCAACATGTGAGCATCAAAAATACCAGCCTCTTTTTCGCCAAGGTTTTTGGCCACATCTTCCCGAATTGTACGGATCTCAGATTTGGTCATCTCCAAAGCCTCAAGAAACCTGTGAATCTCTTCTTCCTGATCCGATTCACTTACTTCGTAGGTAGCTACACTCACCTCATCGTGAAGGAAGCGAAAGACTGAACCGTGGGCAATCCCGGGAGAGGCAGGAATACCAAACAGCATCAGTTCAGAAGTCTCTGTGTTTTCGTGCATTATAGGTGAAAAATATAAACCAACGGTATATCATGCCTTAAATCCGCCACCAGGGAAAACAAAATCTTTGGGGGTTGTTTTGTATCAATTAATCAATGATTTGAGTCAGTTTTACCCAACAATCATCCCCCCAAGCTTCCAGAATGAGCTCTTTCAACTGAGGCATGTGTTCAAATTCTTCCGGAATCAAAACAAAGCATGCACTTCCACTCCCAGACATTTTCGGCACCAGGGAAAACTCCTTCTCGATTTGCTGAAACAAGGGACGGTAGTAAAGGTGCTTGGAAAATACAGCGGTTTCCAGGTCATTGTGCAACAAGTTCTCTGTTGTCAGTTCACCCTTTTCCCATGCATGGACACGCTCTGCTGCCCACGCCTGGGTCGAGTAGTTCTTTTTTTCGGCCAATTTTTTATATACCTCTGCAGTGGAAAAACCAATACTGGGCCGAAAGAGGAGCACTTTTTGACCCAGTAAACTTTCAGCCAAAGAAGGGTCAACGGATCGAACCACCTCTCCCCTACCCTCTGCAAAACACAAACCATCCACCCCAAAACTTGGGCAGTCAGAACCAATTTGGGCACTCAAATGGATTAACTCTTTCGGGGATAGTTGGGTGGCACCCAGTTGATTGAGTGCGATCAAGGTGGACACCGCATCCGAACTCCCTCCGCCTAACCCAGCCATCGAAGGTATTCTTTTTTCCAGTTTAATATCTGCCCCCCATGATTCTCCCGTCGATTCAAACCACAGGGTTGCTGCACGAAATACTAAATTTTCAGAATTTTCGAGATCCTCAAACCCTGGGCAACTCAGATTAATTCCATCAGATTGATTCCTTTTACACACCCGTAGCACATCTCCATATGCAAGCTTTGCCAAAACAGAACTAAGCCCATGGTATCCATCTGCTCTTTTGGATGTAATTGCCAAAAAAAGATTAATTTTTGCCGGAGCAAAAACCTCAACCTCATTGGATGTATGGCTTTTGATTCGATGTCTCATTGCTCTTTGTTGCAGACTACTTCGTAAAAGAAAACGGTGCGATACAAGAATTGAATTGGCTCACCAATCCAGCTTGGCATGATGAGATGAAAATGAGCAACACAACCCCCGAAATCATCCTTGCATTGGATTTAGAAAGCCGTGAGCAAATCAACCAAGTTCTTCGTGCCACTGGCAGTCGATTAAAATGGGTGAAGGTGGGTCTGCAAAGTTTTCTGCGAGATGGGAAACAGTTGGTGGAGGAACTCTCTGATTCAGGAAAAAAAGTTTTTCTGGACCTTAAACTGCATGACATTCCCAACACTATGGAGAAAGCCTTGGAAAGCCTCGCCGAGTTACCTGTTGGGATGATTACCCTGCATGCCTGTGCCGGACCAGAAGCCCTCGCCCGATGTGCAAAGTTTGCCCGCGAGTCTATGCCAGATGTCACCCTGCTTGGTGTGACTGTACTTACCTCAACCAACCAAGAGGGACTGGAGTCCATTGGGGTAAATCATTCGGTGGATGATCAGGTGCATCGCCTTGCCTCACTCGCAGTGGAGAATGGACTGGGAGGCATTGTTTGCTCTCCACTCGAACTTCCCAAGCTTAGACAAACTCTTCCCTCCTCAACCGCATTGGTTACACCCGGTATCCGCCCGGCCAATGCAGATGTGGGAGACCAAAAAAGAATTATGACTCCCGCTCAGGCAAAAACTGCTGGAGCCAACTATCTGGTGATCGGTCGCCCCATTCTGGCAGCAACCGACCCGCAAAGAGCTTTGGATCAAATTCTGGAAGAGCTCTCCCGGTAAAGTATGGTTGGAGCATTACTACTGGCTGCGGGGAGCGGCACCCGAATGAAAGGAAAAGTGGATGACAAACTTCTCCAACCCATCGGAAACACCAATGCCTTTCTTCTTTCCTGCGAGGCATTTTTGCAATCTCCCCCCATCCGTGCCCTCACCATTCTCTACAAAGATGAGGGTCAGCTTCAGCACTTACAGCAATCTTTGGAACACCATTCTCACCAACTTCCAAACTCACCAACTTCCAAAATCCGCTGGGTAAAGGGGGGGGAAGAAAGGCAGGATTCGGTATGGGCTGGGCTCAATGAATTACCTGAGGAAATCACCCATGTGCTCATTCATGATTGTGCCCGTCCCTTTATAAGCTCGCAAACTATATGCGAAGCGGCTGAGATCATTACCCAAGAAAAAGCGGTTGCAGTTGCCCGCCCCCTGAAAGATACCTTGCGCCAACGAATCGATCCATCCCCACATCCCATAGAACCATCCAAGACGAGGACGGTGGACCGGAGCAATCATTGGCTGATGGAAACTCCTCAAGGAGCCCCTAAAAAGTGGCTGATTGAAGGGCTCCAGAAAGCGAAGGATTCTCAAATCTCGGTCACAGATGATTTAGGAGCCATCGAATTAATCGGTCATCCAGTGGCCCTGCTTGAAATCCATTATCCTAATCCAAAAATTACCACACCGGATGATTTTTCATATGCTCAATTTCTTTCCCAAACATGAACCCTACAAATATACGAATTGGCCATGGCTTTGATCTTCACCAGCTTGTTGAAGGAAGAAAGCTGATTTTAGCTGGAATCGAAATTCCGCACCGCTTGGGTTTGCTTGGCCACTCCGATGCGGACTGCCTGCTCCATGCCTTGGCAGATTCCATACTTGGTGCCTTGGCTTTACCTGATATCGGTCATCATTTTCCCGATCATGACCCGAAAAACCTCGACCTTGATTCATCCATTATCATTGAAAAAGCGGTATCCTTAGCAAAAGAGCGTGGGTATATCGTCGGAAATGTAGACATTACCATCATTGCCCAACAACCAAAACTTGCACAATTTCTACCAGAAATGAGAAAGAAACTGTCCACCTTTCTCCATACAACACAAGACTGCATCGGTCTTAAAGCAACTACCCACGAAAAAATAGGATCTCTCGGAAGAGAGGAAGGAATTGCGACACACGCAGTGTGTCTATTGGTGAAGTGCTAAAGCTTGGATCACGGAACCTTGCCCGCAACCGATCGGCCTTAGGCAGAAACTAATTGGTCAGAGAAAAAACGTTCGATCTCGATCTGAGCATTTTCAGGACTGTCCGAAGCATGCACAACATTGCGCATTCTATCAGTTCCTAAATCTCCACGGATTGTACCCTTGGGTGCGGTTGTGGAATCAGTGGGTCCCAAAAGATCGCGCACTCCTTGCACCACATTTTCACCTTCCCAAATCATGGCCATTACCGGACGGGAGCTCATAAATGCTGCAATCTCAGGAAAAAAAGGAAGGTGAGCCACATGTGCATAGTGTTCCTTGAGCAAAGCATCATCCAATTGAACCATACGAGTGGCTATGATTCTGTAGTTCTTTTCTTCAAAGCGTGAAATAACTTGCCCAGCTACTTGGTTTGCCAAGCAATCAGGTTTAAGGAGTATTAATGTTCTTTCCATAGTGAGGTAAAAGGGAATGAGTATACCAGGAAAAAAAATTTTGGCGAGTCGATTTGGTCAAATACCGTTCACCAAACAGACCATCCGAAAGGATTAGGAATCAGACTTGTCTTCTTCCTTGGAAGAAACACTTACTTTCTTTTGACCTTTCTTAGGTTGCTCGAACCGTAAACCAATATTTTCGTCTTCGTGCACCAGTACTTTAATGGGAACATTTTTTCTTAAATCACCTGAGAGCAAAGCTTCCGCCAGGTTGTCTTCAAGATATTTCTCAACTGCACGACGCAAGGGACGGGCACCCAGTTTATTGTCATACCCATGCTCGATTAAAAACTCCTTGGCTTCATCAGTAACATCCAATTTTAATTTCCGCTCTTTCAAGCGTTCGGAAACCTTATTGAGCTCCAGCTCAACAATCGAACCCAAGTGTTCTTTGAGCAATTGGCGGAAGATTACAATCTCGGTCAGACGATTGAGAAATTCAGGTTTAAATACCTTTTTCGCCTCGTCCATGATCTTATCTTTGATTTTCTCAAAGTCCTGCTCCGCATCCCCGACAGAAAACCCAAGAGATGTATTGCGCTGTAAAATTTCAGCACCCACATTTGAGGTCATAATCAAGATGGTGTTACGGAAATCAACCTTTCTACCAAGGCTGTCAGTCAATCGACCATCTTCTAAAATTTGCAGGAGTACTTGAGCCACATCTGGATGAGCTTTCTCGATCTCATCGAAGAGAATAACAGCGTAAGGCTTCCGGCGTATAGCCTCGGTCAACTGACCACCTTCATCATGCCCAACATAGCCCGGAGGAGAACCAATCATGCGCGAGACCGCATGCTTCTCCATGTACTCGGACATATCGATTTGAATCAAGGACTCCTGGTCTCCAAAAATTCGTTCAGACAAAACTTTGGCAAGGTGGGTCTTGCCCACTCCTGTGGGTCCTAAAAACATGAAAGAACCAATGGGACGGCGAGGGTCTTTTAGATCGGCCCGGGAACGGCGCAACGCCTTGGCGACTACTTCGGTTGCAAAATCCTGACCAACCACCTGTTCGCGAAGTTCATCCTCTAGTTTAAGCAGTTTTTTACTTTCCTTCGACTCCATCCGGTTGAGCGGAATGCCCGTCCAATCAGCGACAACTTGGAGCATATCGTCCTCATTGACTTCGGCCCGGTTTTGCTCGCGGTTTTTCTTCCAGCTTTCGAGCACTCTTTCCCTCTTTGCCCGCAATTTCTTTTCTTTGTCCCGTGCCTGGGCAGCATCTTCAAAATTTTGATCTGAGATAGCACTTTCTTTCAGTGCACAAACCTCCTTGATCTCATCCGACAGGTCTTCAATTTCCTGAGGCCTTTTCATCGATTCCATCCGGGAGCGTGCACCTGCCTCATCAATTGCATCAATCGCTTTATCAGGCAGAAATTTGCCGGTGACATATCGGTCTGTAAGCTTCGCGGCAGCTTCCAATGCTTTGTCCGTGTAGCTCACATTGTGATGATCTTCGTACTTGGACTGTATCCCTTTAAGTATTTCGATGGTGTCATCGATCGAAGGAGCATCGACTTTTACCGACTGGAACCTCCGGTCCAAGGCAGAGTCTTTTTCTATGTATTTTCGGTATTCAGCCAAGGTGGTGGCACCAATACATTGCAACTCCCCACGGCTCAGTGCAGGTTTAAAAATATTGGATGCATCCATCGCACCCTCAGCAGCACCCGCACCCACAATGGTGTGCAATTCATCAATAAAGATAATAATGTTTTTGGATTTCCTGAGCTCATCCATCACCGCTTTGATACGCTCCTCGAACTGCCCACGGTATTTGGTGCCTGCCACCATCAGTGCAAGGTCCAGGGTGACCACTTTTTTATCAATTAAATTTTCGGGCACCAAACCTCCAGAAATTTGTTGAGCTAACCCTTCCACAATGGCGGTTTTTCCAACTCCTGCTTCACCAATAAGCACAGGATTGTTTTTGGTACGACGGCAAAGAACTTGGGTAACCCGACGGATTTCAGCAGAACGCCCAACCACAGGGTCTAGTTCTCCTTTTTTGGCAAGTTCAGTAAGGTCCCGGCCAAAAGCCTTCAGTGCTGGAGTTTTTACATCCTTACTTTTTTCTTCCGGATCTTCACTTTCTCCACCCACCACAGAAGATTCTTTTTCTTCACTGGAGGCAAAATTTGGGTCCAACTCCGATAAAATTTCGTTTCGGCAACGATCCACATCCACATCCAAGGATTTGAGCACACGGGCTGCTACGCCCTCACCTTCCCTGAGCAATCCGAGAAGAATGTGTTCAGTGCCTACATAACTGTGATTCAAAGACTTAGCTTCCTTACCCGCTAGGGCCAAAACCTTCTTTACCCGGGGAGTGTATGGTATATTGCCAGACGGTTTTGCTTCCGGTCCCAATCCCACTTGCTCATCCACCGCCTGACGAACAGTGTCGAGATCCAAGCCCATTTTCTGGAGAACATTTACAGCTACGCCTTGGCCCAGATTGATGAGCCCAAGAAGTAGGTGCTCGGTGCCTATATAATTGTGATGAAACCTGTCAGCCTCCTTGCGTGCCAAGGCGAGTACTTGCTGGGCTCTCGGTGTGAAGTTGCTCATTGGTTCGGACATAGCTTTTAGGATATGGTGGTTAAATATTTAGTCAACTTGGGGATCCAACTTTAATTGTGGCATGCGCAAAAACTCTTTGCGGAGAGTCTCTGCCCGTAATTGGTCGCGTTCACCGGGCTCAATCGGTTTACCAGCTGAGAGCTGAACATGGCCTGGTTGTACTTCGATAAACATACGATCCGCCAATGCCCGAAATTTTTCGGGCAAAAAGCCAAAATCAGCTGCCAATCGAATGAGGGAAAGATGATCCATTGCCTCGGAACTTTGGATGAGGTAACAGGTTTTGAGGGATCCCACCGCACGGCTGATTTTATCTACCAGACGCATGCCGTCATCTTCCATTAATTTTTCACGGGCCATTCTTTCCTGATGTACAATGTTGTCCAGAGTGACTTGCAATCTTTCCAATATAGCGGTTTCAGACTCCCCAAGTGTCTGTTGGTTGGAAATTTGAAAAATGCTACCACTGGCATCGGAGCCTTCTCCAAAAAGACCACGCACGGCGATGCCCAAATGGTTTACCGCGTTGATCACTTTGTCCATATTCTTCGACATCACCAAGCCAGGCAGGTGCATCATAACCGATGCCCGCATCCCCGTGCCAAGGTTAGTCGGACAGGCAGTTAAAAATCCAAGCTGTTGGTCAAAAGCATAATCCAAATTGGACTCGATTCCAGAGTCGAGGGAATCTGCCAGTTTCCATACTTTTTCAAAATCCAACCCATTGCTGAGTACCTGAATGCGCAAATGATCTTCTTCATTTACCATCACGCTGCAGGAGCGATCATCCGAGAGCACCACCCCGCCCGATTCATCGGATTGGGAAAGTTCCAAACTTATAAGATGCCTTTCAACTAGAATTTGACGATCCAGTTCGCTCAACTCATCGAGCTCCACTGAAGTGGATGTTTTCAGGTCTTTGACTTTTTCGAGGGCATCCAAGCACTTCGAAAGAACCGCTTTTTTCTGGCCCGACTCAGCACGTCCAGGGAAAGGAAATGCCCTAATATTTCGAGCCAGTCTTACCCGGGTGCTCAGAGCGATCGGGCAAGGTTTGGCAACTTTGCCCTTGGATTTTGAGAAAAAAAGATCGTGAAACATATGGGACTAAGCGGTGGCAGAGCTTTGTGCCTGTAATTTTTTTAGACGGTCACGAAGCTCGGCAGCTTTTTCATAATTTTCTTCTTCCACAGCTTTTTGGAGAGCTTTACGGAGGGCATCCTCATTTTCCACCGCTGTTTTTTTCTCCACACTACGGGATGGAATTTTACCTAAGTGATTAATCCCTGCATGCATACCATCGAGCAAAGGTTCCAGCACGGGACGGAACACATGGTAGCATGCTTCGCAGCCTAAACGGCCCCCTTTCTTAAAATCCTGATGCGAAGTTCCACAACTTTCACAGGTCATCGATGCAGTGGCGGAATCCAATTTAGGTTGATCATCCAACAAACTGCCAATGGATAGATTATCTGGGTTGGTCACCCCTTTCTCCTGAGCACAAGATTCACACAAGTCCATCTTATGCATTTGACCATTAATAATTTGTGTCAAATGAACCGTTGCCTGACTATCGCAGTGATGACATTTCATGAGTTTCCTAAATGATTGATTACCACTTTAATATATCTTGGTTGTACGAAAAATACAACGCAGATGACGCGCCAATTATTCAAACAAAAAAGCTTGGATATTTTTTTGCTCAACCCGCTCCGTTTAAACGCGTCCCATCGCGTTTCACACTTTCCCTAAAAGAACGGATTAATTTCTGGGTGATTTCCCCCGGTTTACCATCTCCAATTGGACGATGATCCACTTCCACGCAGGGAATCACTTCCGCTGCCGTACCCGTGAGAAAACATTCATCTGCAATCCATAAATCATAGCGGGTAAGCGCCTGTTCTTTTACAGTAACCCCCATACCTTCAGCTAGTTCCATAACTGCTGCCCTCGTAATTCCACGCAAGGAACCGGCATCCAAAGGAGGGGTGTAAAGGACACCCTTGCGGATGATAAATACATTGTCTCCGGTACACTCCGCTATCTCTCCCTTGTCGTTCAGCATCAAAGCCTCAAGAAACCCGACCCGTTTCGCTTCAATTTTAGCGAGTATATTGTTTAAATAGTTCAGGCTCTTCACCGCTGGAGGAAGGGCAGATGCATTGATCCTGCGAGTGGGCACTGAAATGATTTTGAGCCCATTTTCATACAATTCCTCTGGGTACAGCTGGATGTTGTCTGCGATAATGATCACGCTTTGCGGACCACAACCATCCGGTGTCAAACCAAGGTGACCCGGACCACGGGTGACAATCAGTCGAATATACCCATTTTGCAGATTATTTTGGCGACAGGTTTCACAAACCGCATCCGCAAATTCACTCCTGCTCATCGGCAAGTCCAAGAGGATTGCCTTGGCAGATTGCTCTAAACGCTCGAGGTGCTCATCCAGTTTGTAGACACATCCATCATAGAGACGAATTCCCTCAAACACACCATCACCATAGAGCAAGCCATGATCGAATACAGAAATCTTCGCATCTTCTTTCCTAACAAAGTCGCCGTTTAAATAAATTTTCATCTTCCAAATTAATCCATGAACAAAAGAATCCGCCTTGGCGAGCGCCAAGAAAAAATCTTATTCACCTGTTGGATATGAGGTTGTCGACAACCGTGGGGTCAGCCAGGGTGGAGGTATCCCCAATCTGGTCGGTCTCATTGGTGGCAATCTTGCGCAATATACGGCGCATAATTTTGCCGGAGCGCGTTTTCGGAAGGGCGGGTGCCCAGTGGATCACATCGGGGGTGGCGATTGGCCCAATCACAGAGCGCACCTGTTGTTTTAATTCTCCACGCAATTCCTCGGTATATTCCTGCCCGGCATTGAGGGTGACATAGGCATAAATGCCCTCCCCTTTTACCTCATGGGGAAATCCCACCACCGCAGCTTCGGCAACTGAGGCATGAGCAACCAACGCACTTTCCACCTCTGCGGTGCCCATGCGATGGCCTGATACATTGATGACATCGTCCACCCGTCCAGTTATCCAGTAATATCCATCCTCGTCCCGGCGGCACCCATCTCCAGTAAAGTAATATCCTTTGTACTGGTCAAAGTAGGTCTCCTCAAAACGTTTGTGGTCTCCATATACCGTACGCATCTGCCCGGGCCAGGGCTCTTCAATTGCCAATACCCCATTAACCCCGTTCCCTTCGATCCGTTCGCCCGATTGGGCATCTAAAAGTACCGGCTTAACCCCGAAGAAGGGAAAGGTTGCCGATCCAGGCTTCAGCGGAGTGGCTCCGGGAAGTGGAGTGATGAGAATACCTCCGGTTTCGGTCTGCCACCAGGTGTCCACAATGGGGCACCTTTCTTTGCCTGCATTGCGGTGATACCAGCGCCAAGCCTCCGGGTTGATCGGTTCACCCACACTGCCAAGAATACGCAGGCTGGGCATGTCATATTTTTCGGGCCATTCTTCGCCCGCCGCAGCTATCGCCCTAATGGCGGTGGGGGCGGTATAAAACTGATTCACCTTCCATTTCTCGATCACTTGCCAATAGCGGTCGGGGTTAGGATAGGTGGGAATGCTCTCAAACATCGTCGTGGTCGCCCCGTTGGCCAGGGGACCGTAAACAATGTAGGAATGTCCGGTAATCCAGCCAATATCCGCGGCACAGAAGTAGACATCTTCCTCATGGTAATCGAAAATATATTTATGGGTGGTCGCGGTGTAGACGAGGTAACCCCCGGTGGTGTGCATTACCCCTTTGGGCTGGCCGGTCGACCCCGATGTGTAGAGAATAAAGAGTGGATCTTCCGCATCCATTTCCT
>JAYOTQ010000010.1:10219-29706 GCA_038150505.1 Opitutales bacterium | reverse complement strand
CCATCGTTTGGAGATAAACCTGCCCGGTCGAGACAAAAAGTTACGGGTAGATTTTGCAGGCAAACATCATGGATAATCTGGTCGTAAGCCCTCTGCAAAAAAGTGGAGTAAATTGCACAAACTGGGTGGAGGCCCTTGGCCGCCATACCTGCGGCCATCAACACTGCATGCTCCTCGGCGATCCCGACATCAAAAAAACGATGGGGCATTGCCTTTTCCAGGTGGTCTAGACCAGTTCCGCTGGGCATCGCCGCAGTAATTCCGACAACCTTAGAGTTTTTCTGGGCAATTTTAACCAATGCCTGTCCAAATGCGTCTTGGAATTTTAAATTGGATGGGGAGGATGGCGAAGATGAACCCCCATTCTTAGGGTCAAAAGAACCGGTTCCATGCCATTTCTCCGGTTCTTTCATTGCGGCGGGAAAGCCTTTGCCTTTCTGGGTAAGTACATGCAGAACAACGGGTTCTTCAGATTGTTTCGCAAATTCAAAAAACTTGGTAAGGGATGGGATGTCATGACCATCAATTGGACCAAGGTACCTAATTCCAAGTTTTTCAAAAATGCTAGAGGGTGCAAGGAGTTCTTTTGTGTCTCTTTTTGCCTTGGAAACAAATTTCATAAAAGAATTTCCCCCAGGAAACTGTTTTAAAAAGTTTTCTGCTTCGTTGTGAAATTTGGTATATATGGGGTTGGTGATCAGCTCATTGAAGTACTTAGAAAAGGCACCCACATTTTTGGCAATCGACCATTTATTGTCATTGATGATCAGAATGAATTTTTTGGTGGTCGATGCAATGTTGTTGAGTGCTTCTAAGGTGATCCCGCAAGTAAATGCTGCGTCTCCGGCAATTGCTACCACATGATTCGTTTGCTTTTGTAGGTCTCGTGCGGCACACATCCCAAGTGCTGCCGATAATGCGGTACCCGCATGTCCGGCACCGAAGGAGTCGTGTTCACTTTCTTCCCGGCAGAGAAAGCCGCTGTAGCCATCCGAGAGGCGTATTTTGTCAAAGGATCCATTGTTTCTTCCTGTCAGCAGTTTGTGAACATATCCTTGGTGGGACACATCCCATAAAAAGGAATCTTTTGGCGAATCAAAAGCAAGGTGCAAGGCAATGGTTAATTCAACAACTCCAAGGTTGGGTCCCACATGGCCCCCATTGTTAGAGGTCACGGTGATAATCTTTTCACGGATCTCAGTGGCTAGGGTAGCCAATTCCTCATGGCTTAAACCCTTGAGATCTTCCGGACTTTTAATGGATTCAAGCATCATTGGTGGGAGGGGATGGAGCTAATTCTTTGGGTGACTTTATTTCTAGTTCAGCTTTTTCAAGTTCTGCTCTGCATTTCTTTATGAGGTTCATGCCCATTTGGTAATTCTCCACCATCGAATGCAATTCCACTTCACCCTTCTCAGAATTGGAGATCAATTCTTCCAGCGTGTGGAGTGATTTTTCAAAGTTAAAATCATCCTGATCTTGTTTAGCCATATCCACATTATGGATATTTTGGGGAGGCTAGCAAACTTAGAACAACTGATCTAGCTTATGGACAGTTACTCTAAAGTCGGATAGTAAATGGAGGGTTTATGACTACTCTTCAAGAAATTCTTACCCTTCTTATACTAACCAAGTTCATATTTGAGAGCATGGTCTCATTTTTAAATCTTAAAAAGGTACATCAGCAAAAAGTTTCCGTTCCCAACTGCGTCGAGGGTTATATGGATCTTCCTCTGTGGCAAAAGTGCACTAATTACACCATTGCCAAAACAAATTATGGACGAATTGAAAATTTGATATCCACCATATTTTCTCTTTTCTTACTTTTTTTCCTTCTTCCATTTCTATATTCGAAATGGGAGGTTTGGGGAAGTTTTGGTGTTTGGAGTTCATCTATCTACACCGCCTCTTTCCTTATTTTAATTCAACAATTTTCTTTGCCTTTAGATTGGTACAGGCAATTTAAATTAGAGCAGCGGTTTGGGTTTAATAAGCAAACCATAAAGCTATGGATTTCAGATAAGATAAAAGAACTAGTCCTGGGCGTTGTGCTTATTGGTATTGTTCTGGTTTTGCTCCACTTTCTGTATGCAAAGCTATCTTTACTTACCTCAGAATATTGGTGGGTTTTGGCCTTTGTCGCCTTATTTCTTTTTCAGCTTTTTCTAATGGTCTTGTGGCCTCGTTTAATTCTTCCGCTGTTTAATAAACTCACTCCTTTGGAGGATCAGGAATTGGTGGAGAAGTTACAAAAACTTTCTCAGAAAACTGGATTTCAAACGAAAGAAATTTTGGTGATCGATGGCAGTAAGAGGTCGACTCATTCAAATGCTTTTTTCACTGGTTTTGGGAAGTTTCGTAAAATTGTTTTGTTTGATACGCTACTCAAACAACTTAGCTACGATGAAATTACATCCGTGGTTGCCCATGAAATTGGGCACTACAAAATGGGACATATCCCCAAGCGGTTAGCGATCTCGTTTTTCATGGGACTTTTATACTTTTGGTTCATTGACTGGCTTTTGAATTCTGCCTGGTTTACGAGTGAATTGAATCTGCCTAAAGTATTTGCAGGAGAATTAAGCCCAGTCCTAGTTTTTATGATCATGTTTGGTGGAAGCATAACTTTTTGGAGTAGTCCGATAAGCAATTTTTTCTCTCACAAGCATGAGTATGAAGCCGATCTCTTCGCGGTGAGTTCAACAGGTTCAGCAGATGGACTGTTGAGTGCTCTAAAGAAGTTGAGTTCTGAAAACCTGAGTTACCCTTTGCCGCATCGCTTGGTATCTGTTTTTTATCAATCTCACCCGAGTCTTCCCCAAAGGGATATGAACCTTAATCGGTGAAGGATGAGCATTTACTATCCATATTTTTCTGCTTTTTTAAAATTCGATTGTAAGCAAAAGTGTGAACCAAGATGGCCCCGCTAACACCGATGAGGTTGTTAATCAGGTCATCGATGGAAGGAAACCGTTGGGGGATGTATATTTGAACTAACTCATTAAAGATAGCATAGGTTAAGCAAAGAGTAAGCGTAAGATAGAAACCAAATGGGGGTGCGTCCTTTCTTCTGAAGTACCAAGCCCAAAGCCAAGTGAAGGTAAAAAAAAGAGGAATATGACTTAAATCCTGCAGCCAAAACGGATAGTTAAAGAGTCCTTCAGAAAACTTGATTAAAAGTTCATCTGCCGAGATTTTGCGAAGCGTTTCTGCTCTTGGAAAACCAGTTAAAATTTGTATAAAAAGTGAGAAAGCAAGAGGTACTGTGATGAAAAATCTTGAAGCACTTGGAGCAACTAGCCATTTCGTTTCTTTTAAATAATGCCAAACCATAAACTCTTAACTATGATATTTCTTTTCAATTGATAATGCCTATTTACGAATTTTATTCACCAAGAACTAGAAAGATTTATTCTTTTTATTCTCGATCCCTTAAGAATTCTGAAAAAATTCCTCAGTGCCCTGATGGGAAAGATCACAAAATGATTAAGCTACTGAGCGCATTTTCTATCACCGGGAATTCATCGGATAAAGAAGAACTGGAGATAGACCAGAGCTCCGATCAGGAACAGGACCCATTTGCCAATCTCAGTGAATCTCAGTCCGCTCATGTTATGAATGAAATGGAAAAAGCAATGAGCAGCATGGATGATGAAAACCCTGATCCTCGACAAATGGGTGCAATGATGCGGAAAATGTGTGAGATGACAGGAGAGAAGATGGATGGTGTGATGGAAGAAGTTGTAAGAAAACTGGAGGAAGGAGAGGATCCGGAGCGGTTAGAAGAAAATTTGGGTTGTTCCTTGGAAGAAGTTGATGCAGACAATGATACATGTGAACCGAAAGAAGGAGTTCCATCCAGTAGGAGAAAGCAAAGGCTCACATTAACCAGAGACCCCAAATTATATGAAATGGATGAATTTTTGTCTTAATGTCACCTTAACCCTGATTTGTTCTATCTTCTCTTCTTTCTTCCTTGTCGGGTGTGGTGGAAACGACTCGAAAGTCGTACATGATTGGAATGGTTCCGAAGATGATTTTTTAAAAACATTTAAGGAAGTCGAAGGAGAAGACCGAAATATTTCATCGATTCTTGCGGATAGGATCAGTGGGACCCCATTTACCGGAAACATAAATCGAGTCGAGGACGGTCGATCGACTGAACAAATTTTTGTAGAAGGTTTGCTTCATGGCAAAAGTGTGAAGAAATCGGAGGATGGATCCTGGGTTGAAGCAAATTACAAAAACGGACAGCTTCATGGATCTCTCAAGTTTTACCGGGCTGATGGGACTGTAAGATCCGAGATTTTTTACGAGGATGGAAAACGAATTCAATCTGTGGCCGATTAACGATCTGCTTCTTTATTTGCCTCAGGTAGGTAAAAGAAAAAAGTAGTTCCTTTTCCTAACTTCGTATTAAACCCAATGATCCCCTTGTGGTCCTCGACAAATAGTTTGCAATTGTACAGGCCAAATCCAGATCCAGTTTCGTTACTTTTTGTGGTAAAGAATGGGTCAAAAACCTTTTCGTAAATTTCTTCCGCGATTCCACTACCATTGTCTGAAATGGTAATTTCTGCACCATCCTTAGGTGCTTTGGATTTATTTCCGTCGTGGTTGGGGGTGAGTGAGTCTCCCTTGCTCACTTTCTTTAAGAGAATTTTAATTTTTCCCTTTTTATCCATCACATCCCTGGCGTTGATCACTAAATTGAGGATGACCTGCCTAAAGCCTGTTTCTTCGATGTATGAATAAATGGGTTCTTTGGAAATTTTGGTTACTACTTTGGTGCTGGGGGGCAGCAAAATTCCAACTAAGTCCATTTGGTCACCCAAAAGAGATGTGAGGTTATGAAAAGATCGGACCGCCGGTTTATCACGGTGTAAGTCAATAATTCTGCGCACAAGCTTTTGTGCCTGAAGTGCACTTTTCTTGATTTGACCCATACCATTTGCCATAGGGTCGTCTTTTTTCATCATTGAATAGTAAAGTTCACTGATCGAAAAAATTCCAGCCATGAGATTGCTAAAGTCATGAACCAAGCCGTTGGTTAGCGTGGTTAACCCTTCCCTCCATACAGAATTAGTGAGCCGATGCTCTGCAATTGCTTGACGAGTGACATCGATAAAGACTCCATCAAAACCTAAAATTTTATTGGTCGTAGTAATAATAGGAGTTCTAACATCTAAAAGGTAAACAATTTTATCACCTGGTGATATTTGTACCCGATAAGTCATACTGAAGGTTCCTTTGATCTTTTCATGAACCCTGATCTCTCTGCGGAAGTATTCCTTGTCCTGTTCAGAAATTTTTTCGAGAAAAAGGCCTCCGTTCCGATACATTTCTTTAAAATCAAGAGGAAAGAGCTTTTGGGCTCCCCGAGATAAATAACTGAATGTGAAATCTGGTCTTTGGGTAAAAAAGATACCAGGGAAGTTGCTTATGTAATCCGATAATCTACTTTCTGCTTTTTGCAACCTAATCAGCGTGTTTGCAATGGCTCTTGGGTCTTTCATTAAATCGCCCAGAAAAGCTTTTTTTAATGAGTCATGGGGAGCTAAGGCTGGCGAGATAGATAAAACCCCAATGGATTCATATTTGCAGAACACCATTTTGATGCCCAGTGACGAATCTGTTTGTTCAGACCCAAGGGGTAGGAATTCCTCGAATGGGCTTTGAAAGGAATTTTTGTTGAGGACTAACTTCCACCGAGGATCCAGGTCGATCACAAGCTGATAAAAGCTCTGCCCAATAATTTGTTCACATGTTTTACCAACCCAGGAGCTAAAGCACTCCATGGATTGCACGATCAAACCATTGTTATCGATGGCGATCTGAGCTATCTCGAAATTCGGAATTTTCAACATCTTACTTATAGGTTAACTCATATCTTGGTTGCAATCATTGATGCTCTTTGTGACTGACCCAGAGTGTTTTTGAGGCTTCATATTCTTAATTATTTGGCACGACTATTGCAGTGTAATCGCCGATGACCGCGATTCTCGATAACCTTTACAGCCAAGAAAATTACCTAATTTCCAAGAAGCTTCTGGATGCTACACATTTAAGACACGAGGCTTTATCAAACAACCTGGCCAATGTGGAGACGCCAGGATTTAAAAGGAGAGACTTGCCTGAAAATTTTTCGGTGGAGCTTCGTAGAGCGGTTGACCGTGATGATTTCAGGCGTGTGAAGCAACTTTATCCCCGAAGTGTTGAGGACAGAAATGCGAAACCTGTTAGAATGGACGGCAATACTGTTCAGCTTGATGAGGAGATGCTTGCCATGAATCGAAATGCTCTCAATTACGAATATCTTTCCAACTCAGTGGGGGGAACTCTGAAAGAATTAACCCTAGCGATTAAAGGAAGGGTATAACACATGACTATGAATCTTATTCCCGGGGTTGAATCGACAGGCAGTGCTCTTTCTGCAGAGAAAATTAGGCTCGAGATCATCGCCCAGAATATCGCTAATTCCAACACCACTCAGGATGCGAATGGCAATGTTTACAAACGCAAAGAAGTCGCTTTCGAAGAATTCATCAAAATGCCAGAAAGAAGAACTCCAGGTTATGTGGATGAAAATTTATACCAGGGGGTTAAGGTGGTAGATGTGTACGATGACCAAACTCCAGGTAGGATGATTTTTAACCCTGGGCACCCTCATGCCAACCAAGACGGTATGGTCGAGATGCCTAATGTGGATGTATCAAGAGAAATGATAGATTTAATCAGTGCATCCCGTGCTTATGAGGCCAACCTTTCCGTAGTTAAAACTTCCAGGCGTATGGCACAGCAGGCTCTCGCAATCGGCAGGTAATCTATTTTTTATATATTATGGACGCAGTCTCATCCCTCCCATCCCTCAATGATTTGTTGAGGCAGAACCCGAATCTTAACCCACAAAAATTCTCGCCCAAGCTAAATTCTGAAACTCAAGCAATGAGTGGGCTTTCTTCTATTACGCCCTCTAAGGTTCCCTTAATTGACAAAACAACAGCTGTTGACCGGGTGACTGCACCGGGGTTTTCTGATATGTTTGAAAAGTTTGTCAGAGGCGTGGATTACAAAAAGAAAGTTTCAGCGAAAGAGACCCAAGATCTTATTTTGGGGCGTTCGGACAATATTCACGAAGCAGTCGTAAAGTCTGAAGAGGCGAAAGTTGCTTTTAACCTTATGATTGAGGTACGCAATAAGTTGGTTGATTCTTATAAAGAATTAATGCGGATGCAGGTGTAGTCCTTACTAATTGATTCATGAAAGAAAGACTTAATAGACTAAATGAAGTTTGGAGTGCCCTTGGTGCATCTCAAAAATTTACTCTCGTTGGTGCCTTTGTTGGAGTTCTCTTGCTTAGTGCGGGAATCCTGTCTTTTTCAGGAGGAAGTACCAACCTTAGGCCCCTTGTTAGTGGTGCCGACGCCAAAGATTTATCCGAGGTAACCGAGGTTCTTAAATCCAACCAAATTGAGTTTGAGTATAGCGAAGGTGGAGATTCGATTCTGGTTCCTGCAGACAAAATTGCAGCTGCCCGTATGGAACTTGCGATGAAGGGTTTACCCAAAAGCGGCGATGTCGGTTATGAGATTTTTGATGAGGGCAATTTTGGAATAAGTGATTTTGTTCAGCGTACCAATCACACGCGGGCCATTCAGGGGGAGCTTGCTCGAACCATATCCATGATGGACGCGATCCGCTCAGCAAAAGTTTTCGTGGTTAAACCTGAAAATAATTTGTTACTCAGTGAAGACCCAAATGACCGTCCCAGTGCTTCTGTTTATGTCGATACTGGGGGCAACACCCTAGACCGTAGAAATGTCAATGCGATCCAGTTTTTGGTAGCCAGAGCGGTTAAAGGTATAAACAAATCCAATGTTGCTGTTTTAGACAACCAGGGAAATCTGCTCTCTGATGAAGGTGAAGTCGAAGGTGCGGCTGGTGTGGTCGGTCAAATGATGAAAGCCTACCAGGCTCAAGAGCGCAGGTTAGAGGAAAAAATTGAAACCATGCTCGCTCGCATTGTTGGAAAAAACAATGTTGTGGCCAGAGTATCCGTAAACTTGAACACCAAATCTTCCACTTTGCTGGACGAGAAGTTTGATCCGGAAGGACAGGTGCCCAGAACCCAAACTTCTGACAAAGATTCAGCTACAACTGTTGAAACGAAGCCACAAAGCACCGGTACTGGTATGGCGGCAAATGTACCCAATGTAAGCCAGGATGCCACTGCGGAAGAACCTTTGATGGCACAAAGCGACGAGAAACGTGAAAGCAAGACAACTGATTTTGAAATCAGTCGCACGCTCAGAGAGGAAGTGCAAGAACCTGGTTCGATTGTTGGGCGCAGTGCCGCTGTACTCATCGCGAAAGGGGAGTCTCCTCGCACGGCCCAGGAAATTGATGGCATTAAGGATGCCGTAGTTAATGCAATCGGTGCCCGTTTTGACCAGCTCGATCTCGAAACACATGTTACGGTGCATGAAGTCGATTTTCTTCCCGCTTTTGTTGGTCCTGCAGGCGAAACCTTGAACCAATTTCAGCAAATTCTCGACACCTATGGCCCTCATTTGAAGAACTTATTGGGTGTTGTTCTCGCCCTTGCGATCTTTGTTGTTTTCTTAAGGATGCTTAAAAAATTCAAACCCAGTGAAGCTGAGGTTCAAGTCCTTAATGAAGACGATCAGCAACTCTTGTCAGGAACAAGAAGCTTGGGCAGCGGACTTACCCCGGAACTCCTGAATGATTTAATCCAGGAAAAGCCAGACAATGTAGGTACTGCTTTAAAGCGATACTTGGAGACTGGGACATCTCGTTAGTCTTTCTCGTTTCAGATGGACGAAGTAGAAGAAGAAGAAAGCGTTACAGATCGCTATGCGAGGCTGTCTCGGCATGAAAAGCTTGCCTTATTGATGATTGCATTGGGACCCGATGCTTCATCCACCTTGCTTAAACGTTTTGATCAAAAAGATGCAGACAGTATATGCAAAAAAATTGCAGATTTTCCTTTGGTGAACCAAGAACTCAAGGATTGTGTATTGGATGAGTTTTCCGAGATCATAGAATCCAGCGTGAATTCCAACCTCGGTGGGTTGTCTTTCGCTCGAAAAACCTTGGAGTTAGCCCATGGCGACTTCAAAGCAAACAATATTTTAAACCGGATTTCACCTGTCCGAGACTCGCTCGAGTTTATGGAGGACATCAAGGAAATGGACTCTGGTCAAATCTACAATGTCTTACGGTTTGAGCAGCCGCAGACGATTGCGTTTATTTTATCAAATTTAGAGGCTGACAAGGGTTCCGAAGTTTTGCTCATGATGCCACCCAATGTACAAGAGCAGGTTGTGGAAAGAGTAGGTGCCATGGAAACCACGCCGCTTGCCCAAGTCGAATTAGTAGCCAACACCTTGGGTGCTAGAATCGGACAAAAGGGTCAATCTCCCCGGGTTGTGTCTGGTGGAGTGAAGGCTGCTGCAGATCTCTTGAACTGGTTCGATAAAGAACAGAGCAAGGAACTTCTTAAGAGTATTGAGAAAAGGAACCCCAAGTTGGGAGGTTCTATCCGTCAACGGATGTTCCGTTTTGAAGATATTGTACGTTTAAGTCCTGGAGATATTTCGAAAATTACCAAAGAGGTGGACCAAGATGATTTGGTCATTGCTATGAAAAATGCTTCACCTGAACTTAAAAAAGCGATCTATACTACGATGTCCAAAAGGGCGGTAGAAGCACTCGAGGAGCAGTTAGGTTTTCTGGGTCCGAAAAGGCTTTCAGAAATTGAGGCTGCTCAGGATCGTGTTATTCAAATCGTTCGCGAACTTGAGGAAGATGAAGAAATCATCTTGGATACCGGAGGCAGCGACGTTGTCGTTCAATAAAAAAGTTTCATTTCCTGAACCACCCAAGGGATTCAGGGTAAAGTCGGTTAGCTTCCCTCCTGCTTCCGTTGAAGAGCAAAAGCAAAAAGAACTATCCTATTTAGAGGATGGAAAAAAACAGGCTACCGAATTTTACCTAGCTGAAGTTGAAAAGCTCAAAACAGAATACGGCCAAAAACAATCTGCCATTCTGGATCAGTTGAACATTCGAGCTGAGCAAGCTTTTGAAATGTTAAATACAAATTTACCAAGCCTGGTTATGGAGATTGTGCAAAAAATACTTCCCCGGGTTGATTTGAGTGGTACAGATGTGGAAGGATTGGTTCGTTCCCTTATTGCAGAGTTTTCTGACGACGAGGAAAAGCTTGAGGTTTATTTGTGTCCGGAAGACTTGAGGTTACTCAAGGCGTTGGGTAAGGAAACTCCGCCTCAGGATGTTTCTGAAACTGAAGCGAGCGAACCTAGTCAAGAGGATGGATTTGCCAGTGCGATTGCGGGTATATTTGATAACCTAGATGGGGAAGATTCTGTATTACCAGATTTGCCTAGGGTGAAATTTTTCGAAGATACATCCTTGTCCTCTGGAGACTGCCAAATCAAGAGCCGATTTGGGCTTTTGGACGGTAGGTTAGTTACCAAATTAAGAAAAGTTGGAGAGGAGTTGACCAACCATGGTTAACTCCTTGGCAGATCGGTTTTCGCTTCTGCAAAGTGGAATCCGAGGGGTGCGAACATTTGATAAAATAGGTATTGTCCGCCGTGTGATTGGTTTGGTGATTGAGTCGGAAGGACCTGAGGTATCTATTGGGCAGGTTTGCTCGATTTCTTCTGAAAGAACCAACGAAAAAATAGAGGCCCAGGTCATAGGTTTTCGCGAAAATACAGTTTTACTGATGGCTCTTAATAGTGTTCATCTGATTCATCCAGGTTGCAAAGTCGTTTCGAAACGAAATTCCAATGAAGTCCCGTACGGACCATCTTTACTTGGAAGAATCATTGATGGTATGGGGCGTCCTTTGGATGGAAAGGGCCCCTTGGGCGCACCGTTTAGGGATGGTCTGTTTGCTGAACCTCCTAATCCCTTGGCGAGAACTCTGATCAAAACTCCATTTGCCACAGGCATCAAGTCTATCGACAGCTTTATTCCCATGGGAACGGGTCAAAGAATGGGAATTTTTGCTGGGAGTGGGGTAGGGAAGTCGATTCTACTTGGTATGATTGCCCGAGGTTCTGATGCAGATGTGAATGTTATCTCTTTGGTCGGGGAACGGGGTCGTGAACTTAGGGAATTTGTTGAAAATGATCTTGGTGAAGAGGGGATGAAAAGGTCAATTGTTGTCGTTTCGACTTCGGATCAACCTGCACCTATGAGAATTCGTGCATCCATACTCGCCACTGCTATAGCAGAAGGTTTTAGAAATGAGGGGCAAAAAGTTCTCCTCTTAATGGATTCATTAACCCGTTTTGCGATGGCTCAGCGTGAAATTGGACTTGCCTCTGGAGAACCCCCTGCTTCTCGAGGCTATGTTCCATCCGTTTTTTCATTACTGCCTAAACTTCTGGAAAGAACCGGCACCAGTGAAAAGGGTGCCATTACTGCTATTTACACAGTTTTGGTTGAAGGGGACGACATGAATGAGCCTGTTGCAGATGCAGTTCGTGGGTTCCTTGATGGTCACATTGTTCTCTCCAGAAAATTGGCAAACGCCAATCATTTCCCCGCTGTAGATGTTTTGAGCAGCGTAAGCCGACTCGATCGTTCTGTCTGCAGTGAGGAGGAGATTAACCTAATCTCCGAAGCAAGAGACCTTCTTTCCGTGTACAACCAGAATGAAGATATGATTAATGTGGGAGCTTATGTTAAGAACAGTAATCCTAAAATTGACCGGGCGATTGAAAAGGTTTCAGGCATTCAAGCATTTTTACGCCAAAGGTTTGATACTTTGTCTGAAAGAGAAAGTGCATTTTCCAAATTGAGGGAAGTGTTGTCGTGAAAAGCTTTTCTTTTAAACTCCACGCTCTTTTGAGGTTAAAAGAGTCGAAAAGGGACCAAGCCCTCTCTCAATTTGCCGCCGCTACCAAGCAAGTTCAAAACTTGAAGCAAGATTTAACCCAAGCCCATCAGAAAAGAGACTCGGTCTTGGAAATTTTACAAAACAAGCAGAAAGGCACCTTTCTCTCTGCTCAAGTAGAAGCCCTACAAACCAGTTTATTGCTGGAGAAGGAGAATATTTCGAGCCTCGAAATAAAACTGAATGAAGCGGAGAGAATTCTTCAGTCTCGGAGAAGTATTTTTCTGGAAAAGGATTCGCAGTTCAAAGCTGTTTTACGACTCAAAGAAAAGCAACAGTCCCATCATTATTTAGTTGAAACCAAAAAAGAAGAAACAGAACTTGAAGATGTTATCAGCAGTCGATTTTTGTTCCATAGAATTAATCATCAATATTAAGTCATGAAATTCTCCGCATCCGTTATTGTAATTTTAGCCGTCTTACTTTCCGTATCCAGTGCAGGGTTAATGCTCTTCCTAAATTACGATGATCTCTTTAAACCGGCACCCGTTGTTAAGGCCGAATTTACAAGCGTAGAGTTTGATGCGGATGATACGAGTTATTCTCCCGCGGAGACACATTCGATGAACCAGTTATCCAAAGAACTTTCTTTGTTGAAGGATAAGTTGCTCGAAAGAGAAAAGGATCTCGACTCAAGAGAATCTGCACTCTCCATGGATCTGGAGTCATTGGAGAAGCAAAAGAGAGAGCTAAATCGTATCCAAGATGACCTCTCCACCAAACTTGCCGAATTCGAATCAAGAAAAGGCAAAGACCTGAGTGAGGAAAAAATGAAAGAATACAAAGACACTGCAAAACGCTGGGTTGAGATGGGACCAGAGGTTGCGAGCGTGGAGATACAAAATTGGCGCCAAAAAAGAAGATTTGAAGAAGCTCTCAGTATTTTTGAAATGTTAAAAGCGGAGGACAAAGCACCCATCATCGCTTTCATGCTTAATAGCGACCAAGATGACTTAATTGAGCTAGCTGATGCCTTGGCCATGAGGGACCGAGGGCTTTTGCCAAGCGTAAGCTTGGAATAAAACCGCATGAGCCCCGTTTCTTTTAACCCAAGTCAAAAAGGACCCAATGGGCACCAATCTCTTGGTCAGGGAGGCTCTTTTTGGTTACCACCAAAAATGAAGATTGAGAAATTTGAGTCTAATCTCAAACAATTCAGCAATCCTCGCCCTTCTTCATCGAAAAGCTCTTCTGGTAGTGTGCCCAATCCACAGACTCAAGCTCACTTAACAAAGGGCACACCGAAAAGCTTCATTCCTCATGTAAAGGTTTCAGAGGTTGATCCCGGTAAATCTTCCAAACGCCAAAACGCTGCAAATTCAACCATCAATTCCGCATCCAGTCACCCCGATATTCCAATTCGTTCAGTGATGCAGGGAAACCTTCTTCCTCTTTCGCCCTTAGGCACCCCAATCTTCTCCAAAGGGAAAAACTTTGTTGATCAATCTTTCGTTCCCCCCACAAGCACATTTGCAAAGGGAACTTCTTTTGCTAAAAGTTCAAATGAAATAAAAAGTAAAACTTCTCAAAGTGTTCCCTTTCGCGGTTACCATGATGGCATAGAAAGTGCTTTATCAGATTTAAGTGATTACAATCCTCAACGAAATTCCCCCCAAAGTACGCTCAATGACGACAGCGAGAACCGATCCGTCTCTCTTTCGCTCGAGCAGCTTTCTCAAAAAGTATCTGAGTTTGTTTCTGATGCACCCCTCTTGCTTGCTCAACAAAAAGAGGTTTTCCGTTTTGCGGTTAGCTTGGACAATGGAAGTTCAGTCTCTGTAAGAATTGAGAATATGAAGGATTCGGTTTCAGTTTGTTTTATTTCCGAAGATAGTCAGGTGCTGGACGACCTTCACCATCAATTTCCCAATCCACCTACTAGCAATCAAGACGCAAAACCAGAGGTTGCTTTCCATTTTTTTAATTCTTACAGCCAGATGGATCGCTTTTTTTCCTAACCCGTAATTCTTTTATGATCGATACAATATCTCAATCTTCCATCTTGGGCAGTGCTCCTACACTTTCTGCCAACCAAGCTGCTGAAAACAACAGCCAATTGAAAATGGATGATTTTCTCCAGTTGTTAACTAGCCAGATTACGAACCAAGATCCTCTTGAACCGATGAAGGATACTGAATTTATTTCTCAAATGGCAAACATTGCCTCCCTGGAGCAGATGCAACAATTTACCCAAGGATTTTCTAAGTTTGCAGATTCTCACAGCGAAATGCTTGCTCAATCTTACTTAGGTAACCATGTTTTGATTGATAATGGCATCAAAGAAATTTCCGGAAAAGTTGATGCAGTCGATAAATTAGAAGATGGTTCAATCCGGTTGGTGGTTGAAGGTGAATCGTACCACCCGAAAGATGTGACCCGCGTTGAGTTAGCCGATAACACTCAAATTTAGAATCATGATTCCTTCCCTGCAAAATGGAGTTTCTGCACTTAAGAGCTTTTCGGAAGGTCTTCAGGTGCTCAGTAACAACATCGCTAATGTAAACTCCCTTGGATACAAATCGTCCCGAGCGAATTACTCTGATAACTCCTACCTTGTGCAAAACAATCCTGGTTTTGCAATTGATGGAGAACCCAAAAATGATACACGCAATTTTGGGGCTGGTGTGAATGTGAGTTCTCTTTCTTCCAACTTTAATCAGGGCGTGATCGAAAACACAGGTTTGGATCTGGATTTTGCAATCCAAGGCGAAGCTCTGCCAAATGGTGGTGGCTTTTTTGAAGTTATAGACCCTGCCTCGGGTGAACTTTTTTACACTCGTGCCGGATCGTTTGAATCGACTGTTGAAGGTTTTGTGGTAACGCGAGACCAAAATAGGTTTCAACTTGTTAATGTGACTGGTGAACCATTAAAGATTGGCTTAGAAGAAGGTGAGGATTTACTCGCCAGGAGGGTGGATGAAGATGGAGTAGTTAGTTTGATCGTCTCTAAGGATGGACAAGACAGCATTCGTAATTCTGGGCAAATCAAACTGGCAAACTTTAATGCACCCCAGTATCTCAGGCGTGCTGGTAATAGCCTTTTCTCCAATGGCAACCCAGGTGAAAATTTGGCTGGTATTATTGATAATGCGATTCCCGCGGTTGGTTCAAACGGTAAGATCAAACAATACGCTTTAGAATTGTCTAATGTCGACTTAACCAATGAATTTGCTTTGATGATAAGTCACCAAAGATCTTTTCAGGCAGGATCAAGAATTGTCACCACTTCTGATGCCATTCTCACTGAAGCAGTTAACCTTAAGCGATAACCCTCAATCTTTTTACTAAATGAGTGCAGACCAATTAGATGAATTACCCGCTAGCGATGGAAAGAAATCTTCAGGTGGGGGAAATCTTGTACCTGTTCTAATAGCAATCATTCTGGCCCCGGCACTGACTGTTGGTGCAATGACTTTTGTGATCAAAATGAATAAGCCTGAATCGGTGGTTACGAATCAGGTTATTGAAGGAGGGCAACCTTTAGATATGGAGCCTTCGGGCGAGGAAAAGTTTTATGAAATTAAGCAACTAATTACTAATCTTGGTGGTCCAATCAAATCTCGTTACATCAACCTAGAGCTTCGTTTAGAGGGCTTGGCTGGAGATTTTGAAAAGGTCTTGGAAATGAATGAGCACCGGATTCGTGATAAGGCACTCTCCATCATGGGTGGATATACCTACGAAGATGCTCAACTCGATGGGTTTCAGGAGCGGGTTAGAATTGATCTCAAAAAGTCCTTCTCGATGGTTTTAAGAAAATATCGTGATGGGGAAAGCGATCTCATTAGGCAGATCTATTTCACTCAATTCGTAGTTCAGTAAGGAAAATGTCAGAAACTGAAAATTTTGAAGACGAAAGTTTCGATCTTGATGAGCTAGAAGAGGGTTCTTCGAGCAGTCGTTGTGTTTTTTTACACGATGGTACGAAGCTGGAAGATCCATCTGCACTAAAGATAAAAAAATATGATTTTACAAATCCTATCGTTTTATCTGAGTCCGATTTGGCATTACTCAAGACTAAGTCGGAACAATTCGTTTACTATCTTGCGGGCCATCTTTCCATGTTTCTGCGGACTGAATTTAATCTTGAGTTAGAGGACCTGAATGCGGATTTATACAAAAGTTTCATTTCCTCTATTAACTCACCCTCCTGCGTAACTTTATTTAAGCTTCAAGAATTAAACGGTGTTGGTTTGCTCGATGTGAATTCTCATCTTTCCGCTACTGTGGTAGACCGAATTCTAGGGGGGAGGGGATCCACTAACCCAGAAGAACGTGGGTTGACTGATATTGAAAAAGCTTTGGTTGAAGATTTTAATCTTATCATTTTAGAAGAGTGGTGCAAGCAGTGGAAATCGATCAAGGAGTTAAATCCAGTCGTCATCGGTACAGAAACCACTGGAAAATTTCTTCAGACTTCTCCCCCTCATGCCATGATGCTTATCTTGTCTATGGAGGCTTCCTTTGGCGATGTTTCTGGTCCTTTGCGAATTGCCGTTCCCTATTACACCATGGAACCCGTTCTTAGCGGAATTTTATCACAAGCAAATATACCCGCCAAAACAAAGAGCACGATTTCACCTAAATGGCATGAAATTTATGATGAAATACCTGTTGATATTTCCGTAGAGTGGGATGCGTTTCAGCTTTCTGTTCGTGATCTTTTCAACTTAGAAGTGGATGACATTATTGAGATGAACCCTGAGATGATTTCCAAAACCAAGGTTAGAATAGAAGATCGCACCTGTTTTGTTGGTGAAATTGGATTAGAAGGTGATCAAGTAGCTTATCAAGTAAATGAATGTAAGGCGGAAAGTCTAAATTTAATAGGAAAATCCCATGGATAGTAAAAAAATGGACATCGTTATGGATGTAAAAGTCCAAGTCACCGTTCAGTTGGGCACGGCTCAACTACCAATGAAGGAAATTGTGGAACTCAGCCCCGGTTCTCAAATTCAACTTAAGCAGAATGCCAAGGACCCAGTAAGCTTGCTTGTCAATGGGAAGCTCATTGCACTTGGTGAAGTAGTTGTGATTGACGACAGATTTGGTTTAAAGATTACGGAAATCGTCGATTCCATCTCTTAGTTGTACATTCTGTTGTCGGTAGTTATTGCAATTAATTTGCTTGCTTAAAGGATCAATGGAGCAACTCGGTGAGTTTAGCCAAATCTTCCGGGTTGTTGGTTTTTTGGGCATTTTAGCTGCGTTAGCTTATTTTTTTTCAAAATTCGTCAACAACAGGCACATTGCAAAGCATATTTCTGATGGAAAGAAAGGAATTGTGCTCTGTGACACCCGCTCCTTAGGAAACAAGCAATTTCTTGTTGTGGCTTCTTATGAGCAAGAAAAGTTTCTACTGGGAATAAGCTCGGGTAGCATACAACTGCTTTCCAAGTTAAATAGCGTTTCAGGGAAAGAAGATCCAAACCCCGTTATCAGCAATTCTTGAATTTTGATGTTTAGGGTTTTGCAATACAGTCATCTTTTCAGAAGCATTCTGATTTTGCTTACCTTGTTTTTGGTCCTGGGTTCTTTTAGTTATGCCCAGACTACGGGTACAGGATCTCCTGGCTTGCGCATAGATGTGAGTGGTGCAAATGAGGAGGGGGATCTTGGTCTGGCAATTCAGCTGGTCATAGCCATGACCATCCTAACGCTTGGTCCATCCGTGATTATGATGATGACATGCTTTACCCGAATCATCATTGTACTTGGATTTGTGAGAAACGCGATTGGGGTGAATGCAGCCCCGTCGAGTCAGATTATAATTGGTTTAGGTCTATTCCTAACTTTTTTCATAATGGGTCCTGTTTGGAATAAGATATACGATGATGCAGTTACCCCTTACATGGAAAAAGCGATGCTTTCTTCGGAAGCTCTCGAAGTTGCGACTGCATACATGAAAGATTTTATGATGAACCAAACGAGGCAGGAAGATGCCCAGTTCTTCTTGGAGATTTCCCGCCAGGGTGCGATGACTCGTGACGAATTGCCCCTTAGCATAGTGGTTCCATCCTTTATTTTAAGCGAGTTAAGAACCGCTTTTCAGATGGGGTTTTTAATTTTCATACCCTTCATCGTGGTTGATTTTATTGTCGCATCCACACTGATGTCGATGGGAATGATGATGATGCCACCTGTGGTTATATCTATGCCATTTAAATTGCTCCTCTTTGTTTTGGTGGATGGCTGGTATCTGATCGTTCAATCATTGGTGGAAAGTTTTAATATCTCCTAAAAGAATTGATGTCATTATGACAATGGAACTTGCAGTCGACCTCATGAGGAACCTTCTCCAAACCGGTTTGTTACTCGCGATTCCAATTTTAGGAACTGCAACTGCGGTTGGTCTTTTGGTAAGTTTTGTGCAATCCATCACGAGCCTTCAGGAACAAACGCTCACCTTCGTGCCTAAGCTAATCTGTGTTTCTTTGGCGATTGTTTTGGCATCTAATTTTATTCTCAAGACTTTAACAGACTTTTGTATATCAATGTTTAACCTGATCCCTACGATGGCTCAGTGACGATCGAAGCTGAACAAATTGTGGTCTGGGTTCTCGTGTTGCTTCGTACGGGAGCCTTTTTTTTGGGGATTCCTCTTTTCGCTGGAAAGTTAATTCCGGTCAGGATTCGTATGGCTTTTGGGCTAATTTTGTCCTTGCTGATCAGTCCATTTGTTCCCGCTGGACTTGAGATTTCGAGCCACTACCTTGGGGCTATATTATTGGCGATGAATGAAGTCTGTATTGGTTTGCTGCTCGCGATGATGGTAAGAATGGTTTTCTTTGCAGTCGAGTTGGCTGGGTACCTCATCTCCTATGAAATAGGTTTGATGGCAAGCAACAGCATCAACCCCTTGCTAGGCTCAACCGATGCTACTTTGAGTAGTTTGTTTTATTACTTCAGCCTATTGATCTTCTTTGTTGCTGGAATTCACCACGAGGTCATTAAAGCGTTTACCTTAAGTTTTGATATCCTGCCTGTGGGTGTTTTCTTTCTCACGGCAAACCCTATGGTTGAGTATGTGACTGAAGTGTCCAATGTCTTTGTCTTGGGTGTGCTTATGGCAGCTCCATTTATTGCTTTGAACTTTATCATCAATATTTCATTTGCTGTTTTAGGAAAAGCAGTACCTAAGATGAATGTTTTTATAACCAGTTTTGCGGTGCGAATCATGGCTGGGTTAGTTTTGTTGGTTTCTTCAATCTTGTTATTTTCATCCTATGTAATCGAGCATAGCAAGAGGTCGGTTCAAGTGATGCTTGATATTATCCAATCAGGATAGGTTGCCCATGGCGGATGTAGATAAAGAGTCCAAAACTGAGGATCCAACCGAAAAAAAACTTTCCGAAGCAAGGGCAAAGGGTAATTTTGCTAAGGCTCCGGAAATTGGAATGACAGCAACCCTTCTTGCCGGATTACTTGTACTGTTTTTTTGGGCTCCAACCAAAGCAGGAGAAATGATGCTTTTTACCAAATCGATTTTCGAAAATTTGAACAGCATTCAGGCCACTCAAGAAGGGATGGCCAGTAC
>JAYOTQ010000010.1:0-10119 GCA_038150505.1 Opitutales bacterium | reverse complement strand
CGATTTTCGAAAATTTGAACAGCATTCAGGCCACTCAAGAAGGGATGGCCAGTACCTTCGGAGATTCTTATTTGGCCTTGGGCCTAATTGTCTTGCCAATGCTGGTTGCTTGTTTCCTCGCTTCGTTATTAGCAGAGGGTGTGCAGACAGGCTTCAGTTTTACTCCCAAAGCATTGGAGCCCAAGTTTAGCAAAATGAACCCAATAAGCGGGATAAAAAGAATTTGGGGGCTCAAAGGGCTCAAAGCATTCTTTGTCGACTTTTTAAAATTTTTATTCATTGGAACCGTGGTTTGGCTTACCATTTTGATCTTTTTGGACGACCCGATTTTTTATGCACCCATACCTATTCAGCACATCCCTGGTTTCATATATGAATTAATGCTAGTCATGTTTGCCTTGCTTGTGCTCATGCTCCTGGTGGTCGCGATTATTAATTTCATTATCAAAAAAAAGGAACACACCGATGAGATGAAAATGACCAAGCAGGAGGTCAAGGAAGAGAGAAAAAGTAAGGAGGTTTCGGAGGAGGTGAAGTCTGCTCAAAGAAGAAAAGCGATGGAGATGGCTATGGGGCAAAACCTAGAGGATGTATCGACTGCTGATGTGGTAGTGACCAACCCAACCCACTATGCGGTCGCATTAAAATATGAAAAAGGCACGGATAATGCTCCAGTGGTGGTTGCCAAAGGTCATGATATGTTAGCCAGAAGAATTAAGTTAATCGCAAAGGAATTTGAGGTTCCGATGGTGGAAGACAAACCTGTTGCTCAAATGCTATATGCTTTGGGAGTAGTGGGGCAGCCTATTCCTATCCAACTTTACCAAGTAGTTGCGAAAATTTTAGCTGAGGTTTACAAAAAGAATTCTTACTATTTCCACCGACTGAAAGCGAGAAGGTTGCTTTCCAAAGGCAGTCTCCAATCTCGTTTCGCCTAATGGATACGATCCGAAAATTTTATCCATTTTTCGCTCGGTTTAAGGGGAACTCCGATCTGGGTTTTATTTTCGGTCTCTTTGCGGCAGTATTTCTTTTGGTTATTCCAATCCACAAGGATTTGCTGAGCATATTTTTAGTTTTCAGCATAGCCATATCCCTGTTAATTTTACTTACGGTTGTCTATGTAAAAGAGCCTCCTGAATTTTCGGTTTTCCCCACAATTTTACTAGCAGTTACGCTCTATCGCCTTGGTCTCAATGTTGCTTCAACGAGGCTTATTTTATTGGACGGGGATGCTGGTTCTGTCATCCAATCGTTTGGAACTTTTGTGGTGGGAGGCAATTATGTCGTGGGCGCTGTAATCTTTTTCATCTTAGTGATCATCAATTTTGTTGTAATCACCAAGGGTGCAGGCCGGATAGCTGAGGTTACCGCTCGTTTTACTTTGGATGCCATGCCGGGAAAGCAAATGTCTATAGATGCTGAAATGAATGCCGGGATCATATCTGAAGCCCAGGCGTTGGAGAAAAGAGCCAAAATTCAGAAAGATGCAGACTTTTACGGTGCTATGGACGGTGCGAGTAAATTTGTCCGCGGAGATGCAGTTGCCGGGATTTTTATAACTGTGGTGAACATAATCGGTGGCATCCTAATCGGTTACTTTCAAAGAGAGTTGTCGATGGCAGAGGCACTGCAGTCCTACACGGTCTTGTCGATTGGTGATGGTTTGGTTTCTCAAATCCCTGCCATTATTATCTCCATTGCGGCTGGCATCCTTGTCACCCGGTCTTCAGACGAAGCAAACTTAGGAGAGTTTGTAGGCAAGCAATTAACAATTTATCCACGAGCAATTGCTATATCTGGCTTTTTACTCCTGCTATTTTCTATTTTCTTATCCGAAACATTTTGGCCATTTTTCTTGTTATCCATTTCCTGCTTTAGTCTCGCTTACTTTCTCAAGAACAAAGCTTCTGGGGTATCGGAGATGGAAGAACTCACCTCAAGCTCAGAACACCCATCTGGAGAGGCAGGTCGTCAGGTTGCAGCAAGCCCACAATCAGGAGCACCGGCACCATCCGCGGAAGCCATCCCTAGCAGCAATTCTTCTATGGAAAAAGCTATCGAGCAAGAGGTTTTTGGTTTGGAAATGGGGTATGGCTTGCTCGTTTTGGCGGATAAAGGAAAGGGTGGGGACCTGCTCGACCGAATTACCGGTGCCCGAACCAATTTTGCCAAAGAAATGGGCATGCTTTTACCCACGATTGGAGTGAGAGATAACATAGAACTTGAGCCCAATGAGTACAGATTCTTGCTGCGGGGAAAAGAAATTGCTCGTTCTTCGGTTATGCCAGATCGGTTCTTGGCCATGAACATGGGAGGAGGGAATGAAGACAAGATTGATGGAGTTGCAACCATTGAGCCAGTTTTCGGAATCAAAGCCTTGTGGGTTACTGAAAAAGATAAAAGAAAAGCGGAAGTCGAAGGGTTTACTGTTGTGGATCCGTCCTCTGTTTTAGTTACCCATCTCTCTGATATCCTTAAAAAATCTGCTTTCATGATTTTGGAACGGGAGGGTACACAGAAACTCGTTGATTTACTCAAGGACAATAACCCCACTCTGGTGAGTGAACTTTTACCTGATTTGGTGAGTGTGGGTATTATTCAAAGGACTTTACAAAATCTTCTCCGTGAAAGAATACCCATTAAAAACCTCACTCTTATTCTTGAGACAATTGCGGACATGGCACCAATCACCAAGAATCCAGATGATTTGTCCGAGCAAGCTCGAAAGCGCCTAGGGATGTACTTTGTCAAAGAGTTTGAGGTCGAGCCCAACAAGCTTGTCTCCATGACTTTAGATCCAAAGCTTGAGCAAATATTGGTTCAGCGGGTCAAGAAAAGCCAATTCGATGTGGGGCTGGCAATGGATGCAGACCTCACCCAAGGCCTAATCTCCGAAATTGTTCCTAAAATTGAAGAAATGTCAGACCAGGGGCTGAGCCCATGTATGGTTACCACATCTGATCTTCGGCTCGCGCTGAGAAGGTTTTTGGAGCCCAGTTATCCTCAACTTTCAATATTTGCTTACCAGGAAATTCCGCCTGAAACCATGGTTGAACCATTTGCTTCGATTACCCTTCCTCAATTTTCGATTCCAGAAAATTTTCCTGCCCCATCCGGTGAAGCAGAAAAAAATCCGGACCTTGCATTAACTGAACCGCAATTGGTCAATTAAGATGATCGCAGAAGAAGATAGTGTAACAGAGAGTAGCTCCAAGCCTAAGAAATACCGATTAGTTGTTCGCTCAGCGGAGGAGGCGGTGAGAATGATACGCGATAAACTAGGCGAAAATGCCCGGGTGGTTTCTGTTCGTCAAATAGGAGGGGAGGGATTGAAGCGCTTTATTTCTTCACCTAAATTAGAAGTAATTGCCGAGGTGCCTCCTCCTAATCCAATTTCCGAAAAATCAACTGAGGAAACCCCCGCCACCGAAAAAAAAGTCGATGAGGTTACTGAACGGGCAACATCTCCTAATGTGGGCAACCTTCCTTCCGGCAACGAAGAACGAGCTCTCCCAGCTAGTCCTCCCGATCTTTCAAATGAATTGCCACGGGACGCCCTACAGATTTTGTCCAAAGCTGGTTTTGACGAACTTTTGGTTTCTCAGATTAAGTCTTGGCCAGAAATTGGTGATTTAACTGATTTATCCTTAGCGGATGTTTTAAGACAAGTCACCCAATGTTTATCCGACCGTTTTAAAGCTCTCCCTCAGGTACCCACCGGTAGCAAAATTGCCCTTCTTGGATCACCAGGTGCAGGGAAAACAACCATGCTTTGTAAAATGCTCGCTCATGAGGTTTTTATTAAGAAAAAAGTCCCAATGGTGCTTAAACTGGAAAATGGTGTTCCCAACCCAGATGATTCCCTGAGAATATTTTGCGAAGTTATAGGTGTAACTCTTTACAGAGAGGAGTCCAAGGTTCCCGAAGCTACCCTGCAGTCACCCTTATTTATCGATATCCCGGGGATTTCTTTAAGCGATGCAGCTGAGTGGTCTAAGATCAAAGCATCCTTGGCCTCATTGGGAGTGGATTCACGTATTTTAGTTGTCAACGGTGCCTATGATTCAAAAGTTTTGTCCAAATGTGTGAGGATAGGTAGCAATTTAGATTCTACCCATCTTGCGATCACACATTTTGATGAGCTCTCCAATGCATCGAAGCTGTGGCCGATTATTTTTGATTCTGCCCTGTCTCCCTATTGTATTTCCACTGGTCAGAATATAACCGGTGACTTTTCTTCCAATGTGCTCAATCAAATGATTGCCAAATCATTTCCTGAGAACTTATACACCCAATCATTTTCATCTTATCAGCGGGTCTAGAATATGAATGATGATGCTAAATATTTCTTCTTCCTGAGCGGTTTTGTTGGCTTTGTTTTCTTTTTTAGCTTCTCTCTTTTTTTGTACCATGACCCACTGAGGAGTATACTCTATGGTTCGATTGGTTCCTTGTTTTTCTCACTCTCCTGGAGAATGCTTCTGATGTCGGCATTAAAAAAAGTTCAATTCAGTAAAGAAAACGAACCCAACAAAGTGTCCAAACCTGAGGTTGTGCCTGCTCCTCAACCGGTGGATCGTAAAAACCGTGAAGCCATTAAATCCGCAATGAAAGCGAACATTGAGGCATCTTCCCAAAAGAAACCTCAACCTGAACTCAGCCAATCCTTGAATCAGTGAGCACCGCAGTTTCCAGAGCTTTTCATAGCGAAGAGAGTGAGGGGAAAAGGTTTGAGCAAGCAGCCGAAAATTATCGCACCGCGATGTCTTCTGACAAAACCCGTGATCAATGGATTGTGGATTACCTGCCTTTAGTTAAGTCCATTGTCAATCGCATGCGCTTTCATTTTCCAGAAAACTATGAAACGGAGGATATGTATGGGATTGGGGTAAGGTCTCTTATTCTTGCGGTCAATCGATTTGACCCGTCAAAAGGAAAGTCCTTTGGTAATTATGCCACCTTGAGAATTAAGGGTGGATTGCTCGATGAACTGAGAAGAATTGATCACTTGCCACGGGCAAATCGTGCCAAAGCCAAATCCCTTCAATCCACAATTCTTGAGCTCGAGCTTACTTTAAAAAGACCTCCAACACCCGAAGAAATATGCCGGGAGTTAAAAATCTCATCAGGAGAATACCAAAAATTACTCAAACAAACGCAACCCGTTGTTTTTGTTCCTTTTGAGTCTTCTTCAACTAACTCTGATTCAGAAAGCTATTCAGATTCGCTCAGTGAAACTCTCTATGATCCGACTGAGCCAACCGCTTTTGACAATGTGGAGCGGAAGGAAAAAGTTACCCAGTTAAGGGAAAAAATCAAAGAGCTCCCTCCACAAAACCAGAAAATATTGATGTTGTATTATATTGAGGAATTGAGGTTGTCTGAAATCGCTCACCTCTTTAACCTTTCAGAAGGTAGGATTAGTCAAATCTTATCCCACTCCATCATTTCTCTTCGTGCAAAATTCCAAACATCCGAGTAAAAACTTAAAACTACAATGCTCTTAACTATAGGAATCATAATTGTCTTTGTCTCTTGTATCGGCGGTTTTGCTGTTGCTGGAGGAAACCCCGTTACTCTTATTCATGCCGGTGAAATCATGATTATTTGTGGGATTGGTTTAGGTATCCTGGTGGTATCGAGTCCTAAAAGTGTCTTGGTTGGACTAAAAAATGATGTGCTCAAAGCATTCAAGGGAGGAATCAGTAGCCAATCCAAGTTTATTGACCTGCTTGTATTGCTTTACGAACTTTTTATGCTTGGAAGAAGAAAGGGTACACCAGCACTGGATGAGCATGTTAGCGATCCAAATAACAGCACGATCTTCACCAAATACCCTTCTTTCTTAAATGACAAAGGTCTTGTTGAGTTTTTGTGTAATTCTCTTCGTCCCATTGTTGATGGACGATGCAAACCGGGTGAGATCGGAGGCATTCTTAAGTCCGAACTGAGTAGTCGTGAGGCGGAAGCAAGCCGATCGATCAAAGCGATCGAAATGATTTCAGATGCGTTGCCAGGCGTTGGAATTGTTGCGGCTGTATTAGGCATCATCAATACGATGTCCAACCTCGAGGACCCTGAATCTGTCGGGTACAAAGTCGCGGCTGCTCTGAGTGGAACTTTCTTGGGTATTTTCTTGGCTTATGGAATCGGTGTGCCGTTAGGTAGGCTTGTTCAACTCAATCAGGGGCAAGAGATGTTGTATTACCGTATAGTTGAACGATCTGTTTCTGGTTTTGCTACTGGGCTCAGTCCCATCATGGCTGTGGAGATAGGTCGTCGTTCTTTGGATAAACAAATCCAACCCACAGCAGACGAACTCGAAGAAAAATGTAAAGACGCGGCCAAGGGTGCATAGGTGCATCTAACTTCTCCTTTTTACATGTTTACTTACCCATCCAAGAAAAGAAAAATTTTCTATGCTCATGGCGGTGCATGGAAGGTGGCTTATGCCGACTTTGTTACTGGAATGATGTCCCTCTTTCTTGTGTTATGGATTCTGTCTCAAGATGAGGAAGTTATTATCGCAACGACTCGTTTTTTTAGGGATCCTTACAAAGCGGGCGTGCCCAAGTCTACACCGGTAGAGCAAAAAGATGCCCGTCCGGGAAGTATGGTTGATCAGATTGTTGGTCGGTCGGACACTACTATGCGTAATACAGATGACACCACATCCATCGATATTGATGTGCTTCATCGAATTGCCCAGGATTGGTATAAACGGTTAAAACTTCATGAAATTGATGATTCCACTATCCAGTTGGAAGTCACTTCAGATGGTTTGAAAGTTACTCTTTACCATGGAGACGATAAACCTATTTTCGAATCCACTTCTTCAAAGTTGTCTGCTCATGGCAGAAAAGTTATGCAACGAATGTCTTGGTTGCTTTCTCAGCATGTTTTGGCCTATCGGATTGATTCCCACTCGATGAATTTGGAAGAGAAAGTAAAAAACCATGAATTGGCTGAATGGGAGCTTTCCTTATACCAAGCGGTTGAAATTAACAATGCACTTGGACACTATTCTGCCGGTGAACTTGAGGGTAAACTCGAAAGGATGACTGGGCATGGAGCAACCAAACCAAATAGGATAAGGTACCCGAACCGTCCGGATAAAAATCGTAGGGTTGAGATTAGTTTAGCCTTAGACATCAGCAAAGAAGACCTTGCTCGGTACCGATAAGTTTTTCTTTTTTTATTATGGAAAGTTATTTAAAAGGTAGAGGATTCAAAGAGGAACCTAAAGGTGATTCCTCTTTTAAAGGTCTACTGGACGCTCAAAACACTCCAGCTGAACCAATGCAACCAGACAATCCAGACGCAAACCTTGCAAAAAAAGAAGTTATTTATGAGGAAGAGGGATGTCCCAAGGTAGAAGTTGTATCTGAAGAAGGTAAACCAACCACCATCGTAATACACTTGGAAGATGGTCGATTGCTCGAAATCGATTGTGTTTATTGATCTTTTTTCAAACCGATCGGTTTGATCTAAAATTTACTACCTCGTTGCATCTAATGGCATGAGAAATGCTTTTCATGATGCGTGAATTTATCTTTATATGAAAATGCCTCTGCATTAAGAGGGCTAGAGCAGTATCAAAATGTTATCGCTAATAACATTGCTGCCAGTCATGTAGCAGGCTTTAAGAAAGTTGCTGTTTCTTTTGAAGGTGTGGAGGGTGGAGAAATTGCCAGGTCCACTCACGGGAGGTTAAGGAATGAAATGCCCGGTTCGTTTCCCGTTATGAAAAACCAAGTGGATTACAATGCAGGTGAACTGAAAGAGACATCGAATCCACTCGATTTAGCAATCAGTGGCGAAGGTTTTTTTGCCCTCATCAACTCCAATGGAGATAAAGTTTATACCCGGGATGGTCAGTTTTATTCAAATTCTGAAGGTACCCTTGTCAACAGCATGGGGCATGAATTTTCTGACGAAGGGGGAAACGCTATTGCCTTAACCCCTGGGCAACCTGATCCTCTAATCGATGAAGAAGGTCAGATATTTCAGGGCGAACAGCTCGTAGGTAAGTTGGGTGTCTTTGTATTTGAAGACCCGTTAACCCAACTCCAGAAAGTTGGTGGAGGGTTTATCTCCAAAGACGAAGGTTTTGAACCTGAAAATGCCCAACCTGAAAACTTCAAAGTGTTACAAGGATTTTTGGAAAGTAGTAATGTGTCTGCGATTGAGGAAATGATTGGTTTAATCGAAGTTTCCAGGGCACATGAAGCGAACCAAAAAATGATCCAGTCTTTTGACGAAAACATTGGCAAAGCTATTGGTGCTCTCGGCCAAACCTCCTAAAAATTATGAATCTATCACTCTATTCAGGTGCCACTGGCATGCAGGCTCAACAACTTAACCTCAATGTTATTTCCAACAACATAGCCAATGTTAACACAACAGGCTATAAGAAAAACAAGATAGAATTCCAAGACCTGCTTTATCAAAACCCTCGCCAGTCTGGTGGGCAAACCGGTGCTGGCAATGTGATCCCTACCGGAGTTGAGATGGGTAATGGTACCAAGGTCGTATCAACCGCAAAAATATACACACAAGGTCAACTTACCCAAACCAATGAAAAAATGGATGTGGCCATTGATGGAGGTGGTTTTTTTCAGGTTGAAAGACCGGACGGTACGGAGGCATATACCAGAGATGGTGCGTTCAAAATTGGACCTGATGGGCAACTTACCACTGCTGATGCCTTGCCTCTTGCCGCTGGTTTGCAAATAGATCCGGAGGTGACCAATGTATTTATCTCACCCACAGGCGAAGTATCCATTGAGACTGCAGATGGCACTCAAATAATCGGCCAACTGGAGTTAGTCCGGTTTCCTAACCCCTCCGGTTTGAAATCATTAGGAGGAAATTTAATGATTGAGACGGAGGCGAGTGGCCCCCCTGAGATTGGTGCTCCTGGAGAAAACGGCTTTGGTGTTTTGCAACAAGGTTACTTGGAGATGTCCAATGTTAATGTTGTTGAAGAAATGGTAAATATGATTATCGCTCAGCGTGCTTATGAAGTTAATTCGAAGTCCATCCAGACTTCCGATGACATGCTCTCAAGAGTTAATCAACTTAAACGTTAATTGAACTCGGCTTTTCCACTTTTTACCCTTTTTCTCCTCCCCGTCCTTTGCTTCGGTGGGGTTGAAAGGTTTTTGAGCCCTGTTCAGTTTAACCAGAGTAATGTAAGGATCACAGAACAAACAAATGCTTTGCTTCGTGATTCTTTTTCTCTCTCAAAACCAAGATTTGTAGATCGGGCAAGGGTTCAAAAGCTGATTGATTCTTTTACTATTCAAAAAATGCTTTCAGATGCGATTAAGTATCGCTTCCAAGTATCTGGAGATATTATTGCTCAATTGTCTACGGAGTGGCAACCAGTTGAGGTAACAAGTGAGGTCATTCTTAAGATAATTGATGTTTCGCCCGATGAACTTGTTTCTAGTTCATTTATTCGCTTTAGTTTATGGGAATCCGGCAAAGAAATGGGAGTTTATTCTTACCCAGTTCGGGTTTCCCAGTTCAAAGATGTATATTTTACTGCTCGTTCAATTTCTCGTGGAAGCCAACCCAAGTCATCTGATTTTAAACTGCAAAGAGTGGATATTTTAAAGCATCATGCAAACTCTGTTCCTAGCTCCACAAATTTATCCTCCTATGAGTTGGATACTAATCTGCTTCCTAATACTCCCCTTAAATGGAATAACCTTGCCAAGGCCAACTTAATCAAAAAAGGACAGGTTATAGATGTCTATGCTTCAGGAAAAGGCATTTATGTAACTATGAAAGGTTTGGCCCTTGAAGATGGTCATTTAGATTCATTGGTCAAGGTGCGCAACCTTTCCTCGGACAAAGAATTTCACGCTAAAGTGCTCAGTGAAAACAGTGTAAAAGTACCTCTTTAATCATTTCCAATGAAAGCCTTAATTTTATCACTAGTTTTAGCCGTTGTTTTTCCTTTAGCGGTTCAGGCAACATCCCTTTGGACAAAAAGTAGTAATACTCAAAGGGGAATGTTTGGTGGGAAAAGAGCCTACAGCGTTGGTGATCTAATTACCATTGATGTCGCAGAAAGTTCATCCCTTGCCGCATCACAAAATTCGGTTC
>JAYOTQ010000009.1:0-36029 GCA_038150505.1 Opitutales bacterium | reverse complement strand
TAGAACCTAAAATCGCGCCCGTGCCTTCCAGCTTTGGAATATCCTCTTGTGAGCCTATTACATTAAAAGGAGATAGATAGTCCGCTTGGTTGCTTTCTTCCCCGTGACTACTAATAAAAAGGAAAAGAAACAAAATGAAAGAGCTAAGATGTAATGTAGAATTTTGAAACATGAGATAATTTATTTATTGAGACCGAATCTCAATTGATACTGAGACTCATTCTCATTAAGATGCATGCTTGTCAAGAAGGATTGGAAATTTGGTATACTAATGAATTTGACCCAATTGATAGAAAACAATTTGATTAGTAAATCATGCTCCTGTAGTTCAATGGATAGAACATTGGTCTCCGGAACCGAAGATCTGGGTTCGACTCCCAGCGGGAGTGCCAGTATCTTAGGTGCATTTCACATCAGTTCCTAATGGCGAATGGCACTAATTGGTTGATTCACAAACGAGTGGAATGAAATAAGCATCCGTTTCTTGAAGATTTTTTGAATCACAATACGATTTTTATTATGGAAAATACTCACATTCAACTTAAAGAAAAACTGGAAGATCATCCAATTTTTCATTCGTTACGAACCTTGGATGATCTTAGGGTATTTATGGAACACCATGTTTACGCGGTTTGGGACTTTATGTCATTACTCAAGGAGTTGCAGAAACGAATTTGCCCATCTGGGTCACCCTGGTTACCCAATGGCAATAGTAATGCGGTCAGGTTAGTGAATGAAATTGTTTTAGAGGAAGAGTCAGATGTAGCGAACCCAAATTTCAATAACCGATATGCAAGCCACTTTGAAATTTATTTAAATTCTATGTTGGAAGTGGGAGCATCTACCGAGGGGATAAACAATTTTATAGAAGTAGTTCGTGAAAAGGGGGTTAAATATGCTTTATCTTCTCATGCCATTCCGCACTCTTTGACAAAATTCATGCGTTTCACCTTTGACACAATCAGGGATGGTTCTACTCATCAAATCGCTGCATCCTTTGCCTATGGCCGAGAAAACTTAGTGCCTGTTATGTTCTCTCGAATACTGAAGAATTGCGGAGTAGACCAGCAACAGGCCCCCCTTTTTCATTATTACTTGGAAAGGCATGCCCATCTTGACGGTGAGCAACACGGCCCGATGGCAGAAGAGCTTTTGGCTTCCCTCACAAACGGAGATGTTGTTAAGGAAAAAGAAGCAGACAGGGTTGCTGAAAGTAGTATTGAAGCGAGAATTAAACTATGGGATGGAGTTTTAGAAGCCGTTAGGCACAGGGGCAAGAACCCATCTTAAACAAGTTCCAATTCGAGAGTAAACTCTTCTCGACCACCCGGTGAAACAAAGAGTGCGGTTTTGTTCTCAGCGGCATTGGGAGGAGACATCCAAGGTTCCACACAAAAATAGGGTGCACCACTCTTTGTCCAGGTGACATAGGTGAGTCGAGAGCCTTTTCCACTCCAGCTCGCTTCGTTTAAACGAATAGTTTCTTCTCCATTTAAAAGCGATATTTCAGCTTCTGGAGATTCTAGTTGATAATGAACCCTATTGATGAGCTTTTCATCCCCAAGGGGCACGGGGTAATTAGTTTTAGGACAATCCAGCAATGTGCCGTCGGGTTGATACTGAAATGCTTTTTTAGAAGAAATTTGCAGTAGATGGTTGTCGAGAGATAAATCCTTACACCAGGGCACCTGAAAATAAGGATGGAGCCCGGCAGACCACGGAATAGGCTCCCTGCCCTCATTTTCTAATACCAGACTAATTTGCAGGGAAAGTTCCAAAAAATGGTAAATTACAGTAAAGGTGTATTCGTAAGGGTAATAATTTTTAAAATGGTCGTCCTGCACCATTTCCACTTCAAAGCCAGCCTGGTCCATGGATCGGATTCGAAAGGAAGCATCTTTAGCGAATCCGTGCTTGGGCATTTTACGAACGCAACCATCGGGAGCCCTCCATTTTTCAAACTCGTTTTGATGGGTGCAAGTGCCTGAGAAAGGAAAGAGAATGGGAATACCCCCATGTACTTCAGGCAAAGGCTGATTCTCGACGCTCTCTGGCCAGTAAATAACATCTCGAACAGAACCATCTCCCATATTGATATGCCAATTGAGGAGCCTAGCTCCTGCTTCTGGACGCACGAGAAAGGTGGAAGGGCCAACATCCCACCTTTTGATTTCCATGTTTTGGTAATTGATTGTTTCCAAGCTAATATTGAACTGACCTTTCTTTCCTGTTTGCGCAATGTTAATCAAATACCAAGATAATTAGTTTTTAAACCATGGTTCAATTTGTATTCCATTTATCCTTACTTTTGCTCACAAGTTTATCGTTGCTGGGAACGGAAGACAATCCATCGAGCCAAGGCGAAGGAAATATCTCAGAAGCTCCAGTAAATAGGCAGAAGTCGGCCTATGTCATACCTATTAGAGACCAAATTGGCCCTCCAATACTCGACATACTTCGTCGCGGAATGAAGGATGCGATCGAACAAAATGTTGATCTAGTCGTTTTAGACATGGATACTCCCGGAGGCGAATTAGGGGTTACCCTAGAAATTATGCAAGAAATTTTGGATTCCCTTGGATCATGGGAAGGAAAAATACTTACCTTTGTAAACAAAGAAGCGATTTCTGCTGGAGCTTACATCGCCATTGCAACTCAAGAGATTGCTTTCGCTCCCTATTCTCAAATTGGGGCAGCGGAGGCAGTAAGTGGAGGAGGTAGAGAAATTGACCCTTCGATGAAGAGAAAAATTAACTCTTACCTCAAAGCCAAAATCCGAAACTTTGCTGGCTCTTACAAATACCGATCGCAGATTATGTCGGCTATGATGGATGCGAATGTGAGCCTTGTGATTGAAGGAGAACCTCTTCGTGCCGCTGATGGTTCCTTGATTAAGAAGGCTGGAGAATTACTTACGCTTACGGGAGAGGAAGCTGTGAAGACTTATGGGACACCTCCCCAACCCCTTCTGGGGATCGGGGTATTTCAAAGCATCGAAGATCTGCTGAATCAAAGGTGGGGGGCGAATCAGTATCAATTGATTAAAATGGAGATAAATTGGGCAGAGGAAATCGGCTTGTGGTTGAATGGAGTGGCTCCCTTGTTGCTCAGTGTTGGTTTGGTCTTACTTTTTATTGAGTTCAAAACCCCTGGCTTTGGAATTTTCGGCGGCTTAGGAATTGGCTTTATATTAGTTTTCTTTGCCTCAAAATATGTTGCAGGTCTAGCGGGGCAGGAAGAACTTTTACTCTTTCTTGTTGGGGTTTGTTTAGTGCTGGTGGAGATTTTTCTGGCTCCTGGTTTATTTTTACCCGCTATGTTGGGCCTGGCCCTGATCTTCGGGTCTTTGATATGGGCAATGGCCGATATTTGGCCGGCTCAGGAAATTACCTGGTCCATCGGCCTATTTAAAAAGCCTTTGGTCGAATTGGCCCAATCACTTGGCCTTGCTTTTATCTTGGGTTATTTCGCAGTCAAACTTATTGGGAAAACGCCTTTGGGGAAGTCAATGATCTTAGAGAAATCAATTGATGGCGGAGCGAATGATCTAAACCCTAATTTGGTCATTCCTGATAGTATTGCCCAATGTATTACCGAACTTTATCCTTCAGGAAAAGTAGATGTCGGAGGGCACCTTTTTGATGCCAGATCTAATTCAGGCAGGATTGAGAAAGGAGCACGAGTGAGGGTAGTCAAGCAAACAGCTTTTGAATTAGTTGTAGAGAGGTTAAAATAATATGACAAAAATCATTACCGCTCTGTTGTTTGGATATTTGTTAGTTGCTCTAGAAGCACTCGTTCCAGGGGGAGTCCTCGGCATACTGGGTTTCATCAGTATTTTGCTGGCCTCTTACTTTGCTCACCTTGAATTTGGTGGCTGGATCATTCCCTTACTCGTTTTTATGTTTGGGAGTCTGGGAGGGGTTTTATTGATCTTCTTCCAGTTCAAGTGGCTGGCAAAGAGTGACTTAGGTAAAAAAATGTTTGTTAATTCTACAAGTGGAACCGTTGTAAAAGAAGACGAGTCCTTACAAAATTTGATTGGGAAACATGGATACACCCAAACAGACCATCATCCAGAAGGTTTAGTAAGAATTGATGGTAAAAATTATGATTCATATTCTTTATCAGGATATCTTTCAACAGGCGTAGAGGTCAAAATTGAGAAACTGGATGGCTTTCGCTTGATTGTTAGAGCAGTTTAAACTTTCTTCATACATCACACAATAACCCGATACGAAAATCTCTTTACTTATGAACGACTTAGTTTCCTGGATAATCATAGGGCTCCTCTTAATTGTTGGATTGGTATTCTCCCTAATCATAATTTCTTTCTTCAGTACCTGGCTGAAGGCTTTTCTTTCCCGTGCCCCTGTCAGTTTTGCAACGCTACTTGCGATGCGGTTACGAGGAGTACCTGTTGGGCTCATTGTCGATGCTCGTGTAACCGCGGTTAAGGCAAACATACCTTTGGATACCGATCAGCTTGAGGCACACTACTTAGCGGAAGGGAATGTGGTTCAGACAGTCCAAGCCTTGATCGCGGCATCTAAAGCAAATATTGAGCTATCGTGGAATCGTGCCTGTGCCATAGATTTAGCTACTAGGGGCACAAGTAAGTCGGTACTTGAAGCGGTACGTACATCAATAAATCCAAAGATTATTGATTGTAAGATAGAAGGCCGTGACACCATCGATGGAGTTGCAAAGGATGGCATACAGGTAAAAGTAAGGGCCCGAGTCACAGTGAGAAGTAACCTCGACCGCTATGTGGGCAGTGCTCAAGAAGAGACCGTAATTGCAAGAGTGGGAGAAAGTATTGTTTCCACCATAGGATCTTCTGAAAACTACAAAGTAGTCTTAGAAAATCCAAATCAGATTACCCAACAAGTTTTAAACAGAGGGCTTGACCAAGGAACCGCATTTGAAATTCTCTCTATTGATATTGCAGATGTTGATTTGGGGGAGAATAGAGGAGCCGCCCTTCGCTCATCTCAGGCAGCAGCGGATAAGGAAGTTGCACAAGCTCAAGCGGAAATTCGCCGGGCGGCAGCGGTTGCCCTAGAGCAAGAGAATAAGGCTAAAGTGCAGGAGATGCAGGCGAAATTAGTCGAGGCAGAAGCTCAAATTCCTTTGGCGATGGCAGAAGCTTTTCGCAGTGGAAACCTCGGGATCATGGACTACTACAGAATGAAAAATATTGAAGCTGATACTGAAATGCGTGAAAGCATTTCATCTGAGGATTAAGTTTTACTCTTAGCAGAAAGAATTTGTTCAGTGCCAGATTTGCCTCTAGATACCCTGTTTATTGTCGGGTTATTACTAGCCTCTTTTGTTGGCAAGATCCTTGAGGGTAGATCCAAGAAAACGAAAGAAGAAAAAAAACCGCAAAAGGCACCCACTGAAAAGCATAAATCCAGAGATCGTACCCCAGAGGGAAAAGGTTTGGGTGAATTACTACGGGAAGCATTTGGAGAAGTTGTTGAGCCTGTCCATGAAGAGTCACGATCTTCCTACCAAGAGCCTATTACGGAAGAGGCTGCCCCCGCAGTTGTTCAGCCTAGTAAGCCTAAACCCACACCTGTTCCTTCATCCTTTCCCCAAAAAGATAACAGAGAAACTGATCAAACTATTCGCAAATGGTTGAGGGTAGAAGGTTTGGCCTCCAAGAAATCACTAAGAAGAGCTTTTGTGGTAAAAGAGATTTTGGATCAGCCAGTTGGTTTACGAAAAACTCTCTTTTGATCAACTGAGTCAGCAGGCTTCTTGCACGAGCTTCTTTCACTCGGCTTTCTTTTTTTTGAAGATAGGCTTAGTCGTAAGTTTTTTTCCATACAAACATTATTCCATTGGCATGTATGAGGAAATTTACACTCAGCAAGGATGCAAATGTGATTTTGTTTTTGGTTCACTATCTTAAAATGAAATATTGATTATACGCTCAATACAAACAGTACAGCTTAATTATTCAAGCCAGCTAATCCCCAGGCTTTTCCCCAGGTTTAAATAAGATACCCATAAATTGTATCTTGATTTGAGTGCACGCCTTTTTTCAATCGTTAATTTTATTTGAGTAGCTAACAATTGTGCTTTTGAGGTTAAACCGACTGTATATTTTTGTTCTTCAATCTGGTATAATTCCGTGAATTGGTTTGCGACATCATTCAAAATATCGAAATTTTCCAAAGTCGAGAGCTGAATAAGTTTAGCGGTTTCAATTTCCTCGACTGCTCTAAGTATAACTGCTTTCCATTCAATTTCTGCTGCACGTATTTGGGCTTCATCTTCTTCGACCTTAAGCATTTTTTTTGGACTCCACAAAGGGATATTAATCACAGGACCGCCTTGAACTATCCATTCTCGAAAAGGATCAGATAAATCTCCAGACATTCCCACCCCAGAGAGATTGAGACCTAGAGATGGATATAAATCTAAAACTGACGCTTTATGACGCTTTATTTGTGCGTGCAATTTATTTTCTCCAGCATGTACATCTGGTCTGTTTTTTAAAACAGAAGAATTATCCATTACGGGCAATTTTGGAAAACTTGAATTTGAAAGCCCGTGAGGCACTAAAACTTCTGTATCATGAGATCCAACCAAGCTTTTGATTTTATTTTCTTCAATACCGTAGGCTCTTTCCAATTGATTAAATTCTGTAACAAGTAGTTTAAGAGCTATCTCCATTTCCATAATACTCGAATTATTTTCTAACCCTTGATGGAACCGATGAAGATGTAAGGTGTGGATTTCATGGTGTTGTCGAATCTGAGCTGTAATCAATTCAATTTCTTCGTTAAGAAACCTCATAGTATACCATATTTTAGAGATTTCATAAATGAACTGGAGTTGGGCAGCGTGAACTAGGTGGCTTTCTGCTTTAACACTACTCGTTTCAGCTTCCCTGCGAGCCTTCCATTTGCCCCAAAGATCAAGCTCCCAAGCAAAGGAAGCCCCAGACTGCCATTCGGGTAATTTCATAGAATTGAAATCAGTTTCATGGGTCTTTTTTTTACCTGGTTTCCAGCCTACAGATCCGTGAAGGGAAGGAAGTTCTTCCGTTAGACTGAGCCCAGCCTTCTTCTTTATAACATCCAGGTGTGCTAGTTGAGTTTCCCAAATTGGGCTATTGCTCAACCCCTTTTCAATTAATGAATGTAAGCTGGGTTCAGTAATATAACTCTTAAAACTCAAAATTTCAGTTTGATTATTATCTCCTAGATTAAATGTATTAGAAGATTGCCCTGAAGAGTTATTACTTAAATTATATTTAAATAAAGTAAAATCATTATAAGCACAACCTGCTAACAAAAAGCAGGATACAATATATAAATAAATATACATGCTTTTTCTTTTTGTGAATTAAAGCAGTTGTATTTGAGTTGCATTCAAAATCATAGACGATGGAATTGACTGGGTGCTAACCACACCATGCACTTTTATTTTTCTTCCCGCATTTAATCCATTAACATTTTTTAGGGTTCCATCTTTCAGGGTTCCATTTTCATCCAGTAGGCGAACTGTCAGAGAACCTGAAATTATTTTTTTTCTGTCTTCGCAACAAGCATCCCAAGGTGTGGGGCAGTTATCACCTGGTGTCTTGTCGCATGTTTTTATGGATAAGTCACCCAGTATGAACATAGCCCGATTGCTGGTGAATGGTTCTAGCATTCCACAAATAGCACCTTCGACTATGATTTGTTTTCCCGGCTCGTTCTTAGATCTTGCTTCTAATACTGAAATACTTTCACCGAGCGGGTTTTTTGTAATAAATCCATCTGGGGTCGTTGCCTTATGCGAAAAATCTTCTGAAGTACTTGCTGTGGAGTTCGTGTGGTTATGACTTTCTTCCTTTTGGCAGGAGAAAATTACTAAGCTTAAAAGAATGGTTGTAGTTAGGTTTTTCATTTATTGTTTTCTGTTAGAATATGTCTGGAAGCGGTTAGGACGATCTCAGGGTTTGTGGGAGCGATGGGCTTAGGCATTTCCACCCAGAAGGTAGACCTCCAATTAGACTCACAAAAATGCAGGAAAGCATACCTGTCTTTGCCACTGAGTAGTCAAAATCCAGAATGAATACACCTATGGAGAACGGAAAAGACATTCCTTGGAGAAAAAGCCCAACCATTATGAATGCCAGGGCAGTTCCAAGAATGGAGTAAATGGTTGCTTCCTGCACTAAATTGAAAAGTAGTTGGGCTCTACTAAACCCGATTGCTTGCATTGCACCAAACTCACGAATCCGTGACGAAAAGGCTGCATTGAGACTATTTAATCCTCCTAAGACTGCTCCAATTGAAAGCAAAATAGCACATATCCATGACATCCACCGAATAGGTGCATAGAAGGCAGACAAACCTCCATAGTAATCGGATTCTCTAATGGCTGCTAATTCCAAGTCTAACCTAGTTTTGGTAAAAACTTCTATTTCCGAAAAGCTTTGAGCCTCTTTGTTTCTTACAACTACACAGGACAGGTTCTCCCTTTGGGTTGTGGTCATTAAGTCTTGCAGGGGCATCCATACTTCTGCCTCCATAACTGTACCGCGAGCGGAAAAAATGCCCGATATCGTAAATAATTCACCATTAAATTGAAGTGTATTTCCTAAGCCTAACTCCTGTGCTTCCAGTCCAAATTTTTGATGTGCAAGTTTGCCTACCATTATTTCTCCGGATCGAGGAAAACGACCTTTTAAAATTCTTACTTTTGGGTAAACCCAAATCGCTTGGTGCCTAACTCCGCGAAGTAACGCTTGAGCCTTTTCCCCGTTTGATAAATCAACCATTCCGTTATAATGAACCTCAGGTGATACCGCAGGCTCGCCCGCAACTGCACTAATTCCAGTTACAGCGGAGGCAACGATTCCAGCGACGGCTGCTTTCACTTCGCTTCTTTCAATGCTCTCCTCACTGCCAGCACCTAAAATAACCACATTGCTTGGATCACCCGAATTCATGAGAGTGCTCTCCATTGCACGGTTGGCGGCAGCTGCCGTCATGATAATAAGTATCACAAATCCAGTCCCTAAAAAGAGTTGCACAGTTTGTAAGGGCCGGCGCAGAAGGTTTCTTAAAATGTAGGCTATGGGAATCATTCAACTAAGCAGTTCGTAAGCTCTCGGTTATACTGTGCTTGCCCACAAGCAGAGCAGGATAAATCCCCGCCAAAAGACCTAAACTTAAGGAAACACATATGCCAGTGACCACAACGGTTATGGAAGGAGTGAAGGCAAGAATTAATCCTTCGTTTCCTATGGAGATGCTTTGGTAGAAGAGAAAAAGACTCGCAAAAAGAATACCTAGGCATCCACCAAGGGTCGACATTAGCACACCTTCCACAAGAACCATCCAAGATAAATGAGGCCTTGAATATCCTAATGTTTTAAGAATCGCATGTTCTGTGATTTTTGCTCTTACGGTAAGAAGAATTGAATTTGCAATCAGCCCGACTATAGCAAAGACACAAGCCCAGCCGATCCATCTAGAGAACCGGATTAACTCCATAAGTTCCATAGCTGTACTTGCGAAAAAGGCTTTTTCGGGCAAAGTGTTGGTTGGGTCTGTGTCCGATTGAAACCTTTCGTCAATCAATGCAGCTACCTCCTCAAGGAGGGAAGAGTTTTCCACCCGGACATTAAATTGAGTGACAACTCCAAGACCTACCTTGGAAGCCTGTTGTAAAAAAGGCAGGTGAACAAACGCTACACTATTATTTTGGGAACTCTCGTTTGTTTCAATGATACCAGAAACCGTTACCGTTACCCCGGCAGCATCAAAGCGATCTCCCACTTTTAGATCTCTGCGATTAGCAAACCCCTTACCGATCAGGGCACCGTCCCCTTGGGCAAGCCAAGAGTTCAAAGATCCGTCCGTTACCTTCAGGTCGGGAGCAATAGATGTTAAGGTTCCCCCGAGAATTCCCCGGAAAACAACTACATCCAAGCTTGTGCCACAATTGTTGACTACAATTTGTATGGGGGAGACGGATCGAACCCCAGGTATGCGAGCAATTTCACTGGCATAATATTCGGGGAGTCTACTTGTCGCTGGGCAAAATCGGTTTTCTCGATAGACCACCAATGTCGTATCATTTGCAGATGTGACGGTTGCTCGATGGAGTGAATCTTGCATTGTTTCGATTGTCGTAAAGAGAAACATCCCAGAAAAAACACCAAGTATAGTGAGGGCAGACCTTGTACGATGACGAAGGATTTGTTTGGCTGACAGAGCCCACAGATTAATCATTAAAAAAAGGGTCTTCATCTGCTTTTTAGAAGTCTACCCTTTTCAAGTTCTAACACGCTGTTGGCCCTCTCCGCGGCTTTGGGGTCATGGGTAACCATTACAATGGTTTTCTCGTGTTCCTTGCTTAACTGTTCTAAAAGATTAAGAATTTCATCAGCTGATTCACGGTCTAAATCTCCAGTCGGTTCATCTGCCACAATTAGAGGTGGATTTGTAACCAAGGCTCGTGCGATGGCTACTCTTTGCTCCTGACCTCCGGACAGTTCTTTGGGTCTGTGGTCTTGCCGGTCAAGCAATCCCACTTGTTCTAGCACCTCTTCGACTCGGTCTCTTCTCGATTTTTTATTCATGGTCGAAAGAAGCAAGGGAAGCTCCACATTTTCATATGCGGAAAGAACAGGCAACAAGTGATAGAGCTGAAAAATATAACCCACATTTTCAGAGCGCCAGCGAGTAAGCTGATCCCGATTCAATTGTTCTACATGGGTATCCCCTACTCGAAGTGTGCCTGAAGAGGGAGAATCTACGCCGGCAATTAAGTTAAGGAGAGTAGTTTTACCACTACCCGAAGGTCCCATTAAAGCAATAAACTCAGCCTTATTCACTTGAAGACAGAGGTCTTGTAGCGGGGTGATCGTTTGGTCACCTTTTCGGTAAACCTTGGACAGGTTCTTTGCCTCGATAAATGTTGGAGCAATCATGGAATAAGTAATTTAATGCGATCACCTGATTGAAGGGAATCAGGTGGATTTGTGATGATTTGTTCTCCGCCCTTTAATCCAGAAACGACAGAAATATGATCTCCAACGATTTTATCTCCTAGTTGAACTTCAGCAATTTCCGCAGTTTCACCATCCTGAGAAACAATAAAAAGCTGGTGTTTCTTTTTCTCAGTATTGGAAATAAGGTTCAGTGGAATCAAAACGCCCAAAAATTCATCTGAATTTTGCCTTTTTACAGATTTTTTTGGAGCCTGGAATTTGGCTCTGCATAACATTTCAGGCCTTAAACGATCATCGGGATTGAGCAACTGAACTTTTACTTCGATGGTGTTGCGCTGAAAGTCAGCTTCTCCTGAGATTCGTGTAACCTTTCCTGAGATGGATTTCTCAGGCAAGAAAGAACAAATGATTTCTACCTCTTGTCCGATGAAAACATTTGAGGCATCTGCAAGGGGTACATCGATTCCAGCTTGAAGCTTTCCTTTTTCAAATAAAACTGCCACGGATGAGGCATTAGGAGAATCCATATTGCTCATGACTCTCTTTCCCGGGGAAGTCAAAAGTTTTACCACAATGCCGTTCGAAGGTGAACGAATCTCCGTACGATTGAGGTCTAAAAGTGAGGTTTCTACACCAACCTCCAGTGCAAAACTCTTTGCTTTTTGAGTATTTTTTTTGGCAAGGAGTAAGGCTTTCTTTTTGTTGATTTCTTCCTTCTTGAACTTTGCTTCTTGGACCAAATGATTAAGCCCTTCCAGTTTGATTATCGATTGATTGGTATCTACTTGGGAGATCGCACCCTTGGGAAGCTTTTGGAGTCTTCTGACGAAATCCAAGTGCTCATCTCGAAGAGCGAGTTGCCTTTTATGGAAACTTTCTGCTGCGTATAAATTCTGTTGGAGCATTTCTATTTCAGCATCAATTTCCTTCTCCTTTGCCTGTGACTGAAGAAGATTTGACTGAGCCAAAGCCAAAGAGAGCTTGGCGTCGTCATCGATTAACCGAGCAACGATTTGCCCTGCATAAACAGTTTCCCCTTCAAGGATAAGTAATTCATCAACTACTCCATCGACGAGTGAAGGTATTCGAATTTCGAAAGGGTCAGGCTCAACCCAACCACTCGCCTGGAACAATACTGGAGAACTATTCGAAGGATCGCCAGAACTAGAAGCATCCTTCAGGGAGTCGGCTCTGGGGTGAAGGACAGCTCTTTGTACTTGAACAGGTATTCCTTCATCGAACCAACAGCCAGAGGAAAAAAGTAGTACAAAGGCAATAAACCGGATAGAGAACGATTTACAGATTCGCTCTTCTCTTAAACTAGGAATTTGTGGGATTTTAATTGGAGTCATATTTGATTAATAGCAGTTAACTTGGGTAAGCGTGCATACTTACCGAATTCAAATGCTAAGCAATCAAACCTGAATGACTCTAAGCTGTATGTGTATCCTTTGTTTGTGGGGAAAGCCCTTACGAAAGTTTTCAAATCCAAATTTTTGGATCGGCTGAAAATTTAGAGAAATTGCATCTTTGCCGGTCAGGGATATCTTCGTGTCCTGGTTACTCGAATCTTGGCTCAAATACTCAAAATCATCCATGCATGGGTGATCGCACGACTCTACAGGTCCTTGTTCGTTGCAAGATGAGCAAAAGTCCAATACCTCTGTGTCGTGCACACAATTACATCCCAAAAGTGGCAATGCAATTAGTGTAATGATCAAGTATAAGCACTTATTCACAACCATAATTAAACATTTAAAAATACTTTGAGTCAAACAGATCATTAAACGAGTTTGTTTTGATCTCTTAATCCAATGAATAGCGATAAGACATTTTGAACTCTTAAGAGTAAGATGATTGTTCCCGATACTAGAGGCTTGCAACTAGTTCAAGATTCGAACATTATTGATCGTTTGATTTTAAACCCCAAGTACTGATATGTCTGACATTACTGACTCAACTCTTATCGTAAAATCTCGCGACCAACATGGTAGCAGCATCTCAAAAAGACTTCGTTCGGAGGGCAAGATTCCTGCGGTTTTTTACGGCAAAGATACCCTAAAGCATTTCACAGTGGAAGATAGCCAATTTAGAACACTGATGCGAACATCAGGAGGTTCTCTATCTCTCATCGAACTGGACGATGGCAGTGGTGATAAAGAACTAGCCTTATTAAAAGACATGCAAGTTGATTCGGTTAAGGATTCAATCATTCATTTAGATTTCGTGCAGGTGACTCGCGGTCAGTCATTGGAAGCTAAAGTACCTCTTGAACTCGTAGGCGAATCACCAGGAGTTAAAAACATGGGAGGCATCTTGGAATTTCACCAAGACGAAATCCTTGTTAGGTGCCGTCCTAGTCAGTTGCCCAAGGGTCTTGTTCTTGATATTAATGGACTTGAACTTGGTGGAAGCCTTCAACTCAAGGATATTCCAGAATTGGAAGGTGTTGAATTTGTTGGCGATCCTGAGAGCAACATCGTTACCTGTGTTGGAAGTGCGAGTGGTCGTGCGGGTGCAGAAGATTCGGAAGAAGATGAGGAAACAGAAGAATCCTCGGAATCTTCGGAAACTTCCGAAGAAGCTGAAGATGGTAAATAGGATGCTCCGACTTTTTTGTGAAGTTAATCCTTCTCGGTTTAGGTAACCCCGGAGAAAAATATTCAAATAACAGGCACAATATAGGGCATTTGTTCGTTGATTATTATTCAAGTCTGTATCGTTCCAAATTCGAAAAAAACTCAGGCTTTTTAGTATCCCAATTCCACCATTCTGAAATTAACATCATACTTTTGAAATCCACTGCTTACATGAACCATAACGGAGTTGGGTTGGCCCAATTCCTCAGGAATAAGCTTCACCCCGAAGATAGGTTCTTAGTTGCTCATGATGAGATTCATCTACCCCATGGGAAGGTTAAACTTTCCCTCGGTAAATCAGCTGGAGGACATAATGGAGTAGCTAGTGTGATAAACGAATTAGGATTTTCGCCATTGCGCTTGCGCATAGGCATAAACAACGCCGAAAACCTAACGGAAAGGATTACTGATTTTGTGTTAGGAAATTTTTCACTGGCAGAAAAGGATTCTAACAAATTATTATTTCCAAAATTAGTCCATGCTCTTCAACTTTTATGTGATCGAGGACTTTCTATCGCTACCAATTATATCAATCGTTACCCCATACCTACACCATCTTAATTATGACAACTAGAAATTACTCCGCCACTATTGTTATTGATCCTAGCGGAAGCGATGGATCTTCAAGCGAAATGATTCCCAAAATTAGTGAGATCATTGCACAATCTGAAGGTGAAGTAAGCAAAGTAACTGAACTTGGGCAGCACGACTTTGCTTATCCTGTGAAAAAAAACCTTATTCGTGGCACCTTTCTTCAGTTTGATATTACTGGTTCGTCCAAAACACCCGATAAAATTAAAGAAAAGTTGCGTCTCGAGAAAAAGGTTGATCGAGTATTAATCGAGTGCAGTAATTGATCTAATTTTAACAAAATGGCTTCCTTAAACAAAGTATTACTTATAGGCAACCTAACCAGAGATCCGGAGGTCCGGATGATGTCCTCCGGTCGCCCTGTTTGTAATTTTGGATTAGCTCTAAACAGGAGTTACAAAGATTCAGAAGGTAATAAAAAAGAAGAAGTTACCTTTGTTGATGTTGAGTGTTTTGGTCCACGAGCAGAAGCCGTGGGCAGGTTTTTCTCCAAAGGCAGACCCATATTTGTGGAAGGTCGTTTGAAATTAGATCAATGGGAATCTAAGGATGGAGAAAAACGCAGTGCAATTCGCGTAGTCCTTGACAATTTTGAATTTGTTGATGCCGGGAAATCGGAAAGTCCATCACCAACCGATCAAACAACAGGTACAACTTCTAACAGCTTAGAAAAAACCAAACCACAAGAACAACCTTCGCCAAACGATTCAGGCTTTGACGAGGATGTCCCCTTTTAACCAACCCACCTATTAAGAATATGGCACACTCAGAAATTTTATTATTGGAAAAAGTAGATAACCTAGGATCCGAAGGCGACGTCGTAAAAGTCCGTGCTGGTTACGCACGCAACTTTTTACTTCCTCGGAGCAAGGCTGTTCCTTTAAACCAAGCTAATTTAAAAAGACTCGATGCTCTTAAAATTGCTCGTGCTGCCAGAGAAGCAGAGGAATTGCAAAATGCTCAAGACATTGCCGCCAAATTAGGCGAGTTAACCATAGCAATTGCAGTTAAAACGGGCACAGGTGGAAAGTTATTTGGATCGGTTACTGCCCAACAGATCATTGAAAAAGTTTCTGAGAAAGGATTCTCTTTGGACAAAAAGCATTTCTCTGGTTTTTCTCCTCTCAAAACTTTAGGTCAAAAAGTTGTATCTTTGACCCTCTCGAAGGATGTCTCTGCTGATCTGAAAGTAGAAGTTGTTTCAGAAAACCCCATAGAGGAAGAAGAGTAATCTTACTTTTAGGCTGAGAAGATCTTGGAAGAAATGTCTACCATTTCGTCTCTGTCTAAGAAAAATTTGGATTCTTTCGGGAAACCGAAAGATACCAAAGTTTCCCATGATCTTCAGGATAAGATTGAAGGTCGGTCACTTCCCAGCAACCTAGATGCTGAGCAAGGCATTCTTGCGGCATGTATTGTGGATGCTTCTGGGGAAGTTATGAGCAACTGCATCGAAAAAGCATTAAGACCGGAAGACTTTTATTTCACCAAGCATCAACTTGTTTATGATGCATTGCTGGATTTACACAACGAAACCATTGAGCCGGACGAAATCGTGCTGGTCGAAAAACTCAAGACCAATGGCAGTCTTGAGCAAGCTGGTGGTCAAGATGCCATAACCTCGTTGACGGGGCGCATTGATACAACTGCACATGCATCCTTTTGGTTAGATATTGTTAAACAGAAATCTCTTCTTCGAAAGTGCATATACATGGCATTTGAGATGATTGATGGTGCAAACCAACAGCCTGCAAATGTAGAAGATTTTTTAGCAAGTTTTGAACAAAGGGTTTGTTCCTTGGGCGAAGACCAAAATGTACGAGCCTCAATTCCTTTCAGAGAGCCCATTCAGCATGCAATGGAGCAAATACAAAAAATGCTTTCCAGGGAAGAAACGGATGGTGTATTAACTGGCTACTCAGATTTAGATGGATTGACCAATGGTTTCAAACCCGGGGAAATGATTGTTTTAGCTGCTCGACCATCTGTTGGAAAAACGAGTCTGGCCATGAATATTGTCGAAAACATAGCCTTTTCATCCAAATACAAAGATTCTCCCAGGCATGCCCTTGTCTTTAGCCTTGAAATGAGTTCCACTTCGCTTGCCATGCGTCTTATTTGTGGAAGGGCACGGGTCAATATGAACGATTTAAGAAAAGGTTTTGTCCCACGTGGACAGGCTGAAAAGCTTCATCAAACGAGTAAGGATTTTCAGCAGGCTCCCCTCTGGGTGGATGATACAAGCGGGCTTAGCATTAATCAAATTAGGGCAAAAGCTCGAAGATTAAAAATGAGAAATAAACTAGATTTTATAGTAGTCGATTATTTACAATTGATTTCTACGGAATCCAGGGTGTTATCCCGTGAAAACCAAATATCTGAGATATCTCGTGGGCTTAAAGCTATGGCAAAAGAATTAGAAGTACCTGTTCTCGTGCTTAGTCAGTTGAATAGAGATTCTGAAAAAGAACGAAGGGACCCACGCCTATCCGATCTAAGGGAATCAGGGGCGATTGAGCAAGATGCGGATGTGGTTATGCTGCTGGGCAAGCACAGAAAAGGTGAAGATGTTCGTGAGATGGATTATGACGGCGAAGGAGAGGCCCCAGAAGAAGACTTTGAACCGATTGTTTTAATTCTTGCGAAACAAAGAAATGGACCAACCGGGAAAATCAATCTTGCATTTCGAAGAAAATACACTCGATTCGAAAGCATGCAGCAAGATCATCGATTAAATTAATCAATTACTATGAAACTTTTTCTCTTGTTGTGCTTGTCGATTTTGGCCTTTGGCTATTCCTTCGCAAATACATCCTTTGAAGGAAAAAAAATCTCTTTGATCGAGATCGAGATTTTAGGTCCGCCTACCGTTGGAAAATCATACATTAAGCAAAACTTGCAAGTAGAAGAGCAAGGAATCTATGACACCCCTTCCATTGATAAATCCATCCAGAATCTCATGGATTCAGGCTCGATCAAGGATGTAAAAGTATTTGTTGATCCCAAGACTTCCACAGAGAATAAGGTGGCCCTTGTTTTCAAGGTTACCACGAAGCCCAGAATTGATCAGATCACCTTTGTGGGGAATGAAGAAATCAGTGACAAGAAACTATCCAAGACCATAACCTCTCAAGTAGGTGAATTATTTGATGAGTCTAAGTTAAAAGCAGACTTAATCGCGCTGGAAGATCTATACCTTGAAAAAGGATTTTGGAATTCTCAAGTGCAACATCAAGTAACCAAATCCAAAGAAGATGGGGCAAAAATTCATTTAAAGTTTGAGCTCATCGAAAATGATTCCCGAAAAATTCGAAAAATTCAATTTTCTGGCAATACAGAAATTGAAGATGACGACCTCCTTGAAGTTATAGAAAGTGCGCCTTGGCGATTTTGGCGATTTTGGTCAAAGAGGTCAAAATACCAGCCCCGTGTACTGGAAGAAGATCTCGAAAAAATCGCACAAGCTTATCGTGAGAAAGGGTTTTTAGATGTCCAGCTAAAGCCATCTGATATTTTAATCAGCCAAGTTGGCTCGAGTCGTATTGATCTAGAAATTAAGTTAACTGAAGGGAGTCGGTCTTTTTTCGGAAAACAAAAAATTATGGGAAATGCGGTTTTTGATCAGACCACTGTTTTGGCCGAGACATTACTTAAAAAAGGAGACCCATACTCTCCTAGATTACTGGCCAAGGAAAGAAGCCGCATCAAAAAAATGTACGGGGACAAGGGATACTTGGATGCTCAAATTCGTGTCAGCAGAAAACCTAACCTGCAAAAGAATGAAATCGATTTAGAGTTTCTAATTTCGGAAAACAATAAATTTACCGTTAACAGTATTGAGGTTAAGGGAAATGAAAAAACTAAAACAATCGTCCTCATTAGAGAACTTGCTCTGGCACCTGGTGAAACTTTTGATTTAACCAGAATGGAAACAAGCAAAGCCCGACTGCAAAATACCAAATTATTTGAGCGTGTTGACATAAGTGATGAGGCCATTTCCTCTGGTGATCCAGAACTGAAAAATTCAAGGCGAAACATGGTTGTTGATGTGGAGGAAGGGAGAACTGGGCATGTTTCTTTTGGTGTGGGTTTTAGCACCCTTGAAAAAGCGATGATGTACGCAGAATTTCGTCAGGGTAACTTTGATATTATGAAATGGCGGGCTCCCCACCGCTTGCAGGGAGATGGACAAAAATTCCGCCTCCGCCTCAAGCTTGGTTCTCGCAGTAATGAAGCTAGGTTAGCTATTGAAGAGCCTTGGTTTTTAAACCGCAGGGTCGCTGCTGGGTTTGAAGTATTCAGGGAAAAATCGGATTATCAAAGCTCCTACTACGATGAACTTCGTGCCGGATTTGAAGTTTATTTTCGCAAAAGACTATTTGAACTAGTGGAAGGCAGGTTATTTTACAGCTTTGAAGATGTTCTTATTGAGGATATTGAGGAAGGCAGCAAAACTAATTGGATAACGGGTGCAGGTGGTGATGGTGGTGATCCTGCTTATAATGCACAAAGCAACGAAATTCAGCGCACTATATCTAAAGTTGGTTTAACCTTAAGCCGTGATACGCGCGATGTGTTACTCTTTCCTACGGAAGGAAGTATTGTATCGATTCGGAAAGAGTTTGCAGGTGGTATCTTTGGCGGAGATGCCGATTATGGAAGGTTTGAAATTCAGGGAGCCAGATTTTTCAAGACCTTTGATGCGATGGAGCAGGTACTGTCCATTTCTGGAAGAACTGGAACTCTTGGTAAGTTTGATGGGGAAGATGCAAATGTGCCTTTTTTCGAGAAGTTCTTTTTGGGGGGACCCTACAACCTTCGTGGATGGGATTATCGTGATGCCGGCCCTAATGATATCGAAGGAAATGAGCCTATTGGTGGTAATTCATTTTCCTACGCCAGCTTAGAATATACATTCAAGATCGCTGATCCTCTAAGGTTTGCTCTTTTTTATGACGGTGGATTTTTGCGTCGAGGTGATTTTAAATTTGCTCCTGGGAGTGGTGATGAAGGGTGGCACGATAATTGGGGTCTGGGCATTCGTATTATGGTTATGGGTATGCCCCTGCGACTTGATTTAGGCGTACCCATGTCCGACCCAAGCAGTTCAGGTGGTTCAACCCAATTCCACTTCTCAGGCGGTACCAGATTTTAAAGTGTTGTTGCCTTTATCCACACCAAGTTTACAAACAAATAAGCATATGAAAATCCTCAATTATTGTCTTGTTATCGTATTTTTCTCCATAGCACAAAGTCTGGTTGCTCAAAAGATTGGTGTGGTGGATGTACAAAAAGTTTTTGATGGTTATCAAAAAGTCAAAGAGGCCAGGGAACGCCTTGACAAATCTAAGCAAGTAGCGATGGAAGAACTTGAAATCTTTCGAGATGAAATGGGAAAGATTGTGAATGAACTCAAGGAAATGGAAGAGAAACTGAAAAATCCAAACATTGATTCCTCTGCCCTCAAAGAAAAGTACCAGGAAAGAGTACAAGTGGCCAAAGAGAAGCAAGATGATATGGTCGCGTATGACAAGCGGGCAAAAGCAACAATTGCCCAAAGGCAAAGAAACTTGCTCGTTGAACATTTGGAGGACATCCGTGCGGCCATCAAAAAAGTAGCTACCGCCAAAAAGCTTGATCTTGTTTTGAACTCTTCTGAAACCCAGTTAGGAGTTTTCTATTCCTCCGATAGCACCGATTTTACTGAGGAAGTCATTGTCACCTTAAACGCGGAAAAGCAGTAACTATCATAGGTTTACTGACAAAGAGTGTTTGGTGAACCTTAGCATTAAAGTAGCTGATATCCTAAGCCTATTTCCTGATGCAATTGTATCAGGGTCACTCGACAGTGATCACATTCATGGCTTAGCCAACTTGAGAGACGCCAACGAGGGAGACCTGTCTTTTTTAGGAAACCCAAAATATAAGACTCAAGTGAAAGATTGCAGTGCGAGTTTGATTCTTTTGCCCACAGATTATACTGGGACTCCTGCACAACAACAAATTTACCTTAAGATTTCTAACCCATCTCTTGGCCTTGCTAAAGTATGTGAACTTATTGAACAAAAAATATCCCCGCCCATAGAACCGGGTGTTCACCCCTCTGCTTTTGTTGAAAATGATGCTAAGATATCACCCCTAGCGTCGATAGGTGCTTTTTCTTATGTTGGCAATGAGTCAGTTATTGGACCCAATGTAAAAGTGGGCACTCATTGTCACATTGGCCCGAATACCGTTCTGGGAGAAAGCAGTGTTTTGCACCCAGGGGTAAAATTGCTTGCAAGGTGCGAGATAGGCCGATTTGTGGTCCTAAATGCCGGTGTTGTTGTCGGGTCTGAAGGTTTTGGGTTTGATCAAGATGAGCAGGGGCATAGAAAAATTCCTCATCTAGGAAAAGTTGTGATTGAAGATGGTGTCGAGATTGGCGCAAATACCTGTATTGACCGAGCACGATTCGAGGAGACAAGGATTGGGCAAGGAAGTAAATTAGATAACCTGGTACAGGTGGGGCATAATGTTAAAATTGGCAAAAATTGCCTGATTGTTTCGCAAGTTGGTATTAGTGGAAGTGTAACAATGGAGGACAATGTTGTGGTTGGTGGACAAGCAGGTTTTGCTGGTCACTTGAACATAGGCAAAGGGGCCAAAATTGCTGGGCAGGCAGGAATCACCAAGGATGTTCAACCGGGTGAGTTTCTCAAAGGCAACCCTGCCCTTCCCTATCAGACTGCCCAAAGGATTGCTATTTTACAAAGAAAGTTGCCAGATCTTTTCAATAGGTTTGCCCAAGAAAAATCTAAAGAGTAGACAAAAATCTATGCACAACGGTACCAACCTTAAAATATTTAGCGGAAATTCGAATATTCCCCTAGCTAAAGAGATATGTTCCTATCTAGATTTAGAAGTAGGAGATGCGTTGGTGACATCCTTTCCCGATAGCGAAAGTTTCGTACGTTACAATGAAAACATTCGAGGAATGGATGTATTTCTGCTCCAGTCAACCAACTCTCCCGCAAACCACAATATCATGGAACTACTGATTATGGTTGATGCTGCCAGAAGAGCATCTGCCGCTAGAATTTCAGTCGTGATTCCTTTTTTTGGGTACGCAAGGCAGGATCGTAAAGACCAACCAAGAGTACCGATAACATCTAAGCTGATTGCAAATTTACTCGTAGCAGCTGGTGCAAACCGAGTGCTTACAATGGATCTTCATGCACAGCAAATTCAAGGATTTTTTGACATACCCGTGGATCATTTATATGCGTCCCCTGTATTTTTTGATTACCTGCGAAACAGAAACACTCAAAATATGACGATTTTCACCCCTGATGTTGGTGGCATGAAGATGGCAAGTGCATATGCTGAAGTTCTAGGTTGTCCGCTGGGATTTGTCGCAAAACGCAGAACGGGAGCAAGCACGGTTGAAGCCACTAACTTGGTTGGTGAGGTAGAAGGGCGAGAGGTATTGATTGTGGATGATATGACAGAAACTGCGGGCACACTGACAGCTGCAGCTAAACTGCTTAAGGAAAGAGGAGCCGAGCGTGTTTCTGCTGTGATTAGCCATTGTGTTTTGAATGATACTGGAAGAGATCGCCTAGAGCAGGGACACCTTGATGAACTAATCACCACCAATTCTGTAAACATCGGGGTTGATGGTTTACCGATCACACAACTAAGCGTTGCACCTCTTTTAGGGGAAGCAATCAGGCGCACTCATACAGACAGTAGTATATCAAGCTTATTTGAAATCAAAGGCTTCTAGGAAACCGCGGATATTTTAAAGTATGAAACAATTCATACTTTTAGGTTCGCTTGCATAATTATGACATACTTTCGGCGAAGTTTATTCTGGTTCGTCTTTATAGTTGGAGTTTCAGGAACATCTAAGCTTTTCGGGCAATCGAATGGGTATTCGCTCAAGATTGACGAATCAGACATAAACCGAACGTCTGTTCAACCAATACAGAGTTATTCTTCTATTCTCAAAGGAACAACCCCTGCAGTGGTATCTGTTACGACCCAGCAAGTAGTTAGGAGGCTTTACCCAAGCGGGACTAATCCGATTGAAGAAATGCTTCGCAGGTACTATGGACTACCCAGGAAAAACCAGCCTCGATTAGAAGAAGAAAAAGTACCAACAGGAATAGGTTCGGGAGTTATCGTTTCGCCCCAAGGACATGTCGTAACCAACGCCCATGTTATTACTGACCCAAGGACCGGCGAACTTATGGAAGAAATTGTGGTACAAATCGCTGAGCAGAGGGAATACCCGGCTCAAATTATTGGATTTGATCATTCCACAGATATAGCAGTTTTAAAAATTGAAGCCGAAGAAGAATTGCCCTTTGCAACTTTGGGCAACAGCGACTTCTTGGAGGTTGGAGATATAGTTTTTGCCGTGGGCAACCCACTTGGCATTGGTATGACCGTAACTATGGGGATTGTTTCAGCCACCAGAAAATCAGAGTTAGGGGTATTAAGAAAGGAAGGAGCCTATGAAAGCTTCATTCAAACGGACGCGTCTATAAATCGGGGTAATTCGGGGGGAGCACTACTGGACGCCAAGGGAAGGCTAATAGGAATTAATACAGCAATTATTTCGCAAACAGGTGCGAGTATTGGAATTGGGCTCGCTATCCCAGTTAATATGGTACGGAGGGCTATTACTGATTACATGGAGGAGGGGAGAATTCGCAGGGGGTTCCTTGGGGTTTCTCTTCGATCAGACGCAGATGGAACCGGAGTATTTGTTGATGATGTGGTTGATGGCAGTGCGGCGGATGGTGCCGGTTTGCTGCCTGGTGACGAAATTGTAGTAGTTGGAGAGAGGTCCGTTTCATCGATCAACCAAGCGAGGGTAGCAATTTCACAGTCTAAACCAGGTACGAAACTCCCTATCCGGGTGATTCGGAATCATAAGCCTCTTACACTTTTCGTAACTCTTGGAGCAATGTCTGAACAAATGACCCCAATACCCGGGGTTGAATTAGCCACAATCACTCCCAAAAACCAAAAGGAGTATCAAATACCTAGCACTGTTCGAGGAGTCTTGGTAACTAGATCAAATGGCGAGATGGAGACTTTTAAAGAGGGCGTGGTTTTGGTCGAAATCAATGGGAGCCAGATTCTCTCAGTTGAGGATGTGGCAGAAAACCTGTATTCAGGAATAAACCGCTTTTATGTTTGGTACAGGGGGAAGTACAGGTTTCTTGCTTACCGCATCCCTTAACCATTAACTGCCAGGTTTGATCGCTGGAATATTATGAAGGTGTTCTGGCAGATCATCAGCATTGTATGTAGGGAAATTCATTTTCATTAACGATGTAAATGGAACTCCAAAATCTAATGGTTCGGTACTTCGATCAACTAAGCTCACTATTCTGGAAAAGTCGCATGGGTACTGGTTAATAATTGTTATAGCCTCTTGTACCCGTCCGCCCCGAGTAACGACATCTTCCACCAAGAGTACTTTATCTTCAGGTTGGATACGGAAATTTCTTCTTAACGCTAGTTTGTCATCTACTTTTTCCAAAAAAATAAACCTTGCACCTAGTTGTCTGGCAATTTCCTGACCAATGACTAACCCGCCCATAGCGGGAGCAACAACTAGATCAAATTCTTTGGACGATAGTTTTCCTATCAGTAACTGTGCTAAACGGGTAACTTTTTCCAAGTGCTGACATACCTGAGCACACTGAAAAAAAAACTCACTTCTTAAGCCCGATCTCAATATGAAATGTCCTTTTAATAGAGCATGTGTTTCTTCGAAGATTTGAGTCACTTCAGTATCTGTGTTTATCATAAGCTTCATATAGAAAAGGGATGCCTGAAAAGTAAGCAAACTTTTAAAAGATTTGTTTATTACTATGACTTACAGCCGAATATATCTAATTGTAAGTTGTATTTGTCCAAATAACGAATAGTTTACAACCTGATTTGATGAATTGGTCCAAAGAAATGTGGTTTGCTCTTTTGTTTATAACCGTTGGGTTTACGATTTGGCCATTAATTGTTTACTACATAGGCTTAGCCTTAAATGTAAGTTTCTTTCTCGAAACCACGCTCAGAGTTTGGGCGGAAAAGATAGTTTACGGTCCACTTGGTGAATTTAGCACTTCCTTTGTAAGAAGCCTTTTATTTTTGTTTGCACCTTATCTATTCTTCAACTGCTTAAGAAGTATTGTTTGGCTTAGCTCGGCCAAGGACCGAGGGTAAGGTTTTAAAATACGCTCACTCTTTCCTGCAATTTGCAATAGTTGGCATAGGCGCCCTCCTGTTCAATAAGTTCCTCGTGAGAGCCTTTCTCGATTATTCTTCCTTCTTGTAAAAATATAATCGTATCCGCTTCACGAATTGTGCTGAGGCGATGGGCAATGATTAAAGTTGTGGTATTTTTGATTAATTTTTGTAGGGCTAGCTGAATTTTCCTTTCAGTTTCAACATCTACACTCGCTGTTGCTTCATCCAGAATAAGTATGGGTGAAGATTTGAGGAGGGCCCGTGCAATGGTAAGCCGTTGTTTTTCCCCCATGCTTAATCTTACCCCCCTCTCACCAATCAGGGTATCTAGTTGGTTGGGTAAAGCATCTACAAATTGAAATGCATTTGCAGAGTGTAAGGAAGCTTCTATTTCTTCGAGTGATGCATTCTCGGAGGCGAGTAAAAGATTTTCTCTAACCGTTGTATCAAAAAGAAAAGGATCTTGTGATACGATGCCTATTTGCCCTCTTAGGTCCTCCAAGGCAATCTGGTTTATCGGTATTCCTCCAATCGTAATTGTTCCGGCATCCACTTCGTAATATCGTAATAAAAGATTAGCAATGGTACTTTTTCCTGCACCAGTTGGGCCGACTAATGCAGTGGTTGAACCCTTTGGTAGCTCAAATGATAGCTTCTTTACGACTGGGCTTTTTTCTGAATAAGAAAAACACACATTGCGAAAACTGATGTTATGATTTTCTGCAGGAAAAGGAAGAGGGTTGGAATCATTGGTTATTTCGATGGGTGCATCCAGTATCTCAAAAACCCTTTCTCCTGATGCTCGGCCAGATGCAATCAAATTGTTGATGCCCACGAGTTGCCTAATGGGTTCGTAAAACATGTTCGTATACAATAAAAAAGCAAAAAACTTACCCATTGTAAAATTTGGGTCCGTCTCGAGTAAATAAGCTCCCATACCTATCACGCCCAAGACTCCCAATGATGAAGTGAAACTGGCTCCTGGCCCTTGTATCGCCCAGCGATACATGGCTCTGAGTGAGAGTGCCTCCAAGGATCGGGCAATTTTGGCAAATCGTTTTTTCTCACGAGCCTGCAACCCAAAAGACTGAATTAGACGATTTCCTTGAATATCTTCAACTAAGAGTGAACTTAATTCTCCGGACTTATCCCTAACAGCCCTCCAGTTTTTTTTGGAAACTTTTGCGTACTGTATTGCCATAACCACAAGTATTGGGAGAGGAATAAACACGCAGAAAGCAAGTTTAGGTTCTTGAGCAAACATCATAACTGTTACCCCAAGTATAGTAAGGATAGCAACTGCACCTTGTTCAGTACCATCTAAAATTGCACGCTCTACTCCTTGAACATCTTCAATGACTCGAGAGGAAATATCTCCACTTTTTCGACTGTCATAAAAATTTATGGGTAATTTTAACAATTGTTTGTGAAGGTCTTGGCGAAGGTGAAAAATTACTTTTTGCTCTAATTTATTATTCACTCTAATTCGTAAACAATTTAGGAGTTCTTTAACGAAGAAAATTCCTGCAATAAGAGAAACTCCTTGCAGTAAAATACTTCCGTCACCTATTCCGGTTCCTAGTACATGATCTAAGACTTGCTGAATGACAGATGGAGCAAGTACCGAGAGAACTGTCATGGTACATGCAAGCAATAAGGTGATTAAGAAGAGAGCTTTATGGCGAAAAAGATATTTTCCCACCCTAGAAATAACTTTCGTTTTTTTAGATTGGCACATTATGTAAATTCACTGTCATACTAGCTTTCGCAACCCATTACAAACTTGGACAAAAATATTATTCATGGATCGACTGGAGAGACTCTCCTCGACCTTCCCTCACCTTATCAAGCCCACTATCCCAGTGGATTACTTCATTTACCCAGGTTTATTGCTAAAATTAGAAAACATTTAGCGGGTGAACTCCCTAAAAGTTACCAGCGTAATTTCACCAAGGGATTCGATGGTTTTCTCTGTTTACACCTTGGGGTTGAGCCAAGTGATGTGATCACTTGTGTTAAAGATTCAAAATCTGACGAAATGCTAAACGACAGATTAAAAAAGCTTTTTCCCGAAGATGTAAAAGCTCATGTATGGAACCGAAGAGTGGTACAGATTGGAATGTCTGATATGGCCTTTGAAAAATTAAATGAAATTAAAAAAGGCTTGGATGCAGAAGGTCGCGATGATTTACGGTGTTTTGCGGATGTGATTGATTTTGATGAACAGAAAATAACCTAAGTCTTTCACTCAATTTCTTACACTCGCTTAATTGTTAAAAGCGTGAGGTCATCACGATCAAGATTTTGAGAAGTAAATTTATTTACATCCTGAATAATTTTCTGATTAATCGATTCGGGGTCTAATTCAGAATAAGTGAGCAATTCATCTTTGAGTTTCGATAAGCCGAATTCTTCTTTTTCGATATTTGAGGCTTCCGTTACCCCGTCTGTATACAGGCATAGCAAGTCTCCTGCACAAAAGTCTTCTTCCTGGTCGATAATTAATTGATTAAAAAGGCTGGGCTCTACCATACCCAAGGCCATACCACCACCGCGTAATTCAATAACGGTGTTATTCTTTACCAAAAGTCCAGGCTCATGCCCAGCTCGTGCATAGATAATTTTATTTTTTTTAATATCAAGAATCGCAAGAAAAAGCGTGATGAACATATCTTTTCTGATACGCGGAAAGAGTTCTTCGTTTAATAGACTAAGCACTTCGGAAGGAGGTCTCGTTTTATTAACCAAATGCTTGAGGTGGGTTTGGCAGAGAGCCATGAGAAGAGAAGCCGGGACTCCTTTGCCCGAAACATCTGCAACACAAAAACAAAACTTCTGAGAAGACAGCTTGTAAAAGTCATAAAAGTCTCCTCCTACCTGGGCAGAAGGATCATACTTAGCACCAATCTCCAAGCCTTTAATGGGAGGGAACTTTTGAGTTAAAAAAAGCTCCTGTACATCGTGTGCCAATCGTAGGTCTGCGTCCATGCGTGTTTTTTCAAACCGCAAGTTCATCGCATCTGAATTCTTAATGGCAAGGGCAGCTTGTTCCCCAAGAGATTTGATCATGGAGAAGTCTGTTTCACTAAAAGGAAGCCCATTGGAAGGATTGGCGACGGCCAGAACTCCCAAGCAATCATCATCATGCACAAGAGGAGCAAAAATCATAGACCTAACCGATAAAGATTCATCCTGGTGCTTGATCACCCTAGGATCTTCTGGTGCATTAGGAATAAAAACGGGCTTTGCGGTTTTGGCAACTTCTCCAACAACCCCTTCCTCCGCCTCTAAAATCTCAGAATTTAAAATCTTTTCTATAAATCTTGCTCTTGGGATATCATTTTGTGTGGAATGTCCCTTAATCGCTCTTTGCGGAGGAAAAAGGCCTTCAACTGCAACCCCTTTTAATCTTCCATTGGGAAGTTTTTCGTAAATACAGGCACTCATTGCACCTGTAGTAACAACGGATGTATGAACGATCCTTTGGTATAATATTTTTCTTTCAACGCCCTCCCCTATGGCTTCGGCTAAGTTATGCATAAACTCGACCGCCAATTTTTTTTCCTGAGAGAGTTGGTTGTTTGTGTTAAGCAAGCGTCTCAGTGCAAACTTCCACTTTCGACGTGCGAATAACCAAATACTTAGACCAAAAGCAATACCACCTAGAAACCAAAATAAAAACTGCATTTAGATGATATTTGGAATCACTCCTCTTTCTTTTGCTCAAGGTAGCTCACTACATCTGAGAAGACCTTAAGGTTCTTCTCGTTTAAACTCATCAATGTCTTATGTGCCTTGTAAATGGTATCTGAACTGACTGAAGTGGATGAATCATCACCGAGTTTCTCTAATTGCTCAAGGCTGTTTACTTCGTCTGAGCTGATTTCAGTAATCTGATGTATTCCTAAATTACGAACGGTTTCTAAGTTGCGTCCCCTTAGGTTGAGGAGCACGAAACTTCCTCCATCCTCATTGGAACGTATCTCCAACGCAATGCTGACTAAAATTCCCAAGAATGTACTGTCCATGCCAGTGCAATCTTGAAAATCTAAAATATACCTTTTCTGGCCTGATTTAGTCTGTTCTTCGAAAAATTTTCGAAGAGGTTCACAATTTAGATATGTTGCTTTGCTTGAGACTTTAATTAAAGCCCTATCTAGAGTTACATGTACTCTAAAGTCAGATTCCACTAATCAAAATTAAATTAAATGTTAGTGGATTAGAGAGGAAAACTGACTCCTTAAAGAACTTCCTTGATTGCGGAAAAATCTGGAAGTTGTTTCGGGTCATCTGATGACCACGCGTAGGTAATCTTTCCATCCTTTGAAATAACAAATGCCGATCTTTTGGATACACCAGCAAAGCCTATAAAATCCTCGTATAGAACACCATAATCTTTGGAAACTTCCTTGTTGAAATCACTGAGAAGAGGAAAATTCAAGCCTTCTTTTAATGCCATTACCTCTTGGGAAAAAGGACTATCCACACTGATGGCAAGAACTTGGGCATTCACTTTCTCATAAGTAGACAAATCATCTCTTACAGAGCATGCCTCTGCCACGCAAACACTGGTGAATGCAAATGGAAAGAAAAGGAGAACCACACTTGATTTCCCATGGTAATCAGCCAGAGAAATATCCTTTAAACCATCTGAAGTTTTGGTTTTGAGCGTGAAGTTTGGAGCGACTGAGCCGATTTCTAAGGTCATTTTATAAAAGAATTAAGGTTAAATGTAGAGTAAAGATTAGGTAATACTAGATAACTAACTTGCAAGCTGAATTATAGCAATAATTAGCGTATTCCTAAAACATTCTTATCTCGTAGAATGATCCGAATATGGTAGGGTGGAGGGAGTAAGAAAATGAAAAATTATCTTTTTGAGAATGCTGAAGTAATCATTGGCGAAGAAGAACTCCGGAACCATATACAAAAAGGGGCCAAGTTGAAGGTAAAGTTTGGAGTCGATCCGACCCGACCTGATTTAACTTTTGGCCATTTAGTCGTTTTTAACAAACTTAGACAGTTCCAGGATGCAGGACACGAGGCGATTCTCTTAATTGGAGATTATACAGCCAGAATAGGAGATCCCAGTGGTCGATCTGACCTCAGACCTGAGCTGTCCGAAGAAGATGTGGAAAAGAATGCGGAAACTTATCTGGAGCAAGCATTTAAAATTCTAGATAAGGAAAAAACAATAGTAAGGAGAAACAGTGAATGGTTTGGGAAAATGAGCTTTGCAGACGCCCTTTCTCTCACAAGAAGCATGACGGTAGCTCGTATGCTTGAACGCGATGATTTTGAGAAAAGGTTTAAATCGAATCAGCCTATTTCCATGGTTGAGTTTATGTATCCTTTAATTCAGGGGTACGATTCTATTGTATTGAAATCTGATCTTGAAATAGGTGGGAATGATCAGTTGTTTAACATGTTGGTCGGTCGTAATTTACAGAAAGAAAAGGGGGAGAACTCACAAGCTGTTATGACCCTGCCTTTATTGGTTGGTTTGGATGGGTCCAGAAAGATGTCCAAGAGCTATGACAACTACATTGCCTTTAATGATTCTCCGAAAGATATTTTTGGCAAAACCATGTCGATTTCGGATGAAGTGATGTGGGATTATTACCGATTGCTTTTGCTTAAGGAAGGCCCCGAAATTGAAATCCTAAAAAATAAGCACCCTATGGAGTGTAAAAAGCAATTAGCCAAAGAACTCACTGGTTTGTTTTATGGTGCAGAACATGCCGATAGGGAGTTTGAATCCTTTTCCCAGGTGTTTTCTAAAGGAAAAGATCCTGAGAATATGCCTGAGTTTTCACTCTCCTCCTTAGCGGTCGAATCGGCGACCTTATTAAATGTGCTTGCGGAGACAGGACTTTTTGAGTCGAAGGGACAAATTCGTAGGATGATATCGCAGGGCGGGATGAAAATGGATGGTGAAAAAGTGGACAATCCAGATTTGCTGATCAATCCGATGAACCAAGCCGACCATATTATCAAGGCAGGAAAAAAGATTTTTATTCGTATTATTTCTTAATTTCACGCACAATTTGACTGCGTGATATAATCTTTTGTATGTGGGAAGCGGTTTGGCTCTTTTTATTCTTTAAGAGGGATTCCACATTACCTTCGTGCAGTATTTTTCCGCCAGATGAACCTCCTTTGGGGCCAAGTTCAATGACATAATCTGCTTCGGATATTAAGTCTACATCGTGCTCGATCACTACAACCGTATGACCATCCTCCACCAACTGATGCAAAAGGACTGTTAGTTTTTCGCAATCCTGGGGGTGCAACCCAATGGTGGGTTCTTCCAGTACATAAAAATTCTTTTTCAGGTTGGAGTTTCTTTTGCTTTTTAATTCAATTCCATTGGCTAGTTCAGAAGCAAGTTTAAGGCGTTGAGCCTCTCCACCAGAAAGCGTTGGCGAAGTTTGACCGAGCTTTATATAACCCAGTCCCGTTTGAGTCATGAGCGAAAATGTTTTGTGCAAAATTTCATCAAACTGGAAGAAATCGACAGCATCTTCAAAGGTCATTTCTAGTATTTCTGCAATGTTTTTCCCATGCCAACGCAATTGGATGATTTCGTCCTTGTAGCGCTTTCCTTGGCAATGGGCGCATTTGATGTAAGAGTCTGGTAAGAAATTCATTTCTACTTTAATGATTCCCGCCCCTTTACAATTTTCGCACCTACCCCCTTTCACATTAAAAGAAAAGTCACTGGGTGAGAGGCCAAGTGCTTTTGCTTCAGGCAGGCTAGATATCAGGTCTCGTATTCTAGACCAGACGCCTAAGTAAGTTGCAGGAGTTGAGCGAGAGGTTTTTCCAATAGGGGCTTGGTTTACTTCAATTGCTTTTCTAAATACATTTCCATTGGATAAACAAAATTGGTCTGTTTTTAGCGTAGAGGTGCTCTCTTTAATCGATCGGTCAACGCCCTGAAAAGTGACACCCCGAATGAGGCTTGATTTCCCTGCACCAGAAACTCCGCAGCATACAGTTAACCTAGCAAGAGGAATTTTGACTCCGACATTTCTTAGGTTTCGGAAATTAACTTTGGATACTTTAAGATAGTGGTTTGCAGAACCTTTTTTTACGGAAGGTAATTTTCTCCAAGACCCTCGTGATGGATGTTTGATTCCATTAGACAAATATTGGGCAGTTAAAGAGTGACCTTTTTTTACTAGATCATCGGGCTTTCCCTGCTCAACTACACGCCCCCCTTTTTCTCCTGCATTCGGGCCAATTTCGATGATGTAATCGGACTGGAGAATCGTTTCCATGTCATGTTCCACCACCACCAACGAATTCCCTTTTTCTTGAAGATTATGTAAGGAGTTTATCAGCTTCTGGTTATCAGATGGATGAAGCCCAATCGAAGGCTCATCCAAGACATACAAAACACCAGATAAGTTCGACCCAAGTTGTCCCGCAAGTCTTATTCTTTGTGCCTCACCTCCGGAAAGAGAAGCGGTTTCTCGGTGAAGAGATAAATAATCCAAACCAACGTTTGTCATAAAGCTTAACCGTTCATTGATTTCTGGTAAGATCGCATCCAGAACAGGACGGGTTTGCTTGGTAACAGTTAGGTCGGTTAAAAAAGTACTGATATCATGGGGGGCTAAGGAAAGAAGTTGAGGCAGGGATAGGGATCGACTTTTTTTGGATATAAGAAACACATTTCTTCCAATTTCATTTAACCTTTCCCCATCACATGATGGACAAATATCACCATCTGCAATCTTCCACCATTGTCCATGCGCCGGCAGGTCTTCTTTCATCCAATCATAAATCTTTCCATATCCTTTGCATGATGCACACCATCCACGAGGGGAGTTCCAGGAAAGCAAAGAGGGCTCCAGGTCTGGGTAGGCCACGCCTGTGTCTGGGTCTGATTTACGAACAGAAAACCAATGATTTTCACCCCTTGATGTAAGGAGCAAGCAACGACCTTTTCCTATATCCAGTGCATAGTTGACTAGATCCGCTAATACTTTCGGTTTTTGTTTGCTGTCGATGGTATCAATGAGGAGTTCGATATCATGAAGACGATACCGATCGAGCCCATTAAAATTTTCTGTAGATAGAATTTCTCCGTCACAACGGACAAACTTAAACCCCTGTTCTCTGGCCCAGTTAACAAGTGGCTTGTGGTGCCCTTTACGGTTGGTAATTAAAGGGGCAAAGAGTTGGGCTTTTTTAGAGTCTTTCGTTTTACCGATGATTTTTTTATAAATTTGGTGAGGCGTTGATGCTGTGAGTGCAGATCCACTTTCTGGGCTGCATTGTATGCCTATTTTGGCATAGAGGAGTCTTAAATACTGGGCGATTTCAGTAATGGAACCGACGGTAGATTTTTTTGAGCCACGGTGAATTCTCTGTTCGATAGCAACTGTAGGGGAAATCCCATTAATTAAATCCACTTTGGGTTTTCCTATTTGTTCAACAAATTGCCTCGCATATGAAGACATGGATTCTAAAAATCGTCGCTGTCCTTCCGCAAATATAACATCAAAAGCAAGGGAAGATTTTCCTGACCCTGATGGCCCGGTAACTACCACAAATTGATTGGCAGGAATCGTGAGGTTTAAATTTTTAAGGTTGTTTTCATGTGCCCCGATGATTTCGAGATCTTTTTTGATAGCTAATTTTTTTGGCCTTTTACTTTTTAGAGTACTTTCTTTTTTTGATTTGGATGCCTTGGTTCGATGATGTAATAATTTGGCAGTTGGAGTTTTGAGTTTGCGGAATGAATAAGGTGTCCCATTGCCAATTACTTTTCCTCCTAATTTACCCGCCCCTGGCCCAAGCTCTAAAATCCAGTCAGCTTGTTTAAGTACTGAGGAATGGTGTTCTATGACGAGGAGTGAATGACCGCTTTGAGTAATATTTCTAAGACAATGGATGAGTTGTTGCACATCCGAAAGGTGCAACCCGGTCGTTGGTTCATCCAAAAGAATTAAGGATGACGAACTGTCCCCTTTCAGTGGACTCATGAATTTCACCAGCTTGAGCCTCTGAGATTCCCCGCCCGAAAGAGTGTTAAGAGGTTGTCCAAGCTTTAAATATCCCAAACCTAGTTCTATTAAGAGCGTGAGCTTTTTATAAGTTTTGGGAAGATGTTTAAATTTTGTTTGAGCTTCTGATATGGTGAGGTTGAGAGTCTCCGCTACATTTAGGCCATCGAGGCGAATTTCTAAAAGTTCATCCTTAAAACGGCTGCCGTTGCAAAGGGAACATGGGATAGAAATATCAGGCAAGAATTGCATTTCAATGTTTTCGTACCCCAGCCCTGAGCAAGCATCGCACCGACCGTTTCCAGAATTAAAGGAAAAGTCAGTGGCGTAAAACCCTGATGCTTTGGCTTGTTCGGTACGCCCAAATGCTTCTTTAATTGGATTCCAGGCATCGACAAATAAAACGGGGTTGGAACGGGGCGTTTTTGCCACAGTTGCTTGGTCGATTAAAACAACCTCAGAAAAAGAAATATCACTTTTTAACCAACCATTGGAGGAACCACCTGAAAGTTCCTTATAAATAAGATCGTGCAAAAGAGTCGATTTTCCAGATCCCGATAGTCCGGAGATACAAGCAAATAAACCCAAAGGGATTTTAACATCAAAATTCGTTAAATTATTAATGTTAGCGTTTTTAATTTCAAGGGTTTGTGAAAAGGATGCAGAAGCTTCCCCAGGAAAATGGGTGCATTTATTAGAGACCTCTCTTAACCAAATTCCTGTGGGAGACTTGGAGGATCGTAGCATTTCTGAAACAGATCCATTGAAGATAATTTCGCCTCCCAATGCTCCTGGCTTTGGGCCTATTTCAACAACCCGGTCCGCAGCCCGGATTACCTGTTCATCATGTTCAACTACGCATACAATATTTCCTGTGGATGCTAAGTTTTTGAGGATTTTTACCAACCTACCTATGTCTTGGTCATGCAGACCAATGGTGGGTTCGTCTAAAGCAAAAAGTGTGTCGGTTAAACCAGCACCCAGGCATGCAGTTAAATTAATTCTTTGTGTTTCTCCACCGCTCAAGGTTCTCGAAGAACGGTTCAAGGTCAAATACTCTAAACCGACATCACATAAATACCCCAGTCTCTTGCGAATTGATTCGAGTGGTAAATCTGTTTTTGGGTCGTGGGATAAATCAACTTGCTCGAGTAAATCTACCAATTCACAGATGGGCATTGAATATAGATCTGAAAGAGAGAAGTTGTTCCACTTCCAGAAGTGTGATTCTTGTTTGAATCTCGTACCTTTGCACTCTGGGCATTCAAAGTATCCACGATATTTCGAAAGAAACACGCGGATATGCATCTTGTAAGTCTTTTTTTCTAACCATTTAAAAAAACGGTCTATACCATACCACTCCTTCCCACCTTCCTGGTAATGTGGGTCACCCTCCCAAATGAGGAGCTTTTTTTTATCTGGTAGCTTTTCCCAAGGCAGATCGGCATCAATTTTGTAATCTTTGCATGTCCGAATAAGATCATCCAAACAGCTCCCGTACACTTTTCCTTCAAAAGGTTTAATTGCACCTTCTCGGATGGATAAGGATGGGTCGGGTACAACCAGGTGAGGATTAATCTCAATCACCTTGCCAAACCCTTTGCATTTGGAGCATGCCCCAACTGGGGAATTGAATGAAAAGGAGCCTGAGCCCAGCCTTTTATAAAGTTTTCCTGAAGATGTGGAGCGCAAGCCTAAGTGCAGGGGGAGGAGGAGTTTTGCAGAAGGAGCCCTTGCCTCAGCCACGCCTTTACCGAGATCCAAGCAGAGACGGATCGCATCAGAAATTCGGGCCGTATTTTTTGGAATGGCTTTGACTTGATCAACCACCACAAAAGCGGATCGCTCACTCCAAGAACTCCCGCATAATTCTTCGATACGGGTGTAGCGGTCTTGGAAGAGGATACGAGAATGCCCTGCAGTGATTAAGAAGTTCAAAAAATCATTTTCCTGAAGGCTCCCACGATCAATCCAGAAGCCAAAAACCATCGTTTGGCCGGTAAATTTTTTTAAACAGGTTTTGGTCTGGGTCGATGCATCCTCTTCCGAGATGATTTTACTCGTATCATCGGGGTCATGCAGTTTTGCCACTTGGGAGAACCATATCTTAAAGTAATCACACAATTCAGTCATCGTACCAACCGTTGATCTTGAATTTTTGACCGAATTTTTTTGTTCTACCGCGATGGAAGGTCTGGCATTTGCCATAGACTCAATTTTGGGCCTTGGCAAAGATTCCATGAATTGCCGCACATAAGGGCTAAATGTTTCAATGTATCTCCTTTGCCCTTCGGCGTGCAAAACATCAAAGAGCAAAGTAGACTTACCGGTGCCGCTCAGTCCAGTTATGACCACAAATTCATGGGGAAAAAGCTTTAGGTCTAGCCCTTTGAGATTATTTTGACGTGCACCCTTTAGTAGGATGGGCTTAGCTTCATTCTTCATATACTATTCCTAATGGGTAAAGCTAAGGAAACAAGACGCTTAGGATGGCGTCCCGTAGGGGATTCGAACCCCTGTTGCCGGGATGAAAACCCGGTGTCCTAACCTGGCTAGACGAACGGGACCAAA
>JAYOTQ010000008.1:0-36317 GCA_038150505.1 Opitutales bacterium | reverse complement strand
ACTTGGGGCAGTCTCATTATCTTGAGTCATGGGACTTGGGTACAACATGGGATCAATCTTCCTTTGTCCCGGTTCAGCCCTTAATCGCTCCTTTGTTTGATACCATTTCAGAAGCTACTTTCCTCTCACACTTGATTGGGGAGAAGCAAGATGACCATGGTCTTGTTAAAAATCTTCACTCTCAATATTCAAATGGCGGAGACTTTAACGATTTTCTGAGACTTGGAGTATTAGCAACTAAGCCTGTTTTATTTAGCTCCTTGGACGCTACCAAAGCTTTACTTTCCATCAAACCTAATAAAGTAAAACCATCTAAGCTCACCGAAGATAACTTGGAAGTTGTTATTATTCCTGATTTTCATGCACATGATGGCCAGTATGCAAACAACGGTTGGATGCAGGAGTGCCCAGATCCAATTAGTAAGTTAACCTGGGACAACGCGCTTCTGATCAGCCCTGTTCTTGCTAATATTTTGGAAACTAAGCATTCCGGACTTGGTCTATTGCCCAAGCCAACCATGCTTAATAAAAATGGGCAAATTGCTCCTGATGCTGCCCAATTTGATGGTGGAAAGCAAAAAGCACCAGTCGTTACAGTTAAAGTTGGTGATAAATCCATTACCGCACCTCTTTATGTTCAGCCGGGTTTAGCAGACTTTACCCTTGTCGCTACTCTTGGCCACGGCCGTACAAATGTGGGTCGTGTAGGGCAGGGCACTGGCTACGATGTCACCCCTCTACTTTCGGGTGACTCACTCGTTATTTCTGGAGTTTCGATCGAACCAACAGGTAGTTTTGAAATCCTTGCGAATGTACAAGAGCATTGGTCGATGGAAGGTCGTGCGATTGTCCGTGAAGCCAATGTTGATGAATATACATCTGACACCGGCTTTGCTTCCAAAATGGGTGCCGAATCTCACTCTCCGCCAATGTGGGGGAAAGATCAAAACAAGTCTCTCGCAGAAAAAGCAACTTCGACTCCTCGGGGAAATTCCGCTTACGAGCATCCTGATCATACCTACGAAAAATCGGATGTTTTTGGTATTCACCAGTGGGGTATGACCATTGATTTAAACCAATGCACGGGGTGCAGTGCTTGTGTGGTTGCTTGCCAAAGTGAAAACAATATCCCTGTAGTTGGTAAAGACCAAGTGCTTCGTGGTCGTGAGATGCATTGGATCCGCTTGGACCGTTACTTTAGTTCCCCCACCCGTGATGGTGCGGAAATCCCCTCAGATGTTCAAGTCTCCTTCCAAGGAGTTGCCTGTATGCACTGTGAAACCGCCCCTTGTGAGAGCGTTTGTCCGGTCAATGCGACTGTGCATGACGAGGAGGGGCTCAATGCGATGGCTTACAACCGATGCGTGGGTACACGTTACTGTGCAAATAACTGTCCTTACAAAGTACGGCGTTTTAACTTTTTTGATTGGAACAAAAGGGACACCAACGAGCTTTACCAGGGACCACTGGGTGAAAAAAATGACTCTCTGGTGGATCTAGGTAAAAACCCTGATGTTACTGTGCGTATGCGCGGAGTCATGGAAAAGTGCACCTACTGTGTCCAAAGAATTCAGGAATCCAAGATTCGTACGAAAGTAAATGCACAGAATAAAGCAAAATACAATACTGGTGAAGATGGTGCCTCTTTGCAGTTATCCACCAAGGACTTAAAAGTTCCTGATGGTACAATCAAGACTGCTTGTCAGCAGGTTTGTCCATCCGAAGCCATTGTTTTCGGTGATGTATCTGACCCGGATAGTCAGGTAAGCAAGCTCAAGAATAATTCCAGAGATTATTCGGTACTTGGTTACTTAAACACAAGGCCCCGTACCACATTTCTTGCCAAGGTTCGTAATCCTAACCCCAAGATGCCTGATTTTGTATCATCCCCTTACGCCACTAAAGAATACCATGACCGGGCACATCCTTCCCATCACGGCGATCAACATTGATAACGAACCATGTCTGAAGTGAAAGAGGTTGAAGAGCACGAAATTCTTAAAAGGGTAGACCCTGCACCCTGGAAAGATGTTCCCTTGGTGCTCAATAACCGTAGCTATAAATGGGTAACTGATAAGATTTGCGGAATTGTTGAATCCAAAACTCCTACATGGTGGTGGTGGTGCTTCATTACCGCGCTTTGCATTGCCAGTTTTACTGGTATGGGCCTTGTTTATCTTGTTTCAACTGGTGTGGGCGTTTGGGGAAATAACAACCCGGTGAATTGGGGTTGGGCGATTGTAAATTTCGTATTTTGGATCGGGATTGGTCATGCGGGTACTTTAATCTCTGCCGTTCTTTGCCTGCTCAAACAAAAATGGAGAACTTCTATTAACCGTGCATCTGAAGCGATGACTGTTTTCGCTGTGCTTTGTGCAGGAATCTTTCCTCTTTTCCATGTAGGTCGGGTTTGGTTTGCGTGGTGGTTGTTCCCGTTGCCCAATTCAAATGCGATCTGGCCGCAATTTCGAAGTCCCTTGGAATGGGATGTTTTTGCAGTTTCTACCTATGCCACTGTGTCCATATTGTTTTGGTACATGGGAATGATTCCTGACATGGCTGTGCTTCGGGACCGTGCCAAAGAGACCTGGCGAAAATATTTTTACGGATTTTTCGCGATGGGTTGGCGAAATGCGAACAACCACTGGCGCAACTTTGAGATGGCTTATCTTTTGCTTGCCGGCTTATCCACCCCGCTTGTTCTTTCGGTCCATACGATCGTTTCCTTCGACTTTGCTGTGGCCAACTTACCTGGTTGGCACACCACGATCTTCCCCCCTTACTTTGTAGCAGGGGCTATTTTCTCCGGGTTTGGAATGGTACTGACCTTGTTACTGCCTGTTCGCTCCGTCTTTGGCTTGCGAGACCTGATTACACAAAAGCACATTGATAATATGTGCATGATCACTTTAGCTACCGGTAGTTTGGTAGGGTATGCTTATGCGATGGAATTCTTTATCGCTTGGTATGGTGCCAACTCTTATGAGGGGTTTGCTTTTATCAACCGTGCATTTGGCAACTACTGGTGGTCCTACTGGATCATGGTTTCTTGCAATGTGATATGCCCTCAACTCTTTTGGTTTAAAAAGATTAGGGAAAATACACCTCTTGTTTGGATTATTTCCATCTTCGTAAATGTTGGCATGTGGTTTGAAAGATTTGTAATCGCAAACACCACACTCTCCAGAGATTTTCTTCCATCTTCCTGGGGTTATTATTCTCCCACCGTGGTTGATATTTTTACCTTTTTTGGAACCTTTGGGTTTTTCTCGGTTCTTTTCCTCCTTTTCCTGCGATTCCTTCCCCTCATGCCCATGTGTGAAGTGAAATCTGTCATGCCCCAAGCCAACCCCCATGCTGATCATTAATCATGAGTGAGGTAATGGATATTAAGTACGCAGCTGCAGCAAGTTTTTCTTCTGCTAAAGAACTCTATGATGCAGCGGGAAAAGTCCGGGAAAAGGGTTATAAAAACTGGGAGTGTTTTTCTCCCATTCCGGTGCATGGCTTGGATGCACAAATGGGGTATCCCAGATCCAAAGTTCCTCGTTTTACTTTAGCTGGTGGTTTGACTGGTTTCTTTACCGGCATGCTCATTGTTTGGTTCATGAATGAGTTTGATTATCCATTGATTGTTGGAGGTAAACCTTATTTCAGCCCGATTTATCCATTTCCTGTCTTTTATGAACTCACCATTTTGTTTGCTGCTTTTGGCACACTCTTTGGGATGTTTTTTCTAAATCGTTTACCCCGTCACAACCACCCTGTTTTCGAGCACCCAGATTTTGGTCGTACAGGAGATGACCAATATATGATCGTGATTGAAGTCGATGATCCTTTATTTGATGAAAATGACACGATTGAATTTTTAAAAGGTCTTGGCGGGGAATCCGCTCAAATTATCCGCGAACCTATTGACTGATCTTGTGAGATACTTCATTCCATTATTTGCAATACTCGTGGTTACTTTGATCTCGATCCTAGGTTTTCGGGGCGATTTTTCGAAAAATACTCCCCTCGAAGTTTTTCCGGACATGGATCGCCAAGCGAAATTCAAAACACAGACTGCTAACTCATTTTTTGAAGATGGTTCTGCAGATCGCCTGCCTGTTCGTGGAACAGTTTTAAGAGGAACTGCGATAAATAAGGACAATGTGTTTTCGTCTTCCCCAAGTTACCCAACAACTGATTTCATTACTGGCAAAAATAATAACAGTGAATGGGTAAAGAGGGTGCCACCTCATGTGTCTTTAAACATGGCAACGATGAGATTGGGTAAGGAAAAATACGATATTCATTGCTCAGCTTGCCATGGGGAATACGGAAATGGTCTTGGTGTACTTTCTCAGTTCGGTCTTAATCCACGCAATCTCGCAGACCCATCCAATTCTGGTACTTATCTAGAAAGTGCTGGTGCTTGGACAGATGGACAGCTTTACAACGCCATTTCAAATGGTTCTGCTTCAGGGATTATGCTTGGTTTAAAAGACAGACTTAGTCCCGACGAAAGATGGGCCATCGTGCTTTATCTTCGTGCATTACAAGATTATGTGGGCAGTGCTACTTTATCTAAGAAAGGTAAAAGTTTATGAGTCATTCTGCTGATTCAAGTTCGACGAGTTCCAGTCTATCCACAAAATTGATTGCGGGTGCTATCTTAGGACTCAGTGTTGGACTCGTTGGTCTCTTTCAAGGTCTGCAAAGTGGTGATAAAGCACCTTTTCTTGGATGGTTGTGGGGTTGTTCCTTCTGGCTCAGTATAGCGATAGGCATGTTGATGCTAATCATGATTTTTCGTGTTTTTAATTCCAGATGGAGTCCAGTTGTGCGTCGCCAACAAGAGCACGCATTGTCTGCATTTCCTTGGATTGCTCTCTGTTTTTTGCCTCTGCTTCTGGTTGCTTGGTTTGGGAAAGACCAAGCAGGTATTCTTTGGTCTTGGATTAACCTTGAAAGTAAGACCATAGAAGTGAGCAGTGTAATATCTGTTGGTGACGATGTTCTTCACCAGAAAAAAGCCGGCTACCTCAACCTCAATTTCTTTACTTTGCGTCTAATAGGTTATTTTGCGATCTTCTGTGGCATCAGTCATTGGCTTCGCAAGGTCTCATTTTCTCAGGATAAAGATGGTGACCCTAAATGGACTCACTTGGGTACAAAAGTATCAGCCATTGGTATACCCGCAGCTGCTCTCGCGCTTACCTTTGGTGCATTCGATATGTTCATGAGTTTGGAATACCAGTGGTTTTCAACCATGTATGGTGTCTGGTTTTTTGCTTCGGGAATGCGTGCTGCCCTAGCGGTGACAATCTTGATCTGCCTGCTTCTTGTATCTAAGGGTACTCTTAAAGGTCTCTTCAATCAGGCTCATAAATATGATCTGGCCTGCTTATCACTCACCTTCACTATATTTTGGGCCTATGTAAGCTTTTCCCAGTATTTCCTAATTTACAGTGCCAACATACCTGAGGAAACTTTTTGGTATACGATTCGTGAAATCAATCCTAATACTGGTGAAATTTCAGGTTGGTTCTGGGTTAGTATGGGGTTAATTTTTGGTCACTTCTTTTTCCCATTTCTCTACCTATTGTTTTATCGAAATAAGGTGGATTCACCCAAGTTAATTTTCATCGTTTGCTGGATACTTGCTTTTCATTTGCTCGATCTCTACTGGAACATAATACCTGGTCGTGAAATTGTGCCGGGTGCATTTGTTGGATTTGAGGCCCGTGGGGTCGTAGGCTCTCATTTGTTTTGGGGCATCTTTTCTTTAATTGGTGTAGGGTGCCTGTCTGCATGGGCAGTGATTCGTAGTTTTCATTGTGGTGCTGCGGAAATTGTTCCAATTCGTGATCCCCGTATAATCGATTCCATCAATCATCATGAGTGATCCAAGTAATCAACGCGCAGACGGTTGCAGCGTCTTTTTCACACTGATCGTGCTCGTGGTGTTGCTTTCACTGTTTTATGCTGCACAAAGGTTTTTCGAGCCAGAAGCTCCTGCACCCGTAACGGAGTTAACCGAGTCTGTTCGTCGCTCAAAAGTTGAAAATTATCAGCAGATTAACGACAAATTCACTACATTGGTGGACCAATACCACAAAGAGAACAACAGTTCCTTGGAATCCTCAATGAACAAAATTCTTTCACAATACAGGGCAACACCTCCTGCTCCTGAAAAGCAATCCAATTAGCATCATATGTCTACCGACTCTCCAGAAAAGATAATTGATCGATCCGCCAAGTTGGTTTTTTCCTTCTTTATTTCTTCCGCAGGTCTTTGGTTGCTGATCGCAGCACTTTTTGCCTATTTAGCTGCCGCCAAACTTACCGATCCATTTTTTCTATCCACCTGTGAGTATTTGACTTACGGAAAAATAAAAGTCTCTCAAGCCAATGCATTTGTTTACGGGTGGGGAGGGAATTCCATTTTTGCTGTTTCTATCTGGATTCTTGCCCGCTTATCCCAGGCGGAAGTGCGTGGGTCAATCTTCCTTGTTTTCGCGGGATTTATTTGGAATATCGCTATCACATTTGGTGTACTTGGAATTTTGGACGGGCACATGAGTGGTCATGAGATGTTAGAGATGCCTACTGAAGTATGGCCTGCCATGCTTATTTCTTATCTTATCATTACTTTTCTTATCCTGGTTGTGCATCGATCCCGCCAAATTCGTGAAACCATTGCCCCACAGTGGTTTATCCTCGCAGCTTTACTTTGGTTTCCGGCCCTTTTTCTGATTGCCTGGAACGGAATGGAATTGAATCCAGCAAGGGGAACCCTGCAAACGGTTTTATCGATGTGGTACGGGCAAAGCCTGATTTGGTTATGGCTCACACCGATCGCATTAGGAGCAGCTTATTATTTGATTCCCGCAATTCTTGGCCGTACGATAGATAAGTATTATTTGGCGATTTTTGGCTTTTGGTGCATTGCCGCATTGGCTCCCTGGTCTGTTGTACATCACTTGGAGGGAGGTCCTGTCCCGATGTGGATTCCTGCGATCGGTACAGTAATGAGCATTGCAATGGTCTTTCCGATTGCGGTTGCATCCACTAATTTTCATGCAACTGCCTTTATGGATATTGGCAAAGTGTGGAGTAGCTTGCCTCTTCGGTTTGTTATTTTCGGAACCCTTTCTTACACGGTATCTAGTTACATCGGTGTAGTGTTTTCTTTGCCAGCGGTCGCAAAAATAACTCAATTCACAATCATTAATGAGTTTCATTTCAACCAACGAGTTTATGGGTTTTTCAGTATGATCATTTTTGGGGCCGTGTATTACGCACTCCCACAGATCACGAACAGAGAAATCCCTAAATCTGCGAAGTCCTTTCACTTTTGGACATCCACATTTGGTGTATTATTATTACTTCTCGCTTACCTGATAGGTGGATTGACCCATGGGGTCCTCGCTGGGCAACCCTCTTTGCCTTGGGCTTCCTCGGTGATTCAATCCATACAACCATATTTTATCATAACTAAGGTAGCCTTTGTGATCTTAGCGTTTTCTCAGCTTGTTTTTGTGGTCAATGTTTGGAGGGTAATTTTTCCCAACCCTGTCGAATGCCTCAATAACCTCAAGAAGGAGGCTAGTGTATGAATAACTTGGCAAAGTTTATCGCTGGAATTTTCATGACCTTGGGTATTGCCTGGTTGGCATTTGTTGTGGGTGCACGAGGACAGTACGGTGATCTTGCACCTACGGCTTCTGTTTTGGAAGAAGATGGTAGCATCCCCGCTGATGCGGATCTGTACCCAATTGCTCTTTCTGGTGTTGCCCAACAAGGAGCCAAAGAATATGCCTCTTTAGGTTGTGTGACTTGTCATACCCAACAAGTTCGTAGAGTTGAAACTGGTTTTGATGTAGAGCGTGGATGGGGCTTGCGACCATCTGCTCCTCGCGATTATGTTTTGCAGGAACATGTACTATTAGGAAATTCTAGAATCGGTCCTGACTTGGCGAATCTAGGGCTACGCGAATACTCGGAGGAATGGTTACACCAACACCTTTTTGAACCTCAGTCATTAATTCCATCTTCCTTATGTCCACCCAGTCCTTTTCTTTATGATAGCGTTGATGAGCCTGCATCTTCGGATCTTTCAATCAGTGGTGAGGATCCAGAGGTTGTTCGGCACATTCGTCCTACAATTCGTGCAAAACGCTTGGTTGCTTATCTTCAATCGCTTAAGCAAGACTACGAATTACCTGAGGTTTCTTTCATCGAGAAGGAAGTGGAAGAGGTGGACCAAGAAGTGGTTGCTGAGGTGATTGATACTGATGATTCATCCAAAGCACCTCAATGGCTGCAGGATCAAATCGATCATGGTAAAGAAGTATACATGAAAGCCGCCACTGGAGGTGGTATGTGTTTCACTTGCCATCAAACGAATGGAGAAGGAATAGCAGGGCAGTTTCCTCCGCTTGCTGGTTCAGATTGGGTTTTGGGTAATAAGGAAAGACTGATCAAGATTTCAATGTATGGACTGATGGGGGAAATTGAAGTTAATGGTGTGAAATACAACAATGTTATGGCACCTCCCGGCATTCCACCTGGGTCGCTTACAGATGAACAAATTGCCAATGTTCTAACTTACATAAGAAATGACTGGGGTAACTCTGCTTCAGCGGTTTCTCCTGAAGAGGTTGCAACTGTTCGAGCATCTCTCAAAGGGAGAGCTCCTATGCAAATGTTTACCTCCGCCGAGCTTTCCTCTCCTGTACAATGAGCGAAGATTTTACAAAACAAAATGGTTCACCCGATTCGAAGGATTTATCCGACGAGGAAATTGTTAAGTCTCATGTTGAGCTCAGTAAAAACAAACATGAACCGACTAAAAACTTTCTGATTGCTCCCTTAGTTTTTGTTTTTGTATTTGGTTGTTTGATTTTTGTTTGCTCTATTCAATTGGCACATACCACAAATTCCTTCCAACTGCATCCGCCGGTAGAAGTTGTAGAACTAAGTGCTGAAGAAAAAGAGGCTCTTCGATTAGAAAGGAAAATCGCTTCCGGAGAAAAGATTTTCGCTGCCCGTTGTGCTTCTTGTCACCAAGCGAACGGTCTTGGCATAGAAGGGCAGTTTCCCCCACTTGTGGCTTCCGAATGGGTTTCAGCGGATCCTGGGGTAATTGCCAATATCATCCTCAAAGGGCTGAAAGGAGAAATCCTTGTGAATGGAGTGAAGTATGGGACTTCAGCTGCGGTTAATATGGCAGCGGTACCTATATCTGATCGTGAAATTGCCAATGTATCGACTTATGTCAGGCAGGCATGGGGAAATACTTCTGCTGAGGTTTCTGAGGACCTTGTCAGTGAAATCCGTTCCGAGTTTTCCAGCAAGCAAGACCAGTGGTTGGGTGACGATTTAAAGTCTTTGTACTCTTCCTCCTTCGCAGAATAAGTTTTCTGAACCTTGGTATGTCGGACTTTTCGAATTGTCCGTCTTTATACTTTTTCTCATCATAAAGTCTTGAGATTTCTTTTTTTCTATTTTTGCTTCGCTCTTTTCTTCCAACAGAGCTGTCTTTTTGGTTTTATGATTCGGGAAGAAGAGCGGCCAGAGACTTACTTTGTCGATCTCAATCAAACGCTTGAAGAACTGGAGGACAATTCCCCAGTTCTTTCAGGTCATCAATATGATTTTAAGATCGCAGAAATGGATCAACTGGTTGCTAGGTCTAATCAAGGTCTGAAGTTTGGAGTTAATATTTATGGGCAGTCGATCCATGAGGACCGTCCCAATGAAAGCTTTTATCATCGATACCGAGCCTTAAACCAAATCTACCTAAGAAAACCTATTTTTCATTGGGGGGCATTGGAAGCTCAGGAGGAGATTGCGAAATTAAATAAAGACAGGTCATGGCAAAGCTTGAATTTCAAAAAAAGTACGCTTAAGAGCGAGGTCCGTGCGGTCTTTCTTGAGTTAGTTGTGCTGAAGTTTCGAATTAAATTAGCAGCGTCTCAAATCGAGTTGGCAAAGGAAAATGTCAATACGGCAAAAGAAAGATTAAGACTAGGGCGTGGGACACAGCTCGATATAGATGAAGCAAAAGCAGAATTAATAAGCCGTGAAATATCTCTCTCCGAAACAAAGTCCTCTTTGCAAAGAAAGCACGCTTATTTTACCTCTCTTTCTGGAAGCAATGGAGATCTAAATTTGGAAATTCCAGATCGTTTTAAATCCTTTTGCCTTACTCATGAGATGCAGTCCAACCTGCCTATACAGGTTGGCTCATTAAGCTCGGGAGAGGTTGAAGATTTAAAACTGCAATCGAAAATTCAAGACCAAGCTGTCCTGATTGCCAATGCTGCACTCAAACCAAAAATCAACCTTACCAGTGCTTATTTTCAGGATCAGATCGATATTGCTGAAAGTGGGAAGAACTTGGACCGCAATAATTTAATCGTTGGTTTGGAGGCTCATTGGGAAATTTGGGATTCGGGTAAGAGCAAAGCCCAAAAAAAATCTGCTTTATTGAAAAAATCAAAGATTAGTCAGTCTATCATTTTAAAGCAGAAACAAGTCCGTAGTCATGTGAAAACGATGCTCGAGGAGTTGGATTCACTTGCCGAGCGAATTACACTGGGAAGAAAATTGATTGAGGTTGCGCAGAGCCGATTTGATAAAAGTAAGCTAGAATTAAACCTCAATCGTATTGCACCCATGAGTCATTTTGGTGCATCAGTATCCTTGGATATGGCTCTTTTGAATAACCTTGAATATACATGTCGTTACTTGGTGCTTTTAGACCAGTATGCAAACTCAGTCGCCTTAGTTGGGCCTTTTGATGTACCATCTTCTAAATGAAAAATAAAACCTCCCTAGCTCTTGCTGCACTTACGCTGATCCTTTGTGCTTTTGGGTATTATGTTTTCACTCAAGTTGTAACCTCTGTGCTTGTTTCTAAAGCCGAACTTGGTTCAATTCGGGATTCTGTTACAGGCAATGTAAAAGTCCATGCATCTGCAACTTTTGATTTAAAATCAGAGGCAAGTGCTCGTGTGGATTGGGTTGCATTGTTGCCCCTTGGGGGGATGTTGGCGGTCGAGCAAAACCAAACCCTCGTTCAGTTGTTCACTGAAGACCTAGATCGTCAGATGGATCGTTTGCTTCTTGATAAGAAGCAATTCAATCAAAGGAAGGATGCAGGTTCTGCATCACAGATTCTCTTAAAGATTAAGGAGAAAGAACTAGCTTCTTTCCATGAACTTCTAAAAAAGCAAAAAGTTTCTTCCTTTGAGCTCGAAGTTCTTCAAAACGAAGTCGATCGTTTAAAAACGCAGGTTCGCTTAGAAAAGCTGTCTCATGAGCATTTTGTTGAAAACCATGCGTTATCGCTAAAAAATTTAAATGCTCAGATCAGGAAAAGATCGATAAAAAGTCCTATTCGGGGAGATTTCTCATCCTGTCTCGTGGCTCCAGGAAACCATGTCTTTGCAGGCAGTGTAGTGGGTAAAGTTCACTCAAGAGACAGAATTGTGGAGGTTTCCCTCAATGAAGATGAATACCATGGGATCAAGACCGGTCTGAGTGCGGGAGTTACCTTTTTTTCACAACCCAAGAAAATTTTTGATGCCAAGGTGAGTGCATTGGGCTCCACAGTAGATGCCAATTCTGGCATCCGTAAGGTATTTTTAGAATTAGTTGACAAGGGAGATCCTATTCCCGTGGGAAGTTCCGGCCGGGCACAGATTATAAAAGCCGAAAAGGAGCAAGCCCTGGTGATTCCAAGAAAGGCATTGGTCGGGGAATTTGTTGTTGTAGAAAAAAATGGGTTTGCTCGGTTTCGTAAGGTCAAAACGGGGTCGAGGAATCTTTTGACTGTCGAGGTTCTTGAAGGACTGACAAAGGGGGAGAACGTTGTGGTTGAGACGCCCCACCTTATGAAGGATGGACAGAGAGTGAAGCCCATCTTTGTTGGACTTAAGAAGTAAGGTTACTGAAGTTTTATCATGGTTTGTCTTGAACTTGCTTGGCGATTTGTCATTGCCAGGAAGCGCCCCATGCTCCTATCCCTCGCGGGGATTGTTTTTGGAGTAGCCTTCTTTGTCATTACTCAGGCACAGACTTCTGGGTTTGAGCACTTTTTTATTCGTACTGTCCTGGGCACAAACGGAGCCATTCGCATATCGGATCAATTTCAGGATACATACGGAACTGTCGAAAAAATAAGTAAGGATGGAAATGTCGAATTCCTTTTCCATTCACGCGAGGATGCTTTGTACCGTGAAGGGGTGAAGCAACCTGATTTAATTCGAGAGGCACTCAACCAATTTCCTGAGGTTTTAGGTTCTTCAGAAATTTTGGAAGGACATGGGGTTCTTCACACAGGTTCAAGAAAGCAATCGATCGAATTGCATGGCATTCGGTGGGCAGATCATGTTCAAACCTCCGATCTCTCTGAGCAGTTGATTCATGGATCAATCAGTGATTTTGCATCGGATCAAATGGGTATCTTGCTTGGGATACGCGTGTTTCAGCGGTTGAATGTAAATGTAGGAGACCGTATCAGGTTGGCGGGAGGGACGGGTACGCTCCATCTTCGTGTACTAGGTGTTTTTGAAACAGGGGTCAGTCAAATAGATAAGAACCGTGCCTATTTGCATTTTGATACGGCTCGTTCATTTCTCGGCCGAAAAGGAGAAGGTTCTATTTTTCAAGTGGCATTGCACGATGCTGAGGTTGCACCTGCACTGGCTGATCAACTCCAGTCTGTACTCAATCACAGGGTGGTAAGTTGGCAGGAAAGAGAACGTGTATGGTTGGATGTGTTTAAAGCACTGAGGGTTTCATCAGGAATTACCGTCTCCTGTATTCTTTTACTTTCAGGGCTGGGCATGTTTAATGTTTTTGCCATTCTTGTAATAGAAAAAACCAGAGATATTGCGATTTTGCGTTCAATCGGTTTCACGCCCAAGGATATTTCCGCAATTTTTTTGTGGCAAGGCGCCATCGTTCTTTGTGCGGGTGTGTTGGTTGGATCAATATTGGCTTATATTGGAACCTATGTGATTTCGATTATTCCTCTGCGCATTAGAGGGATTTTTTCTACAGACCATTTTGTGGTCAACTGGGACATAAATCACTACATTTGGGCAGGAGTGATTGCCTTGGTTTTTGTTTCCGTCGCTACCTGGATTCCTGCCCGCCGGGCGTCTCGAATTGAGCCGGCAAAAATAATTAGGGAGACCCTTTAGTTTACTGCACTATGGAACAGTCGAAAGAAAGGGGTGTTTTGCAGGCTAAGAATCTTTTTTATTCTTTTTCGGAAAATGATTTTGATGTGCAGGTGTTATCTGGTGTTTCCTTCCAAGCAAATAAAGCAGAGATAACTTCCATTGTAGGACCCTCCGGATGTGGCAAAAGTACATTGTTATATTTGATGGGTTTGCTTGACCGGGTGGATTCTGGGGAAATATGGATGGATGGAAGGGAGATGCAGGATTTAAATGACCGAGACCGTACGATTTTCCGCAACCAAAGCATTGGGTTTGTTTTTCAATTTCACTTTTTGATCAAGGAGCTGAATGCTTTGGAAAATGTAAGGCTTCCTTTGCTTAAGGGCGGAATGGACCGGAGGCTCGCTGATGATAAATCCCTGGAACTGCTTGCCGAACTCAAATTGGAGGATAAATGGAACCGGCCGGCTTATAAACTATCCGGTGGAGAGCAGCAACGGGTAGCAATTGCCCGGTCATTGGTGAATTCGCCTAAGTACTTACTTGCTGATGAGCCTACTGGAAATTTGGACTCGAAAAACTCTGAGATTGTATTTGAACTCCTTATGAAACTAGCCAGAAGTATGGGAATAGCTGTTGTTTTAGTAACACATAATGAAAAACTTTCCAGCCTTGCGGATGAAACCTTTCAGATGCAGGACGGTATAATTGTTACTTGATATCTCGAGCTAATTTTATTTTTTCGTAGGCAAGGTTGAGACGAACGACCTGCTCTTTTGCAAAAACGATGAGGTCGTAGGGCAGGTCCTTACTTTCCAAGCGGTCTGGGTGTAGTTTACTGATTTTATCTCGGTATGCTTTTTTGACTTCTTCAAACTTTGCCTCCGTGCTTAGGCCAAGAAATTCATAAGAGGCTTTGAGGTCGCTTGCAGAACTTTCACTGAAGTTAGCACTATACTCTCCTTTATACCATGAGAGGATCGTGCCTTTGGGCATCTTAAAACAGGCCTCTCCCATCAATAATATCTGAACTTGAGTACGGTTTGATTTTTTGTTTTCACAAGTCGCCAGTTCAAAAAGCCCTCCCATGAATGAGTAGGCAATCGAGGGGTTGTTGCAAATAAGTTCGGAGCACTCCTTGTAGTCTTGATGAACTGAACGCTTGCTTGTTTTGCTCTTTCTGAAAACATTTTTTGCGAAGGTTTCCATGGTTGGAGAAAGTTTCATCCTTTGAATTAAGGATTCCACTTTTTCGATCTCTACTTCGGAGATTTTTCCATCTGCCTTAGCTACCTTTGCCGCACAGGAAAAGAAATAAGCATAGTAGAGCAACTGTACTTTTTGTTTGTCTGTAGGAGGGGAGGGGAGGTCGCCCAGTTTATGGCCCAAGTATCCCCCTATGATCGCTCCCATTGGTCCCCCTAGCAGACCGATTCCCGACCCAATGATCTTGCCCCACCAATTCATTGCCCAGCAGGATAATAAAAAAGGTTAACGGGACCGATAGGGATCTGGGTTGGGTCCAATCGGATTGCCAGTGTTCGGGACAACCTGCACGCAACGGTCATCCCATAGCTCGATCATGTCCATATCTTTGGCATTGGTAATTTCGAGTTTCGGCAGATTGTTTTCCTCCAACCAGCTAAGTATGGGAGGAATGGCTAGTTCGGGCTTTTCCGCCCGGGCAGTTACAATTTTGACACGGTAGCCCATTTCAACCCAAATTTTCAGCCTTTTAACCATGTTCGGGACCGGTTTCCCGATATGTTCAAAACCTTGCCATGGCCCTGCTTCAGCCAAGGTGCCATCCAAGTCTACACCAATCCACTGCCTGGATTCTGCCTCTTCCCCATACTGGTTCATATCAGTGATAGGTAACCCCCTGGCATGGGGTACACGAACTTCAAGGTTTTGTCTTGAGAACGCCTGCTTAAAAAATCGGAACATGTGTAAGTGGTCAAAGCACAAAAACTTGCATCAAGTGCCAATCTCCATCAATCATTTTTTACTGTCTCCATATGATTTCCTTCGCAACAATTAACTATTTCAGCCTCGATGGATTGCCATATATCTTACTGGCACTCTTGAGTATTTGGCTGTGCCAACCCCTGGCAACCTTGGTCCACGAGGGAGGGCACGCCCTGTTTGCTTATTTTTTATCAAGGGGAAAAGTGATCATCCATATTGGAGAGGCTCGAAAAAACCGTTTTTCTCTCAGATTTAAATTAGGGAAGCGTCTGTTTTGCTCTTTATCGATTCGCAACCCTCGATCAGGAGTTACTGTCTTTAAGCAAACCCATGTCCTTGCTCAATGTTTGATTTTAATTGGCGGTCCTTTGATTTCATTCACGCTTTGTTTTCATGCAGGCTTTCTTTTGTTTTCCCAAAATATACCCCCTCCTCTCGAGGCGGCATTGGCTGGATGGTTTTGTGTGAACCTGCTTGGTTTGATGCGAGCTCTTTTACCCGCGATGCTTCAACCTTCGAAATCTTTTCCCCATGGCGTGCCCAGCGATGGCTTGCAGTTGCTCAGGCTGATGTCGGGCGGAAAGTCAGAGACTTAATTCTGGGGCAGGGGAGTGTGCTCGGGTTTCGACTGGTTGTCGTATAGTGTCTTGTACAATGGGCAAGTCGCATAAAGCTGACTGTGCGACCCATGGGAAACAATTCTTCCCTGATCCATCACCACAATTCGGCTCGCCAATCGGATTGAGCTGAATCGGTGTGCAATCATAATCGTGGTCTTGCCTGAGGAAAGTTTTTTCATTGCGTGATGTACTTTCTCTTCATTCTCAGTATCGAGGGCAGAGGTTGCTTCATCGAGAAGCAAAATGGGGGAGTTTCGGTAAAATGCTCTCGCCAAGGCCAACCGTTGAAGTTGCCCGCCAGATAGCCTACTTCCTTTTTCGCCAATTTTTTGTTTAACTCCCCGAGGCATATTTTGCACAAATTCCCAGGCGTTGGCATTCTTAAGCGCATCTTCTACCGTTCCATGAGTGTAAACGGATTGCCCTAAGAGGATATTTTCCTCGATTGATTCATCGAAAAGAAATGGTTTTTGAGAGACATAAGCCACTGCTTCTCGAAGCTCATGCACGGAAATGTCTTTTAAATTCTTGTCATCTAGAAAAATGCCTCCAGTCGTTGGATCATGGAGACGGTTTACCAGACTGGCAAAGGTGGTTTTGCCCGCACCACTCGGTCCGACCAGAGCGACGACTTCACCCGGTTGGATGGCAATATTAATGTCGTGCAGAACAGTTTTCTCAGAATGCTTTTCGGATGAGTTAGAGTAAGAGAATGCCACATTTTTTAAGGTGATCTTTCCGTTCACTTGATTCAATGGGACGGGGGAGGTGGGGTCAGATATGCTTTCTTCTGCATCCAGGATTTCTTTGAGCCTGGTTAGCGAGGCAAGAGCCTCCTTTACTTTGTTGTGAATAGAGCCAAGTTTTTTAACGGGCTCATAGGACATGTACAGGGCGACAATTACCGGTATCACAGCATCTAAGTGGATCGATGTTCGGGCTGCTTGGAATATTGCCACAGATACCCCTGTTGCTGTAATAATCTCAATCAATGGGGTGAGTATATGAGAGTATTTAACCACCTTCATTCTCGCAGTGAGAAATTTTTCGGATTGCTGGGTGAATCGGCTGATTTCCCGATCCTGTAAATTAAGCGAACGAATTTCCGCTGGCCCAGCTAGGTTCTCGTTGAGGACAGAGGTAAGCCCGCCAGTTCTTTGTTGTAAGCTGAGGGCTTTACCCATCAACAGTATGCCTACCCGACGGATTGGAAAAACGCACAGTGGTATAGCTAAGAGGCAAAAAAGGACAAATGCCATACCTTCCCTTTGGATCGCCATCACCACGAGGGCGGTGATGGCCCCAATGAAGGTGATAGGTTGCCGAATTAAATCGTTGCTAACACTGAGCACAGCTCCCTGGAGCTGTGCGGTATCGGAGGTAGTACGGGAAAGAAGGTCTCCAGACTGGTGCTTTTGGAAAAAAGACAACGGGAGCCTTTGTATTTTGGCAAAAACTTCGACCCGTATTCTTTCCAATACTTTCATCCCGCAAAAATTAATCAGATAAGCGTTGCAGAAACTACTTACTCCCCGAATTAAAAAAACTAAGGGAAACCACGAAATGTAGATGAAAATGTCCCAGTTGGTAAGTGCAGAGCTACTTTCCTCCGCGGGGAATATTTTCGGAAAGATCTGATCCGTCATGAAGGGAAGGCCAAAGCCACTAGATGCTCCATAAATCGCACCAAAAAAGAGGGCGCCTGAAAATGCCTTCCAATGGGGCTTCAGGTAAAGCAGGTAGGGGAGTAGGCTGGAAATTTTTGAGGAATCTCCCGATAATTGGCTAGAGCTAGACATCACCCTTATGGTCTAAACTTTTTGACCACCTTCCTGCAAGGATAGCCTGTTCTCTGAGGTATTCAGTGGACTGGTTTCTGAGATCTCTGAACTGTCCTGTTGTCATTCGCCAATTCCAGTTGCCTGAGGGTTCGCCAGGCTTATTGAAACGGGCATCACTTCCCAGGGATAAAAGGTCTTGAGCAGGGGTTACCACTAGTTGTGATACGGTTCTGTAGGCATACCGAAGCATGTCCCAACCAGGAGTCGATCCATCCACTGATAGGTAATTTCTGAAGAAAGACCTGGTGCTTTCTGGTGCGGACTCATACCAGCCTGAGCTCGTGTCATTGTCGTGGGTACCAGTGTAAAGAACAACTTCCTGCTTTAGGTTGTGCGGCAGGTAAAGGTTTTTAGGGCTTCCATCAAAAGCAAACTGTAAAACAGCCATGCCAGGTAACCCGATTTTATCCCTTAGGCTTCTGACACCCTTATTAATATCACCGAGATCTTCAGCGAGAAAGGGGAGGTCAGGAAATTGGGCTCCAACTTTGTTCCAAAAATCCATGCCCGGTCCTTTTACCCACTTCCCGTTGACTGCATTTTCCGAGCCCTTGGGAATAGACCAATAGTCATAAAATGCTCGAAAATGGTCGATTCGTAAGACCTCGAAGAGGTCGAGTTGATCCTGAATCCTTTGGACCCACCACCGGTAACCATCTTCCTGGTTATTTTGCCAATGATAAAGCGGGTTGCCCCATAATTGACCTTTTTCATTAAAGTAATCGGGAGGAACGCCGGCGACCGAGGAGAATTCATTTCCATCATCAATCTGAAAGAGTTCCTTGTTTTTCCAGGTATCAGCCGAATCAGGAGCTACATAAATAGGCAGATCTCCAATTAATGAAATATTTTTTGACTTGGCATAGTGATGAAGCTTTTTCCATTGAGCACGGAACAAATATTGCAGAAAAGAATGAAACTCAATTTGCTCGTCAAAACCATCGGTATGGATGGATTGATTCCTGTCTGACTCCGACCATTGCCACCATGGTTTGAATTCATTTTGGGATTTTAATGTTTGGAATGTGCAGTAAGGCAAAAGCCAATCTTTATGTTCCTGTGTAAAAAGTTCAATTTTGCCGTACAGCTTAATGAGTGGATCAGGATTACTTTTAAATTCCCTAAATGCGTGCATCATAAACGGATAAAACCGTTCGTACAACAAACCGAAATCCACCCGGCTCTCTGCGGGTGAAACCAAGTTTAGGATGTGGTCGTGCTGAATGTAACCCAATTTTACAAGGGGGTCCCAGTCGATAAAGTAGGGATTACCCGCCGACGAACTAAAAACCTGATAGGGAGAGTCCCCATATCCGGTTGGACCAACGGGGCACATTTGCCAGTAGGTCATGCCTGCATCTGAGAGGAAGTCTATCCACTGGTAAGCACTTTCACCTAAGCAACCAATACCATATCCACCCGGCAGGGAGGTTGGGTGAAGCAATACACCTGCTGAACGCTTGCGTAACCACTTGGGGAGCTTTGTCACAACCAAACTTCCTAATTAGACATAATGTATATTGTGCGAACTAATTACTTAATCCCCAGCGCTTAGTGAATGGATAATAAATAAATAAGGCTCGTCCGATCAGTTCATTCTCGGGAACAAAGCCCCAGGCTCGGCCGTCGAGGCTGTCTGTAGAATTATCACCCATAGCAAAATAACCATTCTTGCCCGTTTGGTTGGATGGATCGTTTTTATGAGGCACTTGTATTTGATTTTTGTTGGATAATAATCCGTCCGCACGGTAACCAGGGTATCCATTTACGAGTTCACTGTCGGAAGACTTAGCAAATGTTTCGGTTTGTATCCGGTTCTGAACGAAAGCGGAGGAGCCTTCAATGGCACTTCCATTTCGTAATAAAATCCCGGGTACGCCTTTTCGCACATCGGTTCCATTGGTAAAAATCTGTTCAGGAACTTGAATCTCTAAAGTATCACCTGGTTCGCCAACTAATCTTTTAATGTAATATTTATCTTCTCCAATTTGAGCAAAGGTCTGCTGATTTAATTGCCGGTTAAATTCATCAATGCTTTCTGTACGGAATACAATTGGGTCTCCCACCTTGGGTGTGATGAAATTGTAACTCATACGGTCGACAAACAGTGCATCTCCCAGAAGAACATCAAAAGCGAGTGGGATTTCTCCCTTGGTGAATTTTTTGTCTGACAATTTTAATCTTCCCTGGGCAAGTGATGTGTCTTGAGCAACCACCATGGGTAAATCGCGTAGGTTTTCTATCCCCGCAAATTTTTTGGCTAAAAGTTCATCTAAATCAAATTCTGCGGGTACTTGTAGTGTGTGCTCTTTCCCTCCGATTTCGAATACATACTTTCGTGCCATGGTTGGAATGATAAAAAAGCGGCCATTTGGAAAGTTGCTTTGGACATACCTATGACTGGACCCATTTTGGAGGACCAAATACAGGGTTCCACTGGATTCTGCTTCTAATTGATAGTGAGATGCTCCAAGTAAAACTTTATCCACGCACCGTTCGATAAAGTTAGGAGGCTGGTTATCCTCGTAGATAAAGGGAGTCATTCCGTAAAATGATGGATACATGGAATTGGTGGGAATGATAAATGGTTGAACAAAAAAACTTCGGATTCCCAAAATAACAATCGCTGCAACGAGCAGCATTTCCACATTTTCAACCCAATTTTTCTTGTGGTAGTAGTGCCCGCCAGAATTTCGAAGAGCATCATCCAATATGCGGGCTTTCTTTTCCAGTAACTCGGCGGTTGTCGTTTTATCTTTAAGGGCATCATACAATGCGGTGTTGGCAATCTGCAGTGCCCGTTCCTCGATCGCTGGCAGCTTGTCCTTCCTGTAGAGCCACACTTTTTGCCCAATGCGCAAAAGTTCTTTTGCTCCTTTTCGTTCCCTTCTGCTGGCTTTTCTTTTTTGGTCTAATTTGTTCATCTTACTGATGAGATTGAATGCTTAGGGCTAAAACAATGTGGATTAGTTGGAGCTTTTAAGGATTTGTACAAAAGCTTCCTGGGGAATGTTTACGCTTCCTATTTGCTTCATTCTTTTCTTCCCCTCTTTTTGCTTGTCCAAAAGTTTTCGTTTTCTCGAAATATCACCACCATAACATTTGGCTGTCACATCTTTCCTCATCGCACTTATGGTTTCCCGAGCAATCACTTTGCCACCGATCGAGGCTTGTAATGCAATTTTGAAAAGCTGCCTGGGGAGAATTTCTTTTAATTTAGAACAAAGTGCCCTACCCCTGGTTTCAGCTTTATCGCGGTGAACAATGGTGGAGAATGCGTCCACAGATTCATTGTTTACCAATATTTCCATTCTCACCAAGGATGCTTCTGCATACTCATCCATATCGTAATCCATTGAACCATAACCATGGGTGACGCTCTTAAGCCGGTCATTGAAATCCACCAGTATTTCATTGAGAGGAAGATGGCAAGTGAGCATCACTCTGGTTTCATCTATCGTCTCAGTATGGTTACACGCACCCCTCTTTTCCGTAACCAAGGCAAGAAGGTCTCCAATCGACTGGTTGGGTGCATGGATTCTCGCGACTATGGTAGGTTCCTCAATTTTTTGAATTTCAGACGGATCGGGAAGATCGAGGGGGTTGTCTACTTCGATGGATTCACCCGTGGTTAAAGTCACTCGGTATATCACGCTTGGATAAGTCGAAATTAGGTCGATTTCGTATTCTCTGCGAAGTCTTTCCTGAATGATTTCCATGTGAAGAAGTCCGAGGAAGCCACATCGAAACCCAAAGCCTAGGGCAACTGAAGTTTCTGCCTGAAAACTGAAAGAGGCGTCATTGAGCCGGAGCTTCCCTACACTACGCTTAAGTTTTTCATAATCGGATGTATCCAACGGGTACAACCCGCTAAAAACCATAGGCCGTACTTCCTTGTATCCGGGAAGCATTTCTTCTGCCGCCGTATCTGTCAGGGTCAATGTGTCCCCAATTTTAATATCAGCCACATCACGAATCCCCGTAACAATGTAGCCCACTTCTCCTTCCGATAAAGTCGGTTTTGGAGAAGGGGCAGGGATGAAAGTACCCAGCTCTTTGACCTGGGTTTTTCTTTGGTCGCTCATCAGCATCAATCCTGCATTTACAGGGAAAGTTCCTGAGAAAACACGAATGTAACAAATTACTCCGCGATACGCATCGTACTGGCTATCAAAAATGAGTGCCCGTGGTTTCGGGTGGTTCCCCCACCGGGGGCTGGGCAAACGATGGACCACTGCTTCGAGAATATCATCCACTCCAATGCCAGATTTTCCACTGGCGTGAATTGCATCTTCCGAAGGGATGGCTAGGATTTCCTCAATCTGATTGGAAACGCGTGGGATATCTGCACTGGGTAAGTCCACTTTGTTGATCACTGGGATAATGGAAAGGCCCTGAGCATCAGCAAGCTGTGCGTTTGCTAAGGTTTGGGCTTCCACGCCTTGCGATGCATCAACGAGAAGTAATGCCCCTTCACAGGCGGCAAGGCTTCTCGATACCTCGTAGGCAAAATCGACATGTCCTGGAGTATCAATCAGATTGAATAAATAGTCATTTCCATCCTGTGCCCGATATTTCATAGTGACCGGATGGCATTTTATGGTGATGCCTCGTTCCCTTTCCAGATCCATGGAGTCGAGCAATTGATCTTTCATCTCTCGCTGGAGTACGGTTTGGGTGCGTTCGAGAAGCCGATCAGACAAGGTAGTCTTGCCATGATCAACATGAGCGATGATACAAAAATTGCGAATCCTGTGAGTTTCCACCATTAAAAAGTTGACCACTATGTGTTTATCTCGACAAAAGTCGAAGAAGAACACTTAAGTGTTTGTAGGCTTATCTCATAAAACGAAACAATGGACAAGAATCGACTTCATGGTGTGCACACAGCATTGGTTACTCCGATGCTCGATGGTGTGGTTGCATACAAAGATCTAGAACGCTTAATTCTCAGGCAAGCAGAAGCAGGGGTGAGTAGTGTTGTGCCCTGTGGCACCACAGGGGAATCCCCCACCCTCTCAGAGGCTGAGCATCTTCAGGTGATCAAGACCTGTATTGATGTGCTGGAAGGTGACACCTTAGTAATTGCAGGAACCGGAGCTAATTCAACTTCGGAGGCTTTGGCCCTAACCAAGGCGGCTGATAAGGCTGGTGCCGATGCATTTTTACTCGTTGCCCCTTATTACAATAAACCGAGCCAGGAGGGACTGCTTGTTCATTTCAGTGCCCTCGCAGAAGCTACAGAAAAACCGATTGTCTTGTATTCCATTCCTTCAAGGTGCGGAGTTGAGATTGCCACGGAGACTGTTTGTCGCCTTCGTGAAAAGTATCCTCACATTGCAGGATTAAAAGAGGCAGGTGGCCAATCAGCCAAAGTTTCAGAAACCATCTCTATTATCGATGAAGATTTTGTGGTTTTGTCTGGAGATGATGGCTTGACCCTTCCCTTTATGTCTTGTGGAGCAAAGGGCGTTGTCAGTGTGGCATCGAACTTGGTACCAGAAATTGTGTGTCAGTTAGTGAACTGTGCACTCGCCAACGATTATGAAAAAGCGAGAGAGATTCACTTGGCTAATTACTCCTTGTTTACAGATCTTTTTTGCGAACCCAACCCTGTGCCTGTAAAAACACTGATGCAAATTTTTGGCATCATTGAGTCAGCTGAAGTTCGTCTTCCTCTCACTGGGCCTTCGGTTGCAAATCTCAATTTGCTCCAAAAGATTGCGTCCAATCTCAATTTAAGCGAGAAGGTTTGCGGATGAGCGTGGATATCTTACTTAATGGTGCCAGTGGCCGGATGGGCCAGGCAATTTCAAGCATAAGTTCCGACCATGGGTGCAACATTAGCTTCCCTATCGATCTCGGAGATGATCCTGCCAAGGGTATAGATCAATGTGATGTAGTCATTGATTTTTCTCTCAGGGAAGCAACCCTACCCCTTGCAAGAATCTGTGCCCAAAGTGCAAAACCAATGGTTATTGGAACAACCGGTCACGATCCATCGGAGAAAGAGGAAATTCTTCAGGTAACTTCAGGAATTCCTGTAGTATGGGCCGGAAATTTTTCAACCGGTGTTAATCTTTTGTTTTACCTGACCGAGCAGGCTGCCCGTGTGCTTGATTCCAGTTCAAGCTTTGATGCAGAAGTTGTGGAAATGCACCATAAATTAAAAAAAGATGCTCCTAGTGGCACGGCAGACCGATTGCTCGAAATTCTTAAACATGCCCGTGGGCTTACTGATAAACAAATTGCTCATGGGAGGAGTGGGCTCCCTGGTGAGCGCCCGGTCGATGAAGTTGGTTCCCATGCCCTGCGGGGAGGAGATGTGGTGGGAGACCATACTGTTTATTTTGCCGGGATTGGTGAGAGAATTGAGCTTACACACCGGGCAACGGATCGAAAGATTTTTGCTGCCGGTGCCCTCCGGGCCGCAAAGTGGATAATTGGTAAACCCTGCGGACTGTATTCGATGCAGGATGTGCTCGGTTTAGTGTAGGCCCTGACATGATTGCATTTATTGAGGGAAAACTGGTTGAGTGCCAACTTAGCCTGGCGGTTGTTCAAACGGGTGGGATTGGCTACGAAATTCATGTTCCTCTGACTACTTCAGAGCGCCTACCTGCATTGGATGCACAGGTGAGACTGCACATTCAGGCAACCTATCGAGAAGATTCTCAAACACTTTATGGATTTATCGACCGGGAATCCCGGGATTTCTTCCGTATGATCGTGGATAAGGTATCAGGAATAGGACCCAAAATAGCCCTCAATCTTTTGGGTTCTCTGTCTCTTCCCACTTTGAAAAATGCGATTGCTCAGGGCGATGTAGGTTTGCTCTCCAAAGCTCAAGGACTGGGCAAGAAGACCGCAGAGAGGATCGTTGTTGAACTTAAAGATAAGGTATTGCCTAAGGGAATGGTTGCTCCACCTACTGCTGGTGATCAATCCACTCCTGCTGCTATGGCTGAACCAATTCCTGCAGATGGCAATCATTTGAGCGCTTACAGGGATGCGGTTTCTGCACTCTTAACCCTTGGGTATAAAGCAACTGATGCAGACTTGGCGGTGCGAAGGGCGGCTGAATCTTTAGGTGAAAAAGTTTCCACCGAAGAATTAATAAGAAAAGCTTTAGGCCGTTAACTTACTGAATTTCTAATATAATTTTGCAGGTACTTCCCTGCGTTAAAGACACTGGTTTCGAGATTGTTCGTCACCGACCATTGGCATGCTATTGCGGTGGCAAGCCTGCATCCCGTGCCCCTAACCTTGGTTCCTTCTTTTATTCTCGGATAGTTAAAAGTTTGAGGGTCCTTGTTGTTCATGAGCAAAAGATCGGTGCTGTAATCGGGATCATTTGCGTGTCCGCCTTTAAGCATTATTGCAGAACAACCAAGTTTTAAGCATTTTTCTGCCAGTTTCTTAGGGGGGATTTCCACAGAGGTTCCAATGTCGAGCAAAAGTCGGGCTTCATTTATATTAGGAGTTAAGAGGTCGACCAGAGGAACCAAGGTTTTCCTTAAAGTGTCCCAGCCCTTTGCAGAAATTAGTTCGATACCTGAAGATGAATACCTAATGGGGTCGAGAATGACTTTTGGGTAGTTGGAGTTTTTTAAAAATTCAAACACTGCAAGAACTGAATTCTCGTCAGGTAACATGCCTATTTTAATTGCATCCAAAGAGAGTGCTGAAAGACTGCTAAGCTGGCTTTTCAACGCAATGGTGGGAATTGCGTGGATTTGGGCAGGTTTCGAGTTTTGCAAGGTTATGGCACTGATTACAGGGTGAGATATACAGTTCTGATCTGCGATCGTCGCCAAATCTGCACCTATACCAGAACCGCCGGATGAATCAGTCCCTCCGATGATAGCAATGTTTTTCGTCATGGATTATCCTGAGCTAACAAGATCTGGGAATTGATTGAGCCAACCGTCCATTCCGTTGGATAGGTTGAACAGTTTGGAGCAACCAAGTTTTTGCAGCATTTCACATGCCGCTCGGCTACGTACACCTGCCTTGCAATAAATAACCAAATTTTGATTGGGATTTATTTCCAGTACGGAAAGACCCTCTTGGTTCGAGGGTAAATTGCCTAAGGGAATATGAACAGATGGTTGAATCCTGAATAATTCTCTTTCCCAAGATTCCCGAACATCGAGGATTTGCAGGTCGGCTGATTGCCCCATCATCTGCTGGAGTTGATCTTCAGAGATCTCCTCAATTTGGCTAATTTGTACATCACTGGGGTTGGATTTACAAGAAATGACCTCCTCGGGCAATGCATCGATCTCCCGGTTTTTTGAATCTACACTCAGGTTGATTGTTCGGGTGGTTTGGCTTAGGGCATTGTATAGGAGCACACGCCCGGAAAGGGGGGAGCCAATGCCTGTGATAACTTTTATGGCTTCCACTGCCTGCATCGTCCCGATGATGCCGGGAAGCACTCCCAGTACTCCGGCTTCGGCACAGGATGGAATGCTGGATGGATCGGGCTGCTCAGGAAAAAGGCAACGGTATGTGGGACCAGAGTTGTAATTAAATACACTTACCATCCCCTCAAAACGATTAATCGATCCGTGGATTAAAGGCTTATTAAAAAGTACGCATGCATCATTGATCAGGTAGCGGCTGGAAAAATTATCAGTACCATCAACGATCAAGTCATAGGTCTTGAACAGAGACTCACAATTTTCCCTGGTAAGCCTTTGAGCATAGGGCTCTATGGTTACCAGTGGGTTGATCTTTGCTAACTTTACCGCTGCAACTTGTGCTTTATTTTCGCCTTCATCGTCATGACTGAAGAGCACCTGTCTTTGTAAATTAGAGATTTCCACATGGTCATCGTCCGTAATTCCAATCCGACCGACACCCGCCGCAGTGAGGTATTGGAGCACTGGACACCCAAGACCCCCAGCTCCAACGACTAATACAGATGCCCTCTTGAGCTTGAGCTGGTTTTCCTCCCCAAATCCATCGAGGGATAAGTGCCTTTGGTATTGGTTGAGTTCTGCCGGTTCCATTCTGATGAAATTTTACAGTCAGGCTCCCACTTTACCCTAAGCAGTTAAGCATTCTTTTTCTACTGGGGAAAGGAGGTTCCTGATCTTGGGCTCGTCGTAGGCTTTATCCCAATCCTTCCACACTGGATCAAAGCCCTTATCTTTAAGCATAGAACAAATCTCACTGGGTGATCGCTCATCAGAAACAGAAAACTGTTCCAAAGATTCTTCGGGTTCTGCATATCCGCCAGGATTGGTTTTGGAGCCTGCACTCATCGTGGTGATTCCTAAGGGAAGTATGTTTTCCCTAAAGAGTTGGTTTTCCCTGGTCGACAATGTGATTTCCAGTTCATGGTTAAATATACGAAAGGCACAAATCAGTTGAACGAGGTCTCTATCTTGAAGTTCTACAGAAACGATATTTTCTCCCTCGTAGGGCCGCATTCTCGGAAATGACATGGAATAACTGGTCTTCCAGTATTTTTTCTCAAGGTAATCCAAATGAATGCCCGCAAAAAGAGCATCTGTCCTCCACTCTTCTGTTAGCCCAAACAGGCACCCGAGGCCTATTTTATTAACCCCTGCCTCGCCCAGGCGGTCAGCTGTATTGAGCCGCCAGTCAAAATTGGTTTTTTTGCCCTTGAGGTGGTGTCTTGCATAGCTATGGGGGCAGTAGGTTTCTTGGTATACCATGACGGCATGCATGCCATGCTCAATTAAGGTGTCATAAGCTTGCTGTTCTAGGGGCTGAACTTCAATGGATAGGTTGGCAAAGTGAGGCCTGAGCAAATCAAGAGCGTGGGCAAGGTAGTCCAGTCCCACTTTTCTGCTCGATTCTCCGGTTACCAATAATATGTGATCAAACCCGTTTTTTTTCAACATGCCAGCTTCCCGGAGGATTTCAGCATCGGTAAGGGTTTTGCGGGGGATTTGGTTATTCATACTAAACCCGCAGTAGTCACATATATTATTGCACTCGTTGGACAGGTACATCGGAGCAAAGAGCCGTACCGTCTTGCCAAATCTTCTGCGGGTTATCCGGTAGCTGAGTTGAGCCATCTCTTCGAGGTAATGCTCTGCTGCAAGGGGTGAAAGTAATGCGATGAGGTCTTGCACTCCCCCCCTCCCCTCTCTTTGCAAAGCGGTTTCCACATCCTTTCGCTTGATATTTTCTAAGGATGAGGAAGTAGCAGCCCAAGGAATGTCCTTAAGCCTATCTGAAAAATGTAGTTGGTTCACCATCGCTGGTTGTGGCTTTAGCCAAGAAATGCGGTGAGGGGTGAAGTTGGCTGAGCGGTTCGATGAGTGCTTCCGAGCCCAGATAAATATGCCAACCTGCCCGCTTCAACTGACTTCCGGAATGCGGTCCCCATAGAAGGGGGATCATTGGCGACAGCCAAAGCAGTATTGACCAGCACGGCAGAAGCTCCGAGCTCCAAGGCTTCAGATGCATGGGAGGGAGCCCCTATCCCGGCATCCACCACAACTGGTACATTCGATTGTTCAATTATAATTTTTAAAAATTCGCGACTTTTCAAACCATGGTTTGTTCCAATGGGTGAGCCCAAGGGCATGACGGCAGATGCTCCGGCATCTTCAAGCCTTTTACAAAGAACAGGATCGGCATGGCAGTAGGGTAAGACTGTAAATCCTTGCTTGGCTAATTCTTCTGTTGCCAGAAGGGTTTCGACAGGATCGGGCATTAAGTACTTGGGGTCAGGATGGATTTCCAGTTTCAGCCAATTTGTCTCAAGAGCTTCTCGTGCCATTTGTGCGACAAAAATCGCTTCTTTTGCATCCCTTACCCCAGAGGTATTAGGAAGAATTTTCACACGATCTTGAGGCAGGTAATCGAGAATGGAATCCTCGTTGCTGTTGGGATTCGCTCTCTTCATCGCAACGGTAACCATTTGGGTGCCACAATTTTTGACTGTTTCTTGTAAAACTAGGCCCGAAGAGAATTTGCCAGTTCCGACAAACAAACGGGATGAAAAGCACTCCTCCCCAATCTGTAAGGTATCATTTTCCATATTTAAAAAGAATGTATAGAAGGTTCAAAGCACCTGCTCTTTTGGATGATCTCAGGGAGGGAGGAACTGCCCTTGTCTTCGCAATGCAGGGCTGAACATAAACAGATGCCTTGTATCCCAAAATGATCAATTAGGTGGAAGTCGTTACTGGTTAATCCACCAATTAAAAAAACCGGAATGGGATGGAGCAATTTCAGGATTTCTTTCAAATCGTGCTCGGACAAGGTTGGTATGAGTTCTGTTTTAGTAGTGGATTTCCGAAAAGGGCCAAGGCCTATGTAGTCCGGTTTTTCTTCAAGCGCGATCTGTGCTTCCTCCAGAGAATGCACGGTTTTACCAATGATCTTTTGCTCGGGCAAATAATCCCGGACAACTTCAATAGGAGCATCGGAAATCCCTAAGTGAACGCCGTCTGCATCGACCTTTTTTGCCAATTTATAATCATCATTAATGATCAGTTTACACCCTTTGCTTTTCGTTAATTTGACAGCACTTTCGGTTTCCTGCAGGAGGTGGTTGTAAGGCAAAGATTTGCTTCGTAATTGAATAAACGATGCCCCTGCATCAAGCAGTCTTTCGATTTGCCCGAGGTGTGAAATATCAGGGTCATCGCGGGTGAGGCAGAGCAACGATTGTTTCCGTACTAAATCAGGCTTCATCCTTGGATAAAAGTCTCTGTAACAATCCCTTATCTTTTTCCTTTTTTGCCCAGACACTCCGCTCCATAAATTGGTATCTCTCAAAAGCAGCAACGGGGTCTTTCTTGCCCCAGATGGAACCTAGTAAGGTAACACCATCAAAACCGAGGTTAAAAAGTTCTGGTATCTTTCTTCTTCTGACTCCCCCTAATGCATAGATTAAAGGGGTCTTGGATTTTGTTTTTTTCAAGTTGTAAAGTACCCCGCCTAATTCAGGAAGTGATACTTTGGGCACATAACCTTTTTTTGAAATTGATTCATAAACAGGCCCAAAAAAACAGTAATCCAATGGTTCTTTTAAGTCTTTAAGCTCATCAAGCTTATGCAGGGAGCGGCTTTTAGTTCCCTTACAATCAACTAACTTTTCACTGGCATAATGATGGTAGCCGGCAAGAGAAAAATCCTTCAACAATTCAGGATGGCGGTGCAGCACGATCCTTTCGTGATACACATCTGGGATCTTGGACAAAAGAGCGGCTAGCTCATTGGGGGTGGAATCTGGTTTGCGAAGGTGAAGCCTTTGCAAGCCCACCTCAAAGAGATCAGACAATATCGATGGCTCACCATCCCGGATGGATGCTCCTGAAATAAGGATAGCTAGAGGTAAGTTGCTCATCCGCCTTGGGTTGCCTGTATGAGAAGGATTTGATCACCCTCATTCAGAATCGTCTCTTTGAGCATGTTTTTTTTGATGATTGAACCATTTACTGCGAAAGCCCAGCCCTTTGCTTCAAGCAAGTTCAGCTCGGTTAGCAAAGAAGCTAAGTCTATCCCAGACGAGATTTCCTTTGGGGTATCATTAACAAAAATCTTCATTCTTTGGTGGATGGACCACTATAAATCTCTGCGCCTGAATCGAGAAACTCCTTTGCTTTCTCTGCCATCCCTTGGGTGATTGCATCGGATTCGTCGTTGAACCCATGCTCATCTGCGTATCGACGAACATCTTCAGTAATTTTCATTGAGCAGAAGTGAGGTCCACACATGGAGCAAAAATGGGCAGTTTTAGCGTTATCCTGGGGCAGTGTCTGATCGTGGAAAGATTTCGCTTTTTCAGGGTCGAGCGAGAGATTGAACTGATCTTCCCAGCGAAACTCAAACCGTGCCTTGGATAAGGCATTATCACGATACTGGGCTCCGGGGTGACCTTTGGCTAGGTCTGCAGCATGGGCCGCAAGTTTATAGGTAATCACACCTTCTCGCACATCTTCCCTGTCGGGCAAGCCAAGGTGTTCTTTGGGTGTAACATAGCAAAGCATCGCACATCCATACCAACCAATCATGGCCGCACCAATTCCACTAGTTATATGGTCGTACCCGGGAGCGACATCAGTAGTCAATGGCCCGAGGGTATAAAAAGGGGCCTCATGGCACCATTCGATTTGTTTGTCCATGTTTTCCTTGATCATGTGCATGGGCACATGACCAGGGCCTTCATTCATCACTTGTACGCCTTTATTCCAGGCTCGGGTGGTCAGTTCTCCCTGTGTCTTGAGCTCTGCAAATTGAGCCTGGTCATTTGCATCGGCAATTGATCCTGGCCTCAATCCATCTCCAATGGAAAAGGAGACATCGTAAGAAGCCATGATATCGCAAATTTCGTCCCACTTTTCATAAAGAAAATTCTCTTGGTGATGGGCGAGGCACCACTTTGCCATGATAGAACCGCCACGACTGACGATCCCAGTCATTCGGTTGCGGGTCATGGGCACATAACGCAACAAAACACCTGCATGAATAGTAAAATAGTCGACTCCCTGCTCGGCTTGCTCGATCAGTGTATCACGAAAAATCTCCCAAGTTAAATCTTCTGGCTTTCCGCCCACTTTTTCCAGGGCTTGGTAAATTGGAACTGTGCCAACAGGGACAGGGCAATTTCGAAGAATCCACTCGCGGGTACGGTGAATATTTTTACCCGTGGATAAGTCCATCAAGGTGTCGGCTCCCCATTTGGTCGCCCATCTCATTTTCTCCACTTCTTCCTCAATGGAGGAAGCGACTGCAGAATTCCCGATGTTGGCATTAATTTTCACTAAAAAGTTCCGCCCAATCGCCATCGGTTCAAGCTCCGGATGGTTTATATTTGCGGGAATGATCGCACGACCACGAGCAACTTCATCCCGGACAAATTCTGGAGTAATTTCATCGGGGAGCGATGCCCCAAAAGATTGACCATTGTGCTGGTGCTTCAATGAGTTCGAAGCTGCGTCGGGAGAAGTTTTCAGTTTTTCGTTCAGGGCTTGAAGCTTCATATTTTCACGGATGGCAATAAATTCCATTTCCGGAGTGATGATGCCCTGTCTTGCATAGTGCAATTGAGTAACTGGTTGGGATCCCTTGGCACGAAGAACGGAGATTGCCGAACGATCAAAGTCTGGAAGTTCCTGCGAGCGCTCACGCGTTCTTTGGTCATGACGGTCGGATAAAAATCCATTATCAGAAGGCTTAACATCGCGCCCTTCAATATTCTCCACATCTTCTCTTGCCTGAATCCATGATTCCCGGAGTGGAGGCAGTCCTTTCTCTACCTTTCCGTGAAACTGGGAGTCTCCCCAAGGACCAGAGGTGTCATAGACGCGTATGGGCTCATTTTTCTCGGTGGAACCATCAGGAAGATTAGTCTCAGACAATGAAATCTCTCTCATAGGGACAGAAATTTTATGAATCTCTCCTTTTAAGTAGACCCTGCGAGAGTTAGGGAAAAGAGAACTTGGGGTGTTGGAATCTTCGACTTTTTGTATCATAATTTAAGTTATTGGAAGATACCAATTAGGCCGTAAAAAGTTTTCCCTACGGCATAAGAAGCATCAGGTTCAAAGGGTCGTTGGTGGGAATGGATCCAACATCTCAGCCCATCATCCTTGGGCTCCCCTAAACTGGCAACCATACAAATAAACAAAATGGGGAAAAGCAACTATACAAATTCGTGCGAGATAGAAATAGACTAAATATTAGTCTCAAACTTTCCGTCGGGTCGCTTGGTAATAAGACCTTTGATCTCAAGCATAGTAATTGTTGGACTAATATTTGAAGTTGGTACTCGGAGAGAGCTTTGGATTTCGTCGAGGGTCATCCTTTCGCCTCCTTTAAGCAGGTTAATAATTTCTCTTTCTTCACTGTCCAGTCCGAAGGGCGAACTATTGGACGCATTGGATGCTTCCTTACTGGTTGTTTTGGTCAATTCCATCATTGGTAAGATTTCCTCTAGTACATCGGTTGAATTTCTTACCAGAATCGCTCCATCTCTAATCAGGTCGAGGCAGCCTTGGGACTCCGGTTGGTCCACCCTCCCTGGCAATGCGAACACCGTCCTGCCCTGCTCTGCGGCAAATTTTGCGGTAATCATACTTCCTCCGGATTTTGCAGATTCAATAACAATAACGGCTGTTGAGCACCCCGCGACCAATCTGTTTCTCATAGGGAAGGTTCTCCGGTCTGCTCGCTTCCCCAAGGGGAATTCAGAAAGCACCGATCCAGATTCTTGAATCCTTTGATAAAGCCTAAGGTTTTCGGGCGGATAAATTACATCGAGCCCGCTACCCAAAAAAGCAATGGTTTTACCTCCAGCATCAAGAGCCCCAAGGTGTGCTTCTGTATCTATTCCCCTAGCCATGCCTGAAACAATGCAAACACCCGCCTGTGCCAGCTCGAATGCCAGTTGCCTGGCAAATTTTTTTCCATACAGAGATGGCCCTCTGGTACCTACAATTGAGACAAAAGTACCGGTGGGAATTTCACCTAAGGAGTAAAGCCCTATGGGCGGGTCTGGCAATTGATTGAGAAATCCAGGAAGTTGTTCTTTGACTAAAAATTGCCCTCCCATTTGGTGGAGCTTCTTCTTTTCTTTTTCTAACCAATCATGAGCATGTGCATTTTGAATGGTTTGAGCCAGTTGTTTTCCTACCCCCTTTACATTTGATAACTCAGATGGGGTGGAGCTTAGGATTTTCCATGGATCGTTCTCAAACCTGCCCAATAGGCGATTTAACAGGATCGGGCCTATCCCCTGGACAGAGTTTAGAAACATGTGCCCGTCTGAAGCACAACGATGAGAGGGTTGTGGGTCCATAAAACCTAACAAGTCATTGAATCTATGATAGACAACTTTAAAGATGTACTTGGCTACATAATTTTTGTTTTCAGAAGTTGAACTTTTCTCAGAGTGAATTAAGCGTGGTGGATGGGTATTTTATTTCATGAGTGTGGAAGATGAAATAATCAATTTAGAGGACAAGGAAGAGCCTTGGTGCTCCCATTGTTTGTCCCACACAGATTATAAAAGAAAGTGGACCACCTTTCCTCGGGCGAACCTGGATGGTGGTACTTATTCAGAAATTGATGAAAGCCCTTATTGCATAAACTGCGGCAATCTAATGCACAAACTCAGCACATGCAGGATTATAGTTTGGTCTGTTCGGGTTGCGTGCCTGCTTCTTTTCCTTTTGTGGTGCTTACTTTGCTTTTTTCTTTACGAGATCTCTTATTACACCGTCTTAGCCTGGCTTGTTGGTATATTTGTTTTGGTTCTCGTAAGCAAGTCTCCCCGGAAGTCTAGGAAGGCACTTTCAACCCACCGCTTTTCTCAACACAAAAGCAAACTTTTGAACTAAGAGATGTACAAATAATTCTATCGGGATGGAGAAAACTCGATGAGAGTGAATTTGTTCATCCTATTTACACGGGCAGTTAATTCTCCGTCTCTGACCACTTGGTTTCCTGAAGTATAGCTCGATAGATCGATGTCTTTGCCGTCTTTTCGACTTATGTTCTTGGTGATTACTTTGGCTTTATATTTTTTCCCGTTTGAGATGCCTTCGCCTCTAAAGTCTGAAAATGACTCGTCATTGTTGTAGTACACCCCGCTTTGTATCGTTGAAGGAATTTTCACATCTGCCCAGCCCTTACCATTGGCACCACCGGAGTACACCAATACCAGAAATTTTTTGGTTGTTCGGTTATACGATGCGATCCGGTACTGCTCGTTTCCAGTCATTCCATTGCCCAAAACTCTGATATCATTTCCGCGTTCGCCAGCGATTGCATGACGAATAACTTCATCTGATCCCGCTGATATTTGTGAGTACCATTTCCAAATGTAATAGTGCAGGTGGTTTGGGTCACCCGGGTTGGTGTAATCTTTCACCGTAAAAGGGAGACCGGAACTAGGAGCTTCGGTGGGAATAAAGTTGTCGTCACTTGATCCGCGAAGACTAATTTTGCGGGTCACAATATCTGGGCCACCATCCACGGATGGAGTTACCCACTTGGGTTGGAGCTGTTTAACCCTGCCGTTGTAGTCCACTCTCTTGACCAGTCCCATAGACCACCTGCTTGAATTATCACACCAGGGCATGTTGAGAGTGTTCAATCCGCGCTCGAGTAACTTTCCAAAAATAGTTACGGTTTTGTCGTACGCATCTAATTCATTTTTAAGACCGTCTGAATTAACATCGTGGTTGTTGTTAGATCCGTCCCAAACGATCCAGGACTCAGATGAAAGGATTTTCTTGTGCTTTAGTCCTGCGGTATCAAGCTTCTCCCTAACCAAGTCATATTGGCTCCAAACATTAGGAATGATTAATCCGTCCATCATGCCATATCCATTGAAATGGTCAGACACATTCATGTTTAATGCGTCCACTTCCTTCATTAATTCCTCTGATGCAATCAACTGGTCGTAGTAGTCGTCCACAGCGACTGCACCCTTTCCTCCTTGAAGGCCCTCTCGGCCATCGCAGGCTTCACAAGGGGATGTGCCGGAAGTAGATAGGATGACGGGCAGTTTTGGAGCTTGGTTGTAAACTTTGCGTACAGCCCGTGCCCCATCCTTGAAGATCTCATTGATAAGAAATGTGGTATCTGCATCATTCATCATCCCTTTGAGGTTTGCCTCATGGTAAAGCTGATACGCGTCCACCCTGCCTTTGAAATGCTTGGCGATTCGGGTGACGAATTCAGCATACATTCCGGGTTTGGGACGCCAGGGTCCACCCTTTCCGGAAACGGACGCCCATGCGGGTGTATGCCACAAGACGAACTCTACTTTAACCCCTCTCTCTACACACAAATCAACCGCGTGTTCGATAGCTTTGAGCGAGCCCGACATATGGTTTTCATAGTCCGTGCTCTTTGGGGTGGGTTCCACGGCATTCCAGCTAACCCAAAACTGTGCGTAACTGCTGTGCTCAGATATGAGCGGACGATTGGCGTCGTAAAGTTCACATCCTGGCATGCCAAATGGTTGCCACCTCACCCCGATATGCATGTGTTCAGGTGTCCAGGTGTAACCTGTGTTTGCAGGATCCTCCCGATTCTCATCCTTACTGTGCAAGCAAGAATAATTTAAAGAAATAAGAAGGATGCCAAGGAATATGGATGAAGTTTTATTGTTCATTGTAAATGAAATCAGATCAGCAACTTAAGCTGTGCATCTTGTGAAATAGCGTGAAAAGACAAGGTTATCTCTGTGGAAATATAATCTTCTGTAACGTTACCGGAGCATTCCTGCGGCCAATGTTTCATTGGTGAAGGGGTCTACCAAAATGAAGCTTCCAGTATTACGGTTCCTGCGATAAGAGTCCCAAAATACAGGCTGGGAAGCTCTCAAGGATATACGCCCAATATCATTCATGGATAACTCCTTTTGCTCTTCATTTTTGCGCAGAGAATTAACATCTATCTTATATTTCACATCACTAACAATTACCTGAGCTTCTTTGGAAGTGTGGCGAAAAAGCAACTTACTGCCCGAAGTGAGCTTCTTGGTTGCTGAAAACCAGCACACGCGGGCATCTAAATCCTGGGAGTTATTGGGTTGGTTGTTGGGTTTGACCAACATATCACCTCGGCTGACATCGATTTCATCTTCAAGCAAAATAGTGACAGATTGGGGATGAAATGCTTCATCCACCTCCTGGTCAGCCAGTAGAATCTGTTTGATTTGTGAATTAAACCCAGAAGGAAGAACGGTTACTTCATCC